>NZ_DASWSJ010000303.1:0-15143 GCF_036402745.1 Actinophytocola sp. | reverse complement strand
GGGCCGATCTCGATGTCCGTGCCCATGGCCGGGCAGACGCCGCAGTCGAAGCACGGGGTCCAGCGGCAGTCGTCGAGCTCTCGCTCGTCCAGGGCTTCCTGCCAGTCGTCCCAGAGCCAGGCCTTGTCCAGGCCCGAGTCCAGGTGGTCCCAGGGCAGCACCTCGTCCTCGGCGCGCTCGCGGGTCGTGAACCACGCGAGGCTCACGCCGAGCGGCTCGAGCTCCTCGGCGGCCGCGGACACCCAGCGCTCGTAGGAGAAGTGCTCGCTCCAGCCGTCGAACCTCCCGCCGGAACGCCACACCCGCTCGATGACCCGGCCGACGCGCCGGTCGCCGCGGGACAGCAGGCCTTCGATGAGGCTCGGTTTGCCGTCGTGGTAGCGCATGCCGATGTTGCGGCCCACCCCGCGGTCGGAGTTGACCGCCTCACGCAGCTTGCGCAGCCGGTCGTCCACAGTGTCCGGATCGCACTGGGCCGCCCACTGGAACGGCGTGTGCGGCTTGGGCACGAACCCGCCGATGGAGACGGTGCAGCGAATGTCCTTGCGGCCGCTGGCCTCCCGGCCCGCGCGGATGACCTCCTTGGCCATCGCGGCGATCTGCAGCACGTCGTCGTCGGTCTCGGTGGGCAGGCCGCACATGAAGTACAGCTTCACCTGCCGCCAGCCGTTCGCGTACGCGGCGCTGACCGTCCGGATGAGGTCTGCCTCGGACACCATCTTGTTGATGACCCGGCGAATCCGCTCGCTGCCACCCTCGGGCGCGAACGTGAGCCCGGAGCGCCTGCCGTTGCGGGACAGCTCGTTGGCGAGGTCGATGTTGAACGCGTCGACCCGGGTCGACGGCAGCGACAGGCCCGTGTTCGTGCCCTCGTACCGGTCGGCGAGCCCCTTGGTGATCTCGGCGATCTCCGAGTGGTCCGCGCTGGACAGCGACAGCAGCCCGACCTCCTCGAAGCCGCTGGCCTCGAGTCCCTTGTGGACCATCGCGCCGATGCCCTCGATCGACCGCTCGCGCACCGGCCGGGTGATCATGCCGGCCTGGCAGAACCGGCAGCCCCGGGTGCAGCCGCGGAAGATCTCGACGCTCATCCGCTCGTGCACGCTCTCCGCGAGCGGCACCAGCGGCTGCTTCGGGTACGGCCACGCGTCGAGGTCCATGGTGGTGCGCTTGGCGACCCGCGCGGGCACCCGCGCCCGGTTGGGCGTGACGTGTGCCAGCCCGCCGTCGGCGTGGTAGCCGACGTCGTAGAAGCGCGGCACGTACACCGAGCCGGTCTCGGCGAGCCGGGTGAGGATCTCGTCCCGGCCGCCGGGCGAGCCCTCCCGCTTCCACGTGCGCACGAGGTCGGTGATCTCGAGGACGGCCTCCTCGCCGTCGCCCAGCACGGCGGCGTCGATGAAGTCGGCGACCGGCTCCGGGTTGAACGCGGCGTGCCCGCCGGCGAGCACGATGGGGTGCTCGCCGGTGCGGTCGGCGGCGTGCAGCGGGATGCCGGCGAGGTCGAGCGCGGAGAGCAGGTTGGTGTAGCCGAGCTCGGTGGAGAAGCTGACGCCCAGCAGGTCGAACGCGCCGACCGGGCGGTGGCCGTCCACCGTGAACTGGGGCACGCCGTGCTCACGCATCAGCGCCTCGAGGTCGGGCCAGACCGCGTAGGTGCGCTCGGCCAGCACGTCGGGCTGCTCGTTGAGCACCTCGTAGAGGATCATGACGCCCTGGTTGGGCAGACCCACCTCGTAGGCGTCCGGGTACATCAACGCCCAGCGCACGGCGGCGGCGTCCCAGTCCTTGACGGTCGAGTTGAGCTCCCCGCCGACGTACTGGACCGGCTTGGACACTCTGGGCAGCAACGGCTCGAGCCTGGGAAAGACGGACTCCATAATGCGTAAAGGGTAACTCGCGCCCTCCGCGCGCTGCCGCTTGCGCCGATGATCGCGGAGCGAGACAGTTGAACAGTTGACTATCCGTCCTGCCTCTTGGAGGTCATCGTGGACGTCGTGGCACTCATCGGACGCATCCTGTTCGTCGCTCTCTTCCTAGGCTCCGGCTTCGCCCACATCACCCAGGCCGAGGCCATGGGCGGGTATGCCGCGAGCAAGGGCGTGCCCCAGGCGAAGCTCGCCACCTTCGCCAGCGGCGTGCTGATCGTCATCGGCGCGCTGATGGTGCTGCTGGGGATCTGGCTCGACCTCGGCGCCCTGCTGCTGGTGATCTTCCTGCTCCCGACCGCGTTCCTGATGCACGCGTTCTGGAAGGAGACGGACCCGCAGGCCAAGCAGCTGGAGATGATCCAGTTCCAGAAGGACCTCGCGCTGGCGGGCGGGGCGCTGCTGATCTTCGCCCTCTACTCCGGCTATGGCGACAACCTCGGCATCACGATCACCGGCCCGCTGTTCTGACAGCCCGGTCCTGCTGCTGCGCCGCCGGTCAGCGCAGCAGCAGGATCCCCAGCCTGCGGGAGGCGACGACCACGCCGATGGCGGCCATGACCACGAAGTACGCGAGATGGCCGAGGATCGAGACGTCGACGAAGCCGGTGCACAGCGCCCGCATGATCTCGATCGCGTGGTAGAGCGGCAGGCACTGGACGCCGACCTGCACCTGTGCCGGGTAGACGGCGAGCGGGAAGAACGTGGTGGAGAACAGGAACATCGGCATCAGCGCGAGCTGCACGAGCTCGAAGTCCTGCCAGGACCGCATGAACGTGGCGCACGCCATGCCGATGGCGGCGAACGAGAACGCGATGAACAACGCCGCGGGTAACGCGAGCACGGCCCACGGCGACGCGATGAGCCCCATGCCGAGCATCACCACGAGGAAACCGAACGCGTACATCCCGCCACGCAGCAGCGCCCACGCGATCTCACCGATGGCGATGTCGAGCGGGCCGAGCGGGGTGGCCAGCATCGCGTCGTAGAGCTTGGCGTACTTGAACTTGAAGAAGATGTTGAACGTGGCGTCGTACACCGCGCCGTTCATCGCGGACGCGGCCAGTAGCGCGGGCGCGACGTAGGCGACGTAGTCCGTCGGCTCGCCACCGGGACCAGCGACGTCGCCGACCAGCCTGCCGAACCCCACGCCCATGGCGAACAGGTAGAACAGCGGCTCGCAGAACCCGGAGACCACCGCGAGCCAGGCCCGGCGGTTGACCAGCATCGACCGCTCGACCATGACCCGCGCCCGGCCGGCGTACATACCCGTGGGCAGCATCCGCAGCAGCAGCCCGCCCCGCGGCGGCGCCTCGTCGATGGTGGCCGTCACGACGCCAGCCGCCTGCGGTAGTTGCGGGTGGCGAGCCAGGCGCTGCCGAGGAACAACGCGAGCAGGAACGCGAGGTGCCCGAGCGCGGGCCACCAGGCCAGCGTGCCGAACGCGGCGCCCCGGCCGAGCTCGGTGCCGTGCCAGACCGGGGTGACCCACGCGACGGGCCGGATCCACACCGGCAGCTGCTCGACGGGGAAGAACGCGCCGGCGAACAGCGTCATCGGCATCACGACGAACCGGAAGATGGCGTTGAACTGCTGCCCCTCCGTCTCGATGGTGGCCGAGTAGGCGGTGATCGGCGCGGCGACCGCCAGCCCGGTGAGCACCGAGACCACGAGCGTGATGAGCACGCCCGGGCTGGTGAGCGTGCCGAGAGCCGCGGCGACCAGCAGGTACGCGGCGCCGGCGGTGGTGAGCCGGATGCCCACCCAGGTGAGGTGGCCGGCGAGGATCTGGGCCGGGCCGATCGGCGAGGCGCTGATGGCGTGGTAGGTCTGCTGCCACTTGAACCCGGACAGGACGGGGTAGGTGGACTCGAACGCCGCGATCTGCGCCGCCGTGGCCACGAGCAGCGCGGGCGCGAGGTAGACGACGTAGCGCAGCCCGCCGGTGGCCTCGGTGGGCTGGACCTGCGAGCCGAGGCCGAAGCCCAGCGCCAGCAGGAACAGCACCGGCTGCACGATGCTGGAGACCACGGTGGCCCGCCAGTTGCGCCGGTACCAGGTCCACATGCCCTCGACGACGATGAACGCGGCCCGCACCGGCCCGAGCACCCGCCCGGTGCCGGGCCGCGGCACGGCCGGTGCGTCCACTTCGGACTGTTGGGTCATCAGTCCACCAGGGTCCTTCCGGTGAGCCGCAGGAACACGTCCTCCAGGGTGCTGCGCCGCACGAGGCTGGACAGCGGCCGCACGCCCCGCGCGTGCGCGGCGGCGAGCACCGCCTCGCCGTCGGCGGTGTAGAGCAGCATGCGGTCGGGCAGCACCTCGACCCGGTCGGCGAGCACGGCGAGGTCCTGCTCGGGCGTCTCGCCGGGCGGGAAGCGCAGCTCGAGCACCTCCCGCGTGGAGTACCGGCCGATGAGCTCGACGGGACTGCCCTCGGCGACGATGCGGCCGCCGTCCATGACGACCAGGCGGTCGCAGAGCTGCTCGGCCTCGTCCATGTAGTGGGTGGTGATGAGGAGCGTGACGCCGCTCTGCTTGAGCCGGAACAGGCGGTCCCACAGCAGGTGGCGGGCCTGCGGGTCGAGGCCGGTGGTGGGCTCGTCGAGGAGCATGAGCTCGGGGTCGTTGATGAGCGAGCGGGCGATGGTGAGCCGGCGCTTCATCCCGCCGGAGAGCGGCTCGACCTCGTCCTCGGCGCGGTCGGTGAGCTGGGCGAAGTCGAGGAGCTCGGCCGCCTTGGCCCGCACGTGGGACTTGGACAGGCCGAAGTAGCGGCCGTAGACGTGCAGGTTCTGCCGGACGGTGAGCTCGGCGTCGAGGTTGTCCTGCTGCGGCACCACGCCCAGCCGGGCCCGGATGCGCGGGCCGTCGCGGTCGGGGTCCATGCCGAGCACGGTGAGCTCGCCGCCCGAGCGCGGGGACACGCAGCCGACCATCCGCATGGTGGAGGACTTGCCCGCGCCGTTGGGCCCGAGGAAGCCGAACGCCTCGCCCCGCCGGACCTCGACGTCGATCCCGTCGACGGCGGCGAACTCGCCGAACCGCTTGACCAGCCCCCGCGCCCGAACCAGCGCACCGTTGTCACCCACGTTCGGCAGACTAGATGCCAGCACCGACAAGTCGAACGGGTTTAGCTGACGGCGTGAAGCGGCAGGTGGACCTGACGCGCCGGACCGCGGCCCGCGCCTTGTCCTTCGCGGGCGCGGGCGCCCTTCAGCGGCCCGCGCCCGTCGGGCAGGTCACACGCCCGGGAACCACAGGTCGATCTCGCGCTTGGCCGACTCCGGCGAGTCCGAGCCGTGCACGATGTTGTACTGCACCTCGACGGCGAAGTCGCCGCGGATGCTGCCGGTGGCGGACTGCACGGGGTTGGTGGCGCCCGCCAGCTGCCGGAACGCCGCGATCGCGTTCTCGCCCTCGACGACCATCGCCACCAGCGAGCCGGAGGTGATGAACTCGAGCAGCGACTCGTAGAACGGCTTGCCCGCGTGCTCGGCGTAGTGCTGCTCGGCCACCGAACGCTCGACGTTCCGCAGTTCCAGCGCGGCCAGCGACAGGCCCTTGCGCTCGATGCGGGAGATGACCTCGCCGACCAGACGCCGGCTGACGCCGTCCGGCTTTATCAGGACCAGAGTGCGCTCGCTCACGACGTCACCTCGCAGGCTCGGTGACGCCGCTCGCGGTCGCCCTGCGTCCATGGTTCACTCGCAAGCTCGCTCACAACTCTCCTTCACGACACTGAATGTGGATGCCGGCGCAGCCTAGCGTCCCGCCTTCGGACCGTTACCGTGAACGCCGTGCCAGCAGACCTGATCACCATCGACGTCTCCTCGACCCAGCCCCCGTTCGAGCAGGTGCGGTCCCAGCTGGCCCGCCGGATCAGCGACCGCACGCTGGCCGTCGGCACCCGGCTGCCCACCGTCCGCGCGCTCGCCACCGAGCTCGGCCTCGCCGCCAACACCGTCGCCCGCGCCTACCGCGAGCTCGAGGAGGCCGGGATGGTCGAGACCCGCGGCCGGGCCGGCACGTTCGTCAGCGCGCTCGGCGACCGCAGCCGCAGCGCGCTGCGCCAGGCCGCCGCCGAGTACGCCGCCACCGCGCACGCGCTCGGCATCGACGCCGGCGAGGCACTCGAGGCGGTCCGCGCGGCGCTCAGGTAGCCCAGGCGGCCAACGACAGGCGACCGACGACAGCCCAGTCGTGGGTGAGCGTGTCAGTCCCCTGTGGACTCAGGCTCGGTGTTCGCCGCGGCCTGCTGGCTCGGCAGCGTGCCCTCGGCCATCCGCCGGGCGACGTCCCAGCGCATCCACAGCAGGATCGTCCACACCAGACCGAAGACGAGCCCGAGGATGCCCAGCGCGGGCAGCGCGACCCAGCAGACGATCATCACGGCCTGCAGTCCCGCGGCGGCCCAGATCCCCCACGGCTTGCGCAGCACCGCGCACGTCAGCAGCAGCGCGAGCGCCAGCGCGCCGACCAGCACGCCCTGCCAGGTGGCCAGGCCGCTGCCCAGGTTCGCCACCACCGGCATCGACAGCAGCACGACGACGACCTCGAGCAGCAGCGTCGCCGCCATCACCGCGGCGAAGGACCTCATCGGATCGGCAGGAGGCTTGCTCACGCGGGCTCCTTGCCGAACAGCGTCCGGGTCTCGCCCGCGGTGACCACCGAGCCGGTGACGACCACGCCGACGCCGGACATCGGCTCGTTGGGGCCGATGTCCTCCTCGGAGAGGCGGATCGCGGTCTCCACCGCGTCGTCCAGGCGCGGCTGGACGGTGACCCGGTCCACGCCGAACACCTCGACCGCGACCTCGCCGAGCTCGTTCGGGTCCATCGCCCGCTCGGAGGAGTTGGTGGTGATCACCACCTCGTGCAGCACCGGCTCCAGCGCGGCCAGGATGCCCTGGACGTCCTTGTCCCCCATGGTCGCCACCACGCCGACGAGGTTGCGGAACCCGAAGTCGTCCTCCAGCGCGGCGGCGAGCGCCCGGGCACCGTGCGGGTTGTGTGCGGCGTCGACGAACACACTCGGCGACGAGCGCACCCGCTCCAGCCGGCCGGGCACGACCACCGACGCGAAGCCCTCGCGGATCGCCTCGCTGTCCAGTGCCCGCTGGGCGCCGGCGCCGAAGAACGCCTCGACGGCGGCGAGCGCGAGCGCCGCGTTGGCCGCCTGGTGCGCGCCGTGCAGCGGCAGGAAGATCTCGTCGTACGCGCCGCCGAGGCCCTGCAGCTTCAGCTGCTGCCCACCGACCGCCACGTCCCGGCGCAGCACGCCGAACTCCAGCCCCGCGCGGGCCACCGTGGCGTCCACCTCGGCGCACCGTTCCAACAGGACCTTCGCGACCTCCGGGGTCTGCTCGGCGAGCAGCGCGATCGAGCCGGGCTTGATGATCCCGGCCTTCTCGCGCGCGATGCCGGCGAGGTCGGAGCCGAGGTACTCGACGTGGTCGACGCCGATCGGGCCGACCGCCGCCACCCGGGCGTCGGCCACGTTGGTGGCGTCCCACGTGCCGCCGAGGCCCACCTCGAGTACCGCCGCGTCGACCGGCGCGTCGGCGAACGCGGCGAACGCCATGCCGGTGAGCACCTCGAACTTGCTCAGCTGCACTTCGGCACCGCGGTCGAGCATCGCCACGTACGGCTCGATGTCCCGGTAGATCTCGACGTAACGCTCGGGGGCGATCGGCACCGCGTCGATCGCGATCCGCTCGGTGACCACCTGGAGATGCGGGCTGGTGAACCGGCCCACCCGCAGGCCGATCCGGCTGAGCAGCGCGTCGATCATCCGCGCCACCGACGTCTTGCCGTTGGTGCCCGCGACATGCAGCACCGGGTAGGACTTGTGCGGGTCGCCGAGCAGGTCGACGAGGGCCGCGATCCTGGTGAGCGACGGCTCGATCTTGGTCTCGGGCCAGCGGGTGTTGAGCTCCGCCTCGACCTGGTGCAGATCGTCCCAAGTGGACTCGTCCACGTCAGCTCCCCGGCATGGTGTCGAGCCGGGCGGTGATCCGGTCGATGTCGGCGGCGGCGGCCTCGCGCCGGCCCTTGATCTTGGCGACCACCTCGGCCGGGGCCTTGTCGGTGAAGTTGGGGTTGCCCAGCTTGGCGTCGCAGCCGGCCAGCTCCTTCCGCGCGGCGGCGAGGTCCTTGGCGAGCCGCTTGCGCTCGGCGGCGATGTCGACCGTGCCGGACAGGTCCAGCTCGACCACGACGGTGCCGCCGGCCAGCGCGACCTCGAGCGACGCGCCGGCGGTGAACGCCTCACCGGGTGCCTCCAGCCGGGCCAGCGACGCCATGGCCGGCGCGAGCGCGGACAGCCCCGCGGTGTCCACACCGGACAGCCGGGCCGGGACCCGCTGGCCGGGCTTGACACCCTGGTCGGAGCGGAACCGGCGGATCTCGGTGACGAGCTTCTGCACGCCGCCCACCCGCCCGGCCGCGTCGGCGTCGGCCGCGTGCCCGGACGCCGCCGGCCACTCGGCGATCACCAGGGACTCCCCGCCGGTGAGCGTGGTCCACAGCCGCTCGGTGACGAACGGGATCAGCGGGTGCAGCAGCCGCAGCACGACGTCGAAGACGTGGCCGAGCACGGCCCGGGTGGAGTCCGCCCGGTCGCCGCCCTCGGCGAGCTGGACCTTGGCGAGCTCGAGGTACCAGTCGCACAGCTCGTCCCACGTGAAGTGGTAGAGCGCGTCGCACAGCTTGGCGAACTGGTAGTCCTCGTACAGATCGTCCACTTCGGACACGACGGCGTCGGTGAGGTCGAGGATCCAGCGGTCGGCGTCGGTGAGCGTGTCGCGCGCTGGCACCTCCCGGGCCGTGGTCGCACCGTTCATCAGCGCGAACCTGGTGGCGTTCCACAGCTTGTTGCCGAAGTTGCGCGAACCGCCCGCCCACTCCTCGGAGATCGCCATGTCGCTGCCCGGGTTGGCACCGCGGGCGAGGGTGAACCGGGTGGCGTCGGCGCCGAAGCGGTCGAGCCAGTCCAGCGGGTCGATGACGTTACCGCGGGACTTGGACATCTTCTTGCCCGCGGGGTCGCGGACGAGACCGTGCAGGAACACGTGGTCGAACGGCTGCGCGCCGTCCATCGCGTAGAGCCCGAACATCATCATCCGGGCCACCCAGAAGAACAGGATGTCGTAGCCGGTGACCAGCAGCTGGTTGGGGTAGAACCGCTCGAGGTCCCTGGTCTGCTCCGGCCAGCCCAGTGTCGAGAACGGGAACAGCGCCGAGGAGAACCACGTGTCGAGCACGTCCGGGTCCTGGTGCCAGCCCTCGCCCTCGGGCACCTCGTCGTCCGGGCCGACGCACACGACCTTGTCGTCCGGCCCGTACCAGACGGGGATGCGGTGGCCCCACCACAGCTGGCGCGAGATGCACCAGTCGTGCATGTTGTCGACCCAGTCGAAGTAGCGCTTGGCGAGCTCCGGCGGGTGGATCGTGGTCCGCCCGTCGCGCACCGCGTCGCCCGCGGCCTTGGCGAGCGGCTCGACCTTGACGAACCACTGCAACGACAGCCGCGGCTCGACCACCGTGCCGCAGCGCGTGCAGTGCCCGACCGAGTGCACGTACGGCCGCTTCTCTGCGACGATCCGGCCCTGCGCGCGCAGCGCGGCGACGACGGCCGGACGGGCCTCGAACCGGTCCAGCCCCTCGAACGGGCCGTGCGCGGTGATGACCGCGTGCTCGTCCATGATCGTGAGCGCGGGCAGCTGGTGGCGCTGGCCGATCTCGAAGTCGTTCGGGTCGTGCGCGGGGGTGACCTTGACCGCGCCGGTGCCGAACGACGGGTCGACGTGCTCGTCGGCGACGACCGGGATCATCCGCCCGGTGAGCGGCAGCTGGACCTCGGTGCCGACGAGGTGCTTGTAGCGCTCGTCGTCCGGGTGGACGGCCACCGCCGTGTCGCCGAGCATGGTCTCCGCGCGGGTGGTGGCGACGACGATCGAGTGGTCGCCGGTGTCATCGGGCGAGCCGTAGCGGATGGAGACGAGCTCGCCCTCGTCGTCGGAGTGCTCGACCTCGATGTCCGACAGCGCCGTGTGGCAGCGCGGGCACCAGTTGATGATCCGCTCGGCGCGGTAGATCAGCCCGTCCTCGAACAGCCGCTTGAAGATCGTCTGGACGGCCCTGGACAGGACCTCGTCCATGGTGAACCGCTCGCGGGTCCAGTCGACGCCGTCGCCCATGCGGCGCATCTGGTTGAGGATCTTGCCGCCGGACTCGTTCTTCCACTGCCACACCCGCTCGACGAACGCCTCCCGGCCCAGGTCGTGGCGGGACTTGCCCTCACCGGCGAGCTCGCGCTCGACGACGTTCTGGGTGGCGATGCCGGCGTGGTCCATGCCCGGAAGCCACAGGACCTCGTAGCCCTGCATCCGGCGGCGCCGGGTGAGCGCGTCCATGAGGCTGTGCTCGAGGGCGTGGCCCATGTGCAGGCTGCCGGTGACGTTGGGCGGCGGGATGACGATGCAGAACGGCGGCTTGTCGCTCGTCGGGTCGGCGGTGAAGTAACCGGCGTCTACCCATCGCTGGTACAGCTCCGCCTCTACCGTCGCCGGCTCCCAGGCCGGCGGAAGGTCGGTGGTCTGTTGCGATGAGGTTCCAGTCACGCTCGAAGAGTCTACGAACCGTGCTGACCGGGACGCATTCGAGTTCCCCAGAGCACAGCTTGTTAACACAGCGAACGGCTGAGTCGATGAGCTGAGCACCAGATAGTTGTTGTTTTACCTGGTTGAAGTGTCAACCACAGCACCATTGGGGAGCAGGTGAACCCTCGCCAGCCCGCCGCTGATCCGGCGGCCGACGCCGAGTGGGCGGGTCGCGTCCAGCGCGCGGCCACCGCCGACGTGCGGCAGCTGCTGCGCACCGCGCGGCGGCGGCGCCATGCCCGTTGGCTGGCCGGTGGCCTGGTGGTGCTCGCGATCGCGGCGGTGCTGACCCTGCTGATCAGGGCGGGCACGTTCGAGCAGTTCTTCCGGTCCTCGGCCGCCACCGCGCCACAGGTGCAGCCCACCGCGGCGGCCACGGCCACCGCGCCTGTGCTGCTGGACAAGACCCACCCGTTCGAGTCCACCCCGGCCCAGGACTGGGCGGACGGCGCCGCGGGGATCGCCACGCCGCCGCCCGAGGCGGTCGGCGGGTTCAGCGCCGAGCAGGTGGCCGCGGCCACCGCGCAGGTGCGGGACGTCCTGGTGGCCAGCCGGCTGGACCGGCGGATGGTGGTCGACCACGACCCGTCGGCGTACCTGAACAAGCTGGCGCCGGACGCGCGCGAGCAGTTGCGGCCGCTGTTCTCCGGCGGTCGCGAGCCCGAGGTCCAGTCGCTGGTCAGCCTGGTGTCCGCCGGCCTCGCGCTGCTGCCGGCGCAGGCCAAGGTCGACGGCGAGATGAAGGTCACCGCCGGGGGGTCCGGCGAGCTCGTGGTCCACACCAACTACGTGTTCGTCTACGCGTTCGAGCCGCAGGGCCCCACGCGGCTGGTGGACGCGATGGAGATGCTGGTCGTGGTGCGGGCCGACGTCGACTACGTGCTGCGGTCGGGCGACCGGTGGACGGCCAGCAGCCAGGGCCTCTGGTACGGCGACGCGATGGGCTACGCGTACTCGATCGGCTGTGATGCGTACCGGAAGGGGTACCTCGCGCCCGCATCGACGGAACGCGCCGTGACGGCCAACCCGGCCCGCGAGCCGGCCAGGTACTTCGACCCCGCCAGCCCGCTCCCGGCGACGAGCGGCTGCCCCGCGTAGCCCGGCGGGCATTTTCCGCCGCCCGCCGGTGTTGTCTTCTGTGGAGATTCCGACCTTCCGCGGGAGTGTGAGATGAGCAAGGCGCCGGAGAAGCTGACGATGTACTCGACCACGTGGTGCGGTTACTGCCGCCGGTTGAAGTCGCAGCTGGACCGCGAGGGCATCGAGTACGCCGAGGTCGACATCGAGCGGACCCCGGGTGCTGCGGACTTCGTGATGAGTGTGAACGGCGGCAACCAGACCGTGCCCACGGTCCACTTCCCGAACGGCGCGGCCCTGACCAACCCGACGCTGGCCCAGGTCAAGGACCAGCTGGCCGCCTGACCCCGGCGCCTCGCCGCGGTAGTCAGGTCAGCAGCGCCATCGCGGCGTTGTGGCCGGCGATGCCGCTCACGCCGCCGCCTCTCGTCGCCCCGCTGCCGCACAGGAGCAGGTTGGGCGTGTCCGTCGCGACGCCCCACGCGCCTGTCCCGTCGGCGCGGTGGGGCCACGCGAGGTCGCCGTGGAAGATGTGGCCGCCGGGCATCGCCAGCTCCTGCTCCAGGTCCAGCGGGGTGCGGGCCTCGATGCACGGGCGGCCGTCCACGTCCGTGGCCACGCAGTCCTCGATCGGGTCCTCGAGGTGGCGGTCGAGCGCGGCGACGTAGCGGTCCACCAGCGTGGCGCGGAGCGCGGCGTTGTCGGCGGCGAAGAGCCCGGCCGGCAGGTGGAGACCGAAGAGCGTGAGCGTGTGCAGCCCTTCGTCCACAATGGACTCGTCGGTGAGCGTGTGGCAGTACATCTCGCCCGGCAAGGGGTTCGGCACCGCGCCCGCGGCACTCACGCGGTAAGCGTCCTCGAGCTCCACATAGGACTCGTCGAGGTGGAAGGTCCCCGCGAACGCCACCCGCGGGTCGACCCCCGAGCGCAGCCGGGGCAGCTTCCGCAGCAGCACGTTGATCTTCAGCTGGGCACCGCTCGGTGGCGTGGACACGCGCCCCCGCAGGCGATCCAGCACCGCGGGTGCCACGCCGGCCAGCACGTGCCCGGCCGCCACCGTGACCTCCTCCTCGCCCACCACGTACCGCACCTCCGCGGCCGCCCCGTCCGCGTCGACGGCCGTCACGTCCGCGCCGGTCCGGATCCTCGCCCCGGCCTCGCGCGCGACGCGGGCCAGCTCGCCGGTCACCGCGCCCATGCCGCCCACCGGCACCCGCCACTCGCCGGTGCCGTCGCCGATCAGGTGGTAGAGGAAGCACCGGTTGGCCAGCAGCTCGTCGGATCGCAGCGACGTGTGGGTGCCGATCAGCGCGTCGGTGGCGACCACGCCCCGGACCAGGTCGTGGGCGAACGTCTCCTCGATCGCCTCGCCGATGGGGCGCTCGAAGACCTGCCGCCACAACCGCTCCCCGGCCGCGTCGACCACCAGCGCGCGCAGCTCGTCGCGGCCGGGCAACGGGCCGAGCATGGTCGGCGCCACCGCCTTGGCCATGGCCGCCAGCTCGCCGTACCAGCGCGACCAGCTCTCCAGCTCGGTGTCCGTACCGGTGAGCGCGCGGAACGACGCGGCCGTGTCCGGCCCGGGCTCGCGCTCGACGAGCAACCCGGCGGCCCCCTCGACCGGCGTGTAGGACGACACCGCCCGCGACCGCAGCGAGATCCGCAGCCCCAGGTCCGCGACGATCGCGCCGGGCAGCAGGCTCACGAGGTAGGAGTAGCGGGACAGCCGGGCGCCGACGCCGGGGAACGGGGTGGCGCTGACGGCCGCGCCGCCCACCCGGTCCAGCCGTTCGAGCACGAGGACCGAGCGGCCGGCGCGGGCCAGGTAGGCGGCGGCGACCAGGCCGTTGTGGCCACCGCCGACCACCACCACGTCGTAGCGATGCGTCACGCCGGCCACGCTACTAGGCCGTCACCGCACGTCCGGCTCGAACGGTCCGGGGCTGCGGCCGGGGCGCCGGGCGCGACTCCTCCTGGCACTCCCGCGAGGCGCGGGCCAGCCGGGACTGCTCGGCCTCGGCGGCCAGGTCGGTGCGGCGGCTGCTGGCGATCAGGTTGGCACTGAACGGGTCCATGACGGGTCTCCATTTCCGGGCAGGCTGAACCAGGCCGTCGGACGACGGCCGGTATCGGGTCGACTCTTGGGTCAGTCGGGCTTGACGGTGGTGGAGAAGAAGACGTTCACCGAGCGGGAACCCTTCGGCCGCTTGGCCGGGTCGGTGCGCCGGTCGCGGAACCGGTCCCTCAGCTCGCGCACGGCCACCCGCAGCTCCTCGACCTCCGCGGGGGTCAGGAAGTCGTTGCTGTTGTCCACGCCGACGACGGCCCGCCAGTCCGGCGGCTCGAGGTGCGACTGGAGGCCGCGCTCCTTGATGAGGGCGAGCTCGTAGTCGAGGAACGCGGTCGACGCCGCCTGCATGGCGAGCCTGGTGTCGTCGTCGGTCGCGTCCTCGGTGCTGACCTGCTGGCTCAGGCTGACGACGCGCCACGGCTTCTCCCGGCCCTGGCCGCCCTCCGCCTTCTCGACGTAGTTGTACTTCGCGAGCAGGTTGAGGTGGTAGGAGCAGTTCGCCACGCTCTCGCCGGTCTCCTGCGCGCACTGCGTGGCGGTCGCGGTGCCCTCCCGGCCCACGATCTCCAGCAGCTGCCAGCGCAGCGGGTGCGCCAGCGCGCGGAGCGCCTTCGGATCGGTGATCCTCCGGGTGTCCTCGGCCATGCTTGACAAGATAGCTTGCTAAAGACTTCTTTAGCAAGAGTTCTTTCTAAAGAGTTCTTGCGATCATTCCGACTGTAGGCTGTTGCCATGGGACGGGTGACGGTGCGCAGGCCGGTGCTGCGGATCTCGGCGGACGGCAGCCGCCGCCGGCAGGACGCGCTCGCGGCCGAGGAGCCGCTCGAGCTCAGGGTCGGCGGGAAGGCGCTCGCGGTCACGATGCGCACGCCCGGCCACGACGTGGAGCTGGCGCACGGCTTCCTGCTCACCGAGGGCGTCATCGGCGCCGCGGCGGACGTGAGCACCGCGCGCTACTGCGACAGCGTCGACGACCAGGGCCGCAACACCTACAACGTGCTGGA
Organism: Actinophytocola sp.; assembly: GCF_036402745.1. GTDB lineage: Bacteria > Actinomycetota > Actinomycetes > Mycobacteriales > Pseudonocardiaceae > Actinophytocola. Next base: position 401 of record NZ_DASWSJ010000303.1, on the reverse strand, counting down.
CCTGGCGCTGGCCGAGGGGGTCGAGCCGCCGGACGTCGGCGTGGAGCGCAACTTCTACACCACGTCGTCGTGCGGGGTGTGCGGCAAGGCGGCGCTGGACGCGGTGAAGCTCAAGACCCGGTTCTCCCCCGCGGCCGACCGCTGCACGGTCCTGCCGGCGACGCTGGCCACCTTCCCGGACCTCCTGCGCGAGCGGCAGCGGGTGTTCGAGTCCACCGGCGGCCTGCACGCCGCGGGCCTGTTCACCACCGACGGCGAGCTGCTGGTCGTGCGCGAGGACGTCGGCAGGCACAACGCCGTCGACAAGGTGATGGGCTGGGCGCTGATGAACGGCCTGATCCCGTTGAAGGACAACGGACTGCTCGTGTCCGGGCGCGCGTCGTTCGAGCTGGTGCAGAAGG
>NZ_DASWSJ010000302.1:0-6557 GCF_036402745.1 Actinophytocola sp. | reverse complement strand
GACGCAGGCCAGGGCCGTGGCCGCCTACTCGACCCGTTCGCCCTTGCCCAGGACCACTACGCCGCCCGGGCTCACCGTGTAGCGCGCTCGGTCGGCGGACAGGTCGACGCCGATCTGGGCGCCGTCGTCGACCACGACGTTCTTGTCCAGGATCGCCCGGCGCACCACCGCGCCCTTGCCGATCCGCACGCCGGGCAGCAGGACGCTCCCCTCGACCGTCGCGCCGTCCTCGATCATCACGTCCGCGCTGATCACGGACTCGCGCACGGACGCGCCGGAGATGATCGAGCCCGGGCCGACCATCGACTCGACCGCTGAGCCCGAGTTGACGAACTTGGCCGGCGGCAGCGGCGGTGTCGCCGTGCGGATCGGCCAGCGGTGGTTGTAGAGGTTGAACACCGGGTGCACCGACACGAGGTCCTGGTGCGAGTCGTAGTAGGCGTCGAGCGTCCCGACGTCACGCCAGTAGCCGCGGTCGCGCTCGGTGGCGCCCGGCACCTCGTTGTCGTCGAAGTCGTAGACCATCGCGCCGCCGTCGTTGACCAGCATCGGGATGATGTCGCCGCCCATGTCGTGCATCGACTCGGGGTTGGCCGCGTCCGCGCGCAGCGCCTCGAGCAGCACGTCCGTGCGGAACACGTAGTTGCCCATCGACGCGAACGTCACGTCCGGGTCGTCCGGCACGTGCGGCGGCTCGGCCGGCTTCTCGAGGAACCGGGTGATCCGCCCGTGCGCGTCGGAGTCGATGCAGCCGAACGCCTTGGCCTCGGTGCGCGGCACCCGGATGCCGGCGACGGTGACGCCCGCGCCGGAGTCGACGTGGTGCTCGACCATCTGCGCCGGGTCCATCCGGTACACGTGGTCGGCGCCGAACACGACGATCTGGTCCGGCCGCTCGTCGTACACGAGGTTGAGCGACTGGAAGATCGCGTCCGCGCTGCCGGTGTACCACCGCGGGCCCAGCCGCTGCTGTGCCGGCACCGGGGTGATGTACTGCCCGAGCACGCTGGACAGCCGCCACGTCGTGGAGATGTGCCGGTCCAGCGAGTGCGACTTGTACTGCGTCAGCACGCACAACTGGTGGTAGCCGGCGTTGACCAGGTTGGACAGCACGAAGTCGATCAGCCGGTAGTTGCCACCGAACGGGACCGCGGGCTTGGCCCGGTCGGCTGTCAGCGGCCACAACCGTTTTCCCTCACCACCGGCGAGCACGATGGCGAGAACGTGCGGCTGGCCCTTCACGTGCTGACCCTAACCGCGCGGAGCCGGGCGGGGCTACCGTGACAGGCGTGCGTATCGGGCTCTTAACCCGCGAGTTTCCGCCGGAGGTCTATGGCGGGGCGGGAGTTCACGTCGAGTTCCTCGTACCTCGGCTGCGCGAGCTCGTCGACGTCGACGTGCACGCGTTCGGTGCGCCGCGTTCGGCCGAGGGCGTGCACTCCTACGAGCCGGCGCCGGGCCTCGACCACGCCAACCAGGCACTGCGCACGCTGTCGGCCGACCTGCTGATCGCCGCCTCGGCCGACGCGGTGGACCTGGTCCACTCGCACACCTGGTACGCCAACTTCGCCGGGCACCTCGCCAAGATCCTCTACGGCATCCCGCACGTGGTCACCGCGCACTCGCTCGAGCCCCGCCGGCCGTGGAAGGCCGAGCAGCTCGGCGGCGGCTACCGGCTCTCCTCGTGGGTGGAGAAGACCGGCTACGAGGCCGCCGACGCGATCATCGCGGTCAGCTCGGGCATGCGGGCCGACGTCCTCGACTGCTACCCCCAGCTCGACCCCGATCGGGTGAAGGTCGTGCGCAACGGCATCGACTCGGCGGCCTACCACCCGGTCACCGAGGACGACGCGCTGCGCCGCTACGGCGTCGACCCGGACCAGCCGATCGTCGTGTTCGTCGGCCGGATCACCCGGCAGAAGGGTGTCGGCCACCTCATCGCCGCGGCGCACCAGATCGACCCGGCCGCCCAGCTCGTGCTGTGCGCGGGCGCGCCGGACACCGAGGAGCTCGCCGAGGAGACCCGCAAGGCGGTGTCCGAGCTGGCGGCCGCGCGGCCGGGCGTGATCTGGATCCAGAAGATGCTGCAGCCGGCCGAGGTCCGCCAGCTGCTCAGCCACGCCCTGGTGTTCGTCTGCCCGTCGGTGTACGAGCCGCTCGGCATCGTCAACCTCGAGGCGATGGCGTGCGGCACCGCGGTCGTGGCGTCCGATGTCGGGGGCATCCCCGAGGTCGTCGCGGACGGTGACACCGGGCTGCTGGTGCACTACGACTCCGCGGACGGGTCAGCCTTTCGGGTGGGACTCGCCGACAACGTCAACGAGCTGCTGGCCGATCCGGATCGCGCGCGGCGGATGGGTGCCGCCGGCCGGAAGCGGGCCGAGCGCGAGTTCTCGTGGGCCACCGCGGCCGAGCGAACCGTCGAGGTGTACCGGTCAGTCCTACCCTGAGTTGACCCTCGGTGGAGTCCGGCTGATATCCGGGTTATACCTGAGAGCGCATTCAGCGATCAGCTACTAGCTTTGGCCCTGTGGCGACAACAACCCTGGTCAGCGGCCCGATCCGCATCCGCTTGGCGCGGTTCACGGTGGCGTCCGCGATCGCCACCGGGATCAGCCAGCTCGTGCTGCTGACCACCTACTGGGTCGGCTCGACCGACGCCACGATGGCCAGCACGCTCGCGTTTCTCGTCGGCTCGGTGCCGCACTTCTTCATGGTTCGCTACTGGGCTTGGCGCGACACCGACTCGGGCCGCCTGCGCCACCAGCTCACCACGTACTTCACGGTCACCCTCGTCGGCGGCATCTCCTCGATCGCGCTCACCACGCTCACCGACTGGCTGCTCGGCCCGCTCGTCACCGACCAGGGCTGGCACGCGCTCATGCTCACGCTGAGCTACCTCGCCGCGAGCGGACCGGTGTTCCTCATCAAGTTCGCCCTGTTCGACTGGGCCTTCACCAACCGGGGTCAGAGCGAGTACGAGGACACGAGCTCGACCAGCGTCCGCGCCGCGAACCCGGTCGCCCCGGCGGTCACCTCGTCGTAGTTGCGGTCGGCGCGCGCCGGACCCGCGATGTCGAGGTGCGCCCACGGCAGCCCGCCGGTGAACTCCCGCAGGAACATCGCCGCCGCGATCCCGCCCGGTCCGGGCGGACACTGCCGCACGTCGGCGATCTCGCTGCGCACCGCCTCGGCGAACTCGTCGCCCACCGTGCCGGCGTCCGAGGGCAGCGGCATCCGCCACCAGCGCTCGCCGACCCGCTCGCCGGCCGCGCGCACCCGGTCGAACACGGCGTCCTCCGACGCGAACACGCCGCCGGTGCGCAGGCCGAGCGAGACCTTCATCGCACCCGTGAGCGTGGCCACGTCGACGATGAGGTCCGGCGCGAGCCGCTCGACGGCGTAGGCCAGCGCGTCGGCCATCACCATCCGGCCCTCGGCGTCGGTGTTGGTGACCTCGGTGGTCCGGCCGCCGTAGTGCCGCACGACGTCACCCGGCCGGTAGGCCGACCCGGACACGTGGTTCTCCGCGCACGGCACCAGGCCCGTGACCCGCACGTCCGGCCCCAGCTGCGAGATCGCCTCGACCGCGGCGATCACCGCGGCGCCGCCGGACATGTCGGTGCGCATCAGGTGCATGCCGTCGGCGGGCTTGATCGAGATGCCGCCGGTGTCGAACGTGATGCCCTTGCCGACCAGCACGACGTGCGGTGCGCCGCGCCGGCCCCAGGCCAGCTCCACGAACCGCGGCGGGCGGGTAGAGCCGCCGCCGACCGCGAGCACGCCGCCGAAGCCCTGCTCGGCGAGCCAGTGGTGGTCGCGCACGGTCGCGTCGACGCCGGGCGCGCGGCCCGCGGTCCGGGTGGCCATCCGCGCGAGCCAGGCCGGGTCCTTGACGTTGGACGGCGTGTTGGCGAGGTCCCGGGCCAGCGCGGTGGCCTGGGCCAGCACCGCGGCGCGGTGCGCGGCCGCCTCCAGCTCACCGGCCTTGTCGCCCACGACGAGCCGGATCGTGCGGACCCGCGGCGGCTCCGGCTCGCCGCTGACGACGTAGCCGTAGCCGCCGAGCCGCAGCCCGACGACAAGGTCGGCGATGTGGTCGGGTCCCGCGTCCGCCGGCAGCTCGAGCTGTATGGTTCGCTCCGCCGCACGGCCGGCGTGGGTGTCGGTGTCGATCCGCGCGTTGAGTGCTCGGGTCAGCGCGGCACCGGCGGTGCGCCACTGGTCGGGTTCTCCCTCCCCGACCCCGGCGACCCACCGCACCGCCGAGCCGACGGGTCCCGGTTGGACCTCGCCGGCCTTTCCGGTGAGCGCGACCGCGCGCATCCACTCACCGGTGAGCTCGGTCTCCCGCGTGACCGGTGCCGGTGTCGGATCCCCGGAGCGACACAGCACGGCGAGCGGCGTGGCCCGCCGTGCGGTGGTGCTGACCTCCACCTCGGGAAGTGCTGTCGGTAAAGCAGGTACCGACGTGTGCAAGGGTCCTCCAGACTCGACGAAGGGCTTGGCGCTATCCACTCAGGACAGCGAGCGTCAGCCTGCGGCAGCCTTCAACGCGTCCCCCAGGGCACTGGCCTCCTCTGCCGACATCTCGACGACGAGGCGCCCACCACCCTCGAGTGGGACGCGCATCACGATGCCCCGACCCTCCTTGGTCACCTCGAGGGGACCGTCACCGGTCCGGGGCTTCATGGCCGCCATAGCGTGCTCCCTCCGTCATAGCCTGCCTGCTTCGGCCGGGCCGACCGGGCCGAAGACGGTGACATTCTCCCCTATGGCATCTCGCCGGTGAAATCGAACCGATCAACTGCGTGTCGATGACCGGCCGTTATGCGTGGCGAACCCCCTGGCGCGGGCCCGCTCTCGGCTGACAGACTCGAAAATCGTGCGAGCCCGGTCCGCGCTGTTCGACGTGTACGGCAGCTACCTCAGAGCGCGAGGTGGCTCGGCCGCCATCGCCGCGTTGGTGCGCCTGCTCGAGCCGCTGGGCTTCGAGGCGCCGGCCATCCGCACCGCGGTGTCCAGAATGGTGCGTCAGGACTGGCTGCGTCCGGTGCGGCTCGCCGACGGCCCCGGGTACGCGCTGACCAGGCGCGCAGAACGCCGGCTCGACGAGGCGGCCATGCGTATCTATCGCACGAATCCCTCCACTTGGGATGGTCGCTGGCAGGTGCTCGTGCTCGAGGAGCTGCCGACCCGCAGCGCCCGCGAGCGGCTCGACTCGTCGCTGCGGCTGCTCGGCTACGGCCCGCTCGGGCCCACGACGTGGGTCGCTCCCCGGGCCTCAGCGGAACTCACGGAGATCCTCGAGGCCGAGGGGCTGGCCGGCCGGGCCTTCTACGGCGAGCACGAGGGCGACGACGGCGACCTGGCCGCGCGGGCATGGGACCTCGACTCGCTCGGCGCCGACTACACGAGCTTCGTGACCGAGTGGCTACCCAGAGTGTCCGCTGTGGACGGTACGGTGCCGGCCGAGGCGTTCGCCGCGTCGCAGCAGCTGCTGCACGCGTGGCGCAAGTTCCTGTTCCGCGACCCCGGGCTCCCGGCGTCGCTGCTGCCGGCGGACTGGCCGGGCACCGAGGCGGCGCGGTTCTTCGACAGGGAGACCGCGCGGCTGGCGCCGGCCGCCGAGGCTTTCCTGGCCGACTGTCTCAACCGAGGTAACCGCACGAGGTCCAGCGCCTGAACCCACTGGAGGTAGGAAGTCTTGGCTGACACCGAAACGCCGCTCCTGGTCGACGACCGGGACGGGGTGCGCACGCTCACGCTGAACCGGCCGGAGGCGTTCAACTCGCTGACCGTCCGGCTGAAGGAGGCGCTGCTCGCCGCGCTGACCGACGCCGCGGCGGACGACGGGGTGCGCGCGGTGGTCCTCACCGGGGCGGGCAAGGCGTTCTGTGCCGGGCAGGACCTCAAGGAGCACGTGGCGGCGCTGCGCTCGGACGACCCCGAGCCGTTCCGGACCGTGGCGGAGCACTACAACCCGATCGTGCGCGCGCTGACGGGTATGCCGAAGCCGGTGATCGCGGCGGTGAACGGGATGGCCGCCGGCGCGGGCGCGTCGTTCGCGTACGCCTGCGACCTGCGGGTGGCCGGCGAGTCGACGAAGTTCCTGATGGCCTTCGCGACGATCGGCCTCACCGCGGACTCGGGCGCGTCGTGGACGCTGCCGCGGCTGATCGGCTACGGGCGCGCGATGGAGATGATGCTGCTGGCGAAGCCCGTCCCGGCGGCGCAGGCGCTGTCGCTGGGCATGGTGACCGAGGTCGTGCCCGACGCGGACGTGGTGTCGACGGCGCACGCGCTGGCCGCCCGGATGGCCGCCGGCCCGACGACGGGCTACGGCAAGATCAAGGAGGCGCTGCTGACCGGCGCGGGCGCGGACCTCGAGGGCGCGCTCGCCTGCGAGGGCGCGGGCCAGACCATCCTCGGCGCGACGGTGGACCACCGCGAGGCGGTGGACGCCTTCGTGGAGAAGCGCACCCCGACCTTCACCGGCCACTGAGCCTCGCCTTTGGCTCTGAGTTGTCCACAGTGGGTCGAGTTATCCACAGGAA
>NZ_DASWSJ010000301.1:0-4234 GCF_036402745.1 Actinophytocola sp. | reverse complement strand
GTGGGCGCAGCAGGATTCGAACCTGCGGCCGCTCGGGTGTAAGCCGAGTGCTCTTCCGCTGAGCTATACGCCCTTCCCCGGCGGCCCACCAGGGACCGCCGGGCAAGAAAGATCAGGCCGGCAGGGCGGCCACCGCCTTCTTCCAGGCGTCCTGGTCGCGGGCCTCGCCCGGCTGGTTGATCTCCGTGAAGCGGACCACGCCCGCCTTGTCGATCAGGAACGTGCCCCTGTTCGCCAGGCCGGCCGCCTCGTTGAAGACACCGTACGTCGTGGCGACGGCGCCGTGCGGCCAGAAGTCCGACAGCAGCGGGAACTGGTAGTTCTGCTGCTGCGCCCACGCCTTCAGGCTGAACGGCGTGTCCACCGACACGCCGAGAACCTGGACATCCGCCGACGAGTAGTCGGCCAGCTCATCGCGGAGCTGGCACAGCTCACCCTGGCAGATGCCGCTGAACGCGAACGGGTAGAACACCAGTAACACGTTGGACTTCCCGCGGAAGGACGACAACGCAACCTGCTGGTTGTTGTAGTCCTTGAGCGTGAACTCCGGCGCCTTCGAACCGATTTCGACCGCCATCCGTGCATCCTCCTGCTGTACGTCTCCGGGTGCGGCGCAAGCCTAAGCCACCCGGGTTAACGTCTCAGCGCTTGGACTTCGCGGACTTCGGCGACACGAGCCGGGTGGCCGACCAGTCGCCGCTGACGCTGATGCTCGACGTCTGCGCCAGCCCCGCGGTTGGCACCGCCTCGGCAATCTCGCTCGGCTCGACGTGCCCGTCGCGGCCGGTCTTGGGGGTCAGGACCCAGATCACACCCGAGTCGGCCAGGGGGCTGATGGCATCCATGAGGGCGTCGACCAGGTCGCCGTCCTCCTCGCGCCACCACAGCAGGACCACATCGACGACCTCGACGGCGTCCTCGTCGAGCAGATCGCTGCCGATCCGTTCCTCGATCGCGGCACGCACGCCGTCGTCAACGTCCTCGTCCCAACCGATCTCCTGGACGACCATGCCAGGCTCGATTCCGAGCCTCTCGGCGACGCCGGCCTTGCCGGCGTCTCCCGCGGCGACCACGGCTTCCACTCCTCCTCGACGCATCGCGGCGACCGGACCAAGCCTCCGCTAAACGGTATTGGGATAGCGAACACTGAGCGTGCCCACCTGCGCAACCACCCACGCCGGGTGTACTCGCCGGTAACGATGACGCGAGCAGCCGTCGAGACGACGATGATGGTGGTGATGGCAGAGTTAACACCATGAGCGCAGGCACTGGAGATCCCTTGGCTACGCAGAACAGCGGAAACAGCGGCAAGCAACCCGAGCGGGTCCGCGTCATCCGGGACGGCCTCGCCGCCCACCTCCCGGACATCGACCCGGACGAGACCGCCGAATGGCTGGAGTCGTTCGACGCGATGCTGTCCGCCGGCGGACAGCAACGCGCCCGCTACCTCATGCTTCGCCTGCTGGAGCGCGCCCGGGAGAGCCGGGTCGGCGTCCCCGCGCTCACCAGCACGGACTACGTCAACAGCATCCCCACCGACAAGGAGCCCTGGTTCCCGGGCGACGAGGAGGTGGAGCGCCGGTACCGGGCGTGGATCAGGTGGAACGCGGCCATGACCGTGCATCGCGCGCAGCGCCCCGGGGTGGGCGTCGGCGGGCACATCTCGACCTACGCGTCCTCGGCGACGCTCTACGAGGTCGGCTTCAACTGGTTCTTCCGCGGCAAGGACCACCCCGGCGGCGGCGACCAGGTGTTCTTCCAGGGCCACGGCTCCCCCGGCATGTACGCGCGCGCGTTCCTCGAGGGGCGCCTGTCCGCCGACCAGCTCGACGGCTTCCGCCAGGAGCTCTCGCACGGCGGCCCCGGCGCGGGCCTGCCGTCCTACCCGCACCCGCGGCTCATGCCGGACTTCTGGGAGTACCCCACGGTCTCGATGGGCCTGGGCCCGATGAACTCGATCTACCAGGCGCGGTTCAACCGCTACCTGCACGACCGCGGTATCAAGCAGACCAACGACCAGCGCGTCTGGGCGTTCCTCGGCGACGGCGAGATGGACGAGCCGGAGTCCCGCGGCCTCATCCACGTCGCGGCCAACGAGGGCCTCGACAACCTCACCTTCGTCATCAACTGCAACCTGCAGCGGCTCGACGGCCCGGTGCGCGGCAACGGCAAGATCATCCAGGAGCTGGAGTCCTTCTTCCGCGGCGCCGGCTGGAACGTGATCAAGGTCATCTGGGGCCGGGAGTGGGACACGCTCCTGCATGCCGACCGCGACGGCGCGCTCATCAACCTGATGAACACCACCCCGGACGGCGACTACCAGACCTACAAGGCCAACGACGGCGCCTTCGTCCGCGAGCACTTCTTCGGGCGCGACCCGCGCACCAAGGAGCTCGTCACGCCGATGAGCGACCAGGAGATCTGGAACCTCAAGCGCGGCGGCCACGACTACCGCAAGGTCTACGCGGCCTACCAGGCGGCCGTGGAGCACCACGGCCAGCCGACGGTGATCCTGGCCAAGACGATCAAGGGCTACAACCTGGGTCCGCACTTCGAGGGGCGCAACGCGACCCACCAGATGAAGAAGATGACCCTCGACGACCTCAAGCTCTTCCGCGACACGCTGCGCATCCCGGTGGCCGACGCGGAGCTCGAGGAGAACCCGTACCTGCCGCCGTACTACCACCCGGGCCCCGACGCGCCGGAGATCCAGTACCTGCTCGAGCGGCGCCGCCAGCTCGGCGGGTTCGTACCCGAGCGCCGCAAGAAGACCAAGGCGCTGGTGCTGCCGGGCGACAAGGTCTACGACGTGATCCGGCGCGGCTCGGGCAAGCAGGAGGTCGCCACCACGATGGCGTTCGTCCGGCTGGTCCGCGACCTCGCGAAGGACCCGGAGATCGGCCCCCGGCTGGTGCCGATCATCCCGGACGAGGCGCGCACGTTCGGCATGGACTCGATGTTCCCGACGCAGAAGATCTACAACCCGCACGGCCAGCTCTACACCTCGGTCGACGCGTCGCTCATGCTGTCCTACAAGGAGAGCGAGCAGGGCCAGATCCTGCACGAGGGCATCAACGAGGCCGGCTCGACGGCGTCGTTCACCGCGGCGGGCACGTCGTACGCCACGCACGGCGAGCCGATGATCCCGATCTACATCTTCTACTCGATGTTCGGCTTCCAGCGCACCGGCGACGGGCTGTGGGCCGCGGCAGACCAGATGGCGCGCGGGTTCATCCTCGGCGCCACCGCCGGGCGCACCACGCTCACCGGCGAGGGCCTGCAGCACGCCGACGGGCACTCGCTGATGCTCGCGGCCACCAACCCGGCGGTGCTCGCCTACGACCCGTCGTGGTCGTTCGAGATCGCGCACATCGTCCGCGACGGCCTGCGGCGGATGTACGGCGAGCAGGCGGAGGACATCTACTACTACGTCACCGTCTACAACGAGCCGTACGTGCAGGCGCCCGAGCCGGAGAACCTCGACGTCGAGGGGCTGCTGCGCGGGCTCTACCGCTACGAGAGCGCGCCGGAGGGCGACGGGCCGCGGGCGCGGATCATGGTGTCCGGCGTGGCGATGCCGTGGGCGCTGCGGGCGCGCGAACTGCTCCGCGACGAGTGGAACGTGCGGGCCGAGGTGTGGTCGGCGACGTCGTGGTCGGAGCTGCGCAGGGACGCGGTCGAGACCGACCGGCACAACTTCCTGCACCCCGAGGCGGAGCCGCGCCGGCCGTACGTGACGCGGGTGCTGTCCGAGGGCGCGGGCCCGGTGGTGGCCGCGTCGGACTGGATGCGCGGCGTGCCGGACCTGATCCGGCCGTGGGTGCCCACCGACATGCTCACGCTGGGCACCGACGGGTTCGGTTTCTCCGACACCCGACCGGCGGCCCGGCGCCACTTCCTGGTCGACGCCGAGTCGATCACGGTGGGCGCGCTCGCGGCCCTGGCGCGACGCGGTGAGGTGCCGAAGTCCACGGTCGTGGACGCCGCCCGCAAGTACCGCATCGACGACATCACCGCGGCTGGCCCGCAGACGTCCGACCCCGGGGTTGCCTGACTCTGGGTAGCGCCTCTGACCTGCACTGACGAACCTTTGCCACTTTCGGGGTACACCGCTGGCGCCCTCCCCCCAGTCCGTCCATAGTGGAATTACCGGTGGGGACCGGGGAGAGGGGCCGCCCGGCGGCGTGCGCACCGCCACGCCGGGCGGCTCCGCGCCCCCCTGTTCGGTGTCCCT
>NZ_DASWSJ010000300.1:0-2453 GCF_036402745.1 Actinophytocola sp. | reverse complement strand
AAAACCACCGTGGCGCGGTTGTACGGGAAGCTGCTGAAGGCGCTCGGCGTACTCCCGCAGGGCAGTTTCACCGAGGTGTCGCGGCGCGACCTGGTCGGCCAGTACATCGGCCACACCGCGGAGAAGACCGCCCAGGTGTTCGAGAAGTCGCTCGGTGGGGTGCTGTTCATCGACGAGGCCTACACGCTGTCCCGCTCGGCCGGCACCGGCGGCGACTTCGGCCAGGAGGCGATCGACGCGCTGGTGAAGCTGATGGAGGACCACCGCGACGAGATCGCCATCATCGTGGCGGGCTACACCGCCGAGATGGACGACTTCCTGGCCGCGAACCCCGGCCTGGGGTCCCGGTTCTCCAAGACGATCGAGTTCGAGAACTATTCCGCCGAGGAACTGCTGCTGATCACCGACCGGATGGTGGCCGGCGGCGACTACCAGCTCGACCCGGCCGCCGGGCCACCGCTGACGGCGTACTTCGACCGGATCGCCCACGGCGCCAACTTCGGCAACGCCCGCGAGGCCCGCCGCCTGGTCGAAGCCATGCGCAAGGCCCAGTCCCAACGCCTCCGCCGCCTGGGCCGCCTCCCCACCACCGAAGAACTCCGCTCACTCCACCCCACTGACGCCCAGACCGCGGCCGGCGGCTAGTGCCATCAAGGAGCGCGGAACCTCTCGGCCCATGACGGGCGGGCATGACAGGCCGGGTGCCCTGGTACTCGGCACCCGGCGGGGTCGTATGGCTGGGGCTGGGTGGTCGGGCCTGGCGGTGCCGGCCACCCGGGGCCGGATCAGCTCAGGACTTTGTCGTCCTTGGGGTTGCTGGTGTGGTCTCGGCCGACCGCTCGTCGCTCGACCGGTTGATGCTCGACGGTGCGTGGCGCTGGGCAGACCGGGCCTCGGCGAATCGGTCCGCCGCCCAGCCTCCTGCTCTTCCACTGCTTCTCTTCGTAGTCGTAGTAAGTGTCGACGCCTCCGACTGTCATCGATGACCTCCCGTTGCCCCCGTGACCGCTCCCTGCTGGCTTCTCAACAGTCCGTTACCAGGTACCTTCGACACAAGTGAATCGTCAAGTACCCTCCGGCAAACGGACGTTTCCCCTGATATCGACCGCTATGTCCAGACTTATCCAACAGCAAAAGAGTTTCCGCCACATTTCGACGGCACTTTCTTCAAGTCCGAAAGCAATTCACCCGCCGAAAACGCCCACCCCGTGGCCGGGAATCCGAATACCGTGAGTGACGATTTCGGCCCCGCCGAATGAGAGCACCTCGTACGCCGGGACGCGGTCGAGCGGCACCACCAGCTCGTTGGCTTCGAGGTTCGCCACGACCCGGAGGTCGCCCCGGGTGATTACCAGCCACGAGCCGTCCGCGTCGTAGGAGATGTCCACCGAGTCCAGCCGGTCGTCGCGCAGGTCCTCGCTCCGGGCCCGCAGCGCGAGCAGGTCGCGATACCAGGCGAGCAGTTCGCGGTGCGGCGAGGCGTCCACCTCGGTCCAGTCGAGCACCGAGCTCCGCCACGTCTCCGGATCCTGCGGGTCGGGGATCTCCTCGGCTTCCCACCCGTACGACGCGAACTCGCGGCGCCGGCCGGTCCGGACGGCCTCGGCGAGTTCGGGCTCCGAGTGGTCGGTGAAGAACCGCCACGGCGTGGAGGCACCCCATTCCTCACCCATGAACACCATCGGCGTGTAGGGCGAGGTGATCACCAGGGCCGCACCGATCGCCAGCTGGCCGGGCGTCAGAGCGGGCCGGTCGCCGAGCGCGCGGTTGCCGACCTGGTCGTGGTTCGAGGTGTACGCGAGGAACTCCCAGCCGCGGTGCCGCTTGGGGTCCACCGGGCGCCCCCAGTCCGTGCCGCGGAATGTCGAGTAGGACCCGTCGTGCAGGAACACCTGGGTTAGCGTCTTGGCGAACACCCCGGGCTCGCCGAAGTCCACGTAGTACCCCGCTCGCTCCCCGGTCAGCAGCGTGTGCAGCGCATGGTGGAAGTCGTCACTCCATTGCGCGGTCATCCCGAGCCCACCGTCAGCCACCGGCTCGACCATGCGCGGGTCGTTCAGGTCGGACTCCGCGACCAGCCCCAGCGGCCGCCCGAGCTCCGCCGACAAGTCGGCCGTCTGCTCCGACAACTGCGCCAACAGGTGCCGTGGGCTGTCGTCGGCAAGAGCGTGTACCGCGTCCAATCGCAAGGCGTCGACGTGGAACTCCCGGAACCAGCGCAGCGCGTTGTCGCAGATGAACCGGCGCACCTCGACGCTGCCGTCGTCGTCCAGGTTGACCGCCGGGCCCCAGGGCGTCGTGTGGCGCGAGGTGAAGTACGGCCCGAACGTGTCGAGGTAGTTCCCGCTCGGCCCGAGGTGGTTGTAGACCACGTCCAGGCAGACGGCCAGCCCGACCGCGTGGCACCGATCGACGAAACGCTGCAGCGCCTCCGGCCCTCCATAGGGCTCGTG
>NZ_DASWSJ010000299.1:0-3081 GCF_036402745.1 Actinophytocola sp. | reverse complement strand
ACCACCACCAGCCTGGACGCAGCGAAACGCTCGTCGGTAAGCCAGGTCTGCACCAACTCCAATGCCCGACCGGTCACCACACGGACCGCCTCCGGACCGGTGAGTTCCTCACCACCGAGCGACACCAACACGTTGTCCGGCACCGGATCCAGACCCGCCAGCTCACCGAGCACACCCACGGACAGCTCGGTCGACGACGCGTCCACCGCGACCGGTGCCCAGCGCACGACATGCAACGCGTCCTGCTCCACCGCACGCGTGACCACCGGCAGAGACTTCACCTCCCGATCCCGGAACGACCGGACCGACAGAACCGGACGGCCGGCGGGATCGGCCGCATCGACGACAATCCGATCGGCGCCATCGGCGACCAGACGGACCCGCAGGGCCGACGCCCCGGATGCGTGCAGCGACACGCCTTCCCACGCGAACGGCAACCGCTGGCCGCCCGACGCCGACCGCGTCACCAACAGCGCGTGCAGAGCGGAATCCAACAACGCCGGGTGCAACCCGAACGCATCCGCACCGGCCACCCGATCCGGCAACGCCACCTCCGCGAAAACCTCGGCGTCGACACCACTGCCGCGACGCCACACCGCACGCAAACCCTGGAACACCGGCCCGTAACCGAAACCCACCTCCGCGAACCGCGCATAACACCCGTCGAGGTCAACCGGCTCGGCCTCCGACGGCGGCCACTCCCCGGCGAGCGCGGCGAAGTCCGCGCCGGCCGCGATTGCCGGCTCGATGAGGGTGCCCGTCGCGTGGACGACCCACGGCGCGTCGACCGTGCCGTCCGGTCGGGAGTGGACGGTCACCTCCCGCGCACCGGACGTCCCACCGGGCTCCCCGACCCGCACCTGGACGTGGACACCGCCCCGTTCCGGCAGCACCAGGGGCGCCACCAGAGTGAGGTCCGCCACCGTGCCGCAGCCCGCCTCGTCACCGGCCCGGACCACGAGTTCGAGCAGTGCCGTCGCCGGAAGCAGCACGGCGTCGCCGACGCGGTGGTCGCCCAGCCACGGTTGCGCGGCCAGCGAGAGCCGGCCGGTGAGCAGCACTCCGGAACCGTCGGCCAGGACGACCGCGGCACCGAGCAACGGATGCGACGCCGAGGCAAGACCGAGCCCGGACGGGTTGCCGGACCGGGCGGCGCCGTCGGGCCAGAACCGTTCCCGCTGGAACGGGTACGTCGGCAGGCCGGCCAGGCGACCGCCGGCGACGACGCCGGTCCAGTCCACTGTGGAACCTGCGACGTGCAGTGTCGCCATGGCCCGCAGGACACACTCCTCCTCATCGGCATCCCGACGCAGGAGCGGAACCGCGGCCAGCTCGGGCAGCAGAGCGCAGAGGTCGCCGTCAGGGCCGATCTCCAGCACCCGGTCCGGTGCCGCCGCCTCGATCGCGGCTCCGAACCGAACCGCCTGGCGTGCCTGCCGCACCCAGTACGCGGCATCGCCGAACCGATCTTCGGTGTCCACAGTAGACAGCACCGGCACGGTCGTCTCATTGGCGTGGACGCCGTCGATCGCCGCGGCGAACTCGGCCAGCATCGGGTCCAGGTGCGCCGAGTGGAAAGCGTGGCTCGTCCGCAGCCTGGTCTTCTTCTCGAACCGGTCGGCGACGGCGAGCACCGCCTGCTCGTCGCCGGACAGCACGACGCTGTCCGGACCGTTGACGGCCGCGATGGAGACCTTGCCGGTCAGCACGGAAAGGACGTCCGCCTCGGTCGCCCGCACGGCGACCATCGCCCCACCAGGTGGCAGGGCCGTCATCAACCGAGCCCGCGCCGACACCACCGCACACGCATCGTCCAACGACAGCACACCGGCAACGTGGGCCGCCGCCAGCTCGCCAACCGAATGCCCGACAAGGACGTCCGGCCGCACACCGACCGACTCCACCAACCGGAACAACGCCACCTCAACCGCGAACAACGCCGGCTGCGCCCACCCCGTGTCCTCCAACGCCGCCGGATCGGAACCCCACATCACCTCACGCACACCCGGATCCAGCCGAGACAGCACCTCATCCAAGGTGGACGCGAACACCGGGAACCGCTCGTACAGACTCCGGCCCATCCCCAACCGCTGCGAACCCTGACCCGAGAACACGAACGCCAACCGACCCGGCATGGCCTCCCCGGAGGCCACGGTGACCCGCTTCCCGTCGCGTCCGGCCAGCACCACCGCCCGGTGATCGAGCACGGCACGGCCGGTGGCCAGCGTGTACACAGTGTCCACCGTGGACGGAACCGCGTCGAGTAGATCGAGCTGCGCGGTCAGCGCACGCTCCGACCGGGCCGACACCACCAGCGGCAGCACGGCAGGACCAGCCGGCCCCGGCGCTTCCTCCGGCGGCACGTGCTCCAGGATGACGTGGGCGTTGGTGCCGCTGACCCCGAACGACGACACCGCCGCGCGGCGCGGCCGGTCCGCGACCGGCCAGGCGACCGCCTCGGTGAGCAGCGACACCGCGCCCGCGTCCCAGTCCACCTGCGACGACGGCGTGTCCAGGTGCAACGTCTTCGGCGCGATGCCGTGCCGCATGGCCTGCACCATCTTGATCACACCCACGACACCCGCCGCCGCCTGGGCATGCCCCAGATTCGACTTGACCGAACCCAACAGCACCGGCACGTCACGGTCCTGCCCGTAGGTGGCAAGGACCGCCTGCGCCTCGATCGGATCGCCCAGCCGCGTGCCCGTCCCATGCCCCTCAATAACGTCCACATCGGACGCCGTGAGACCCGCGTTCGCAAGGGCCTGCCGGATCACCCGCTGCTGCGACGGACCGTTCGGCGCGGTCAAACCATTCGACGCGCCGTCGGCGTTCACGGCCGAGCCCTGCAGCACGGCGAGGATCCGGTGCCCTCGGCGTTCCGCGTCGGACCGCCGCTCGAGGACGAGCATCCCGACACCTTCGGCCCATCCCGTGCCGTCGGCGGCATCGGAGTACGCCTTGCACCGGCCGTCCCCAGCGAGACCACCCTGCTTGGCGAACTCCGAGAACGACGCAGGCGACGACAGAACCGCCACCCCGCCGGTCAACGCGAGGGAGCACTCACCGGCACGCAGAGCC
>NZ_DASWSJ010000298.1:0-8554 GCF_036402745.1 Actinophytocola sp. | reverse complement strand
CAGCACCGGCCGGCCAGTCGGATCGGCCGCGTCGACAGCGACCCGATCGACACCATCGGCGACCAGACGAACCCGCAGAGCCGACGCCCCCGAAGCATGCAGCGACACGCCCTCCCACGCGAACGGCAGCCGCTGACCGCCCGACGCGGGCCGGGTCAGCAACAGCGCGTGCAGCGCGGCGTCGAGCAAGGCCGGGTGCAACCCGAACGCGTCCGCGCCAGTCACCCGGTCCGGCAGCGCCACCTCGGCGTAGGTCTCCTCGCCCCGCCGCCACACCGCGCGCAGACCCTGGAACGCGGGCCCGTAGCCGAAGCCCATGGCCGTGAACCGCTCATAACACCCGTCCACCTCGACCGCTTCCGCCCCTGGCGGCGGCCACTCCCCGGCGAACCCCGAATCCCCGGATCCCATCTCCGGCGTCAACGTTCCGGTCGCGTGAGTCGTCCACGGCGCGTCAGCCGTGCCGTCCGGTCGGGAGTGGACGGTGACGGTCCGGGCGCCGGACGGGTCGGGCTCTCCGATCCGCACCTGGAGCTGGACGGCACCCCGGTCCGGCAGCACCAGCGGCGCCACCAGGGTCAGGTCCGCCACCGAGCCGGCGCCGACCTCATCACCGGCCCGCACCGCCAGTTCCAGCATCGCCGTCGCCGGGACCAGCACGAGGTCGCCGACCCGGTGGTCAGCCAGCCAGGGCTGGGTCGAGAGCGACAGTCGGCCGGTCAGGACGGTGCCCGTGTCGTCGGCCAGCGGGACGGCCGCACCCAGCAAAGGATGTGCGGTCGCGGTGAGCCCGAGGCCGGCGGCGTCGCCGGGCCGGGTCGCCCGATCCGGCCAGAACCGCTCCCGCTGGAACGGATAGGTCGGCAGGTCGACCCGCCGGCCACCGGCGTGCCACGCCGTCCAGTCGACGGTCGTGCCGGCCACATGGAGTGCGGCGAGCGTTCGGAGCGCCGCTTCCGGTTCGTCCCTGTCCTTGCGCAGGATCGGGACGGCGGACAGGTCGGGCAGGAGAGCGCACAGGACGCCGTCCGGACCGATCTCCAGTACCCGATCCGGGTTCGCCGCGGTGACGGCGTCGGCGAACCGGACGGCTTCACGCACCTGCCGCACCCAGTACGCGGCCTCGCCAAAGCGGACGTCTCCCTCCACTGTGGACACGATCGACACGACCGGATCGGCGACGTCGATACCGTCGATCGCCGCCGCGAACTCAGCCAGCATCGGCTCCATCGACGCCGAGTGGAACGCATGACTCGTCCGCAACCGAGTCGACTTCTCGAACCGGGCGGCCACCGCGAGCACCGCCTCCTCGACACCGGACAGCACCACACTGTCCACGGCGTTGACCGCCGCGACCGACACGTCGCCGGTCAGCAGCGGCAGCACGTCCGCCTCGGTCGCGCGGACGGCGACCATCACCCCGCCGGAAGGAAGGGCTGCCATCAAACGGGCCCGTGCGGCTACTACAGCGCAGGCATCGTCCAGCGACAGCACACCGGCGACGTGCGCGGCGGCCAGCTCACCGATCGAGTGTCCGACGAGGACGTCCGGGTGGATGCCGAACGACTCGACCAGGCGGTAGAGCGCCACCTCCACGGCGAACAGGGCCGGCTGGGCCCATCCCGTGTCCCCCAACACCGCAGGGTCGGAGCCCCACATCACCTCACGCAGACGAGGGTCGAGCCGGGACAGCACCTCGTCCAGCGCGGACGCGAACACCGGGAACCGCTCGTACAGGCCGCGCCCCATGCCGAGCCGCTGCGAACCCTGACCGGAGAACACGAACGCCAACCGGCCCGGTTCGACTTCCCCCCGCGCGAGTTCGGTCCCGTCCGGCGCCAGCACCGCCCGGTGGTCGAACACCTGACGGGTGGCGAGTGAGAACCCGACGTCGAGCACGGATCCGGTGGGCCCGGTGTCGCGGACGAGGTCTGTCAGGGCCGTCAAAGCCTTCGCCGACCTGGCGGACACCGGCCAGGGCACCGGACCGGCGGCCTCCACCCGCTCCGGTTCCGGCGTCGCGGCCGGCTGTTCGAGGATCACGTGTGCGTTGGTGCCGCTCACGCCGAAGGACGACACCGCCGCACGCCGCGGCCGGTCCACGTCCGGCCAGGCGACCGCGTCGGTCAGCAGCGACACCGCGCCCGCGTCCCAGTCCACCTGCGACGACGGCGTGTCGAGGTGCAACGTCTTCGGCGCGATGCCGTGCCGGAGCGCCTGCACCATCTTGATCACACCGGCGACTCCGGCGGCGGCCTGAGCGTGGCCCAGGTTCGACTTGATCGAACCGAGCAGCACCGGCACGTCGCGGTCCTGCCCGTAGGTGGCGAGGACCGCCTGCGCCTCGATCGGGTCACCCAGGCGGGTCCCCGTGCCGTGCCCCTCGACGACGTCCACATCGGACACCGTCAGACCCGCGTTCGCGAGCGCCTGCCGGATCACCCGTTGTTGCGACGGCCCGTTCGGCGCGGTCAGGCCGTTCGACGCGCCGTCGGCGTTCACCGCCGAGCCCTGCACTACGGCGAGGATCCGGTGGCCGCGGCGTTCTGCGTCGGACCGCCGTTCGAGGACGAGCATCCCGGCGCCTTCGGCCCACCCCGTGCCGTCGGCGGTGTCGGAGTACGCCTTGCACCGGCCGTCCCCGGCGAGACCGCCCTGCTTGGCGAACTCGGAGAACGACGCGGCCGACGACAGGACCGCGACGCCACCGGTCAGCGCGAGGGAGCACTCACCGAGTCGCAGGGCTTGGGCGGCGAGGTGCAGCGCCACGAGCGACGACGAACACGCCGTGTCGACGGTCATGGCCGGCCCTTCCAGGCCCAGCACGTAACTCACCCGCCCGGCGATCACGCTGGACGTGGTCCCCGTCATCACGAAGCCCTCGAACCCAGGCTGGCCGGCCAGCAGGGCGCTGTACTCGGAGTCGGCGGCGCCGAGGTACACGCCGGTCGCGGTGCCGGCCAGCGAGGCGGTGTCGATGCCGGCCGCCTCGAAGGCCTCCCACGCGGCTTCGAGTACGACGCGCTGCATCGGGTCCATGGCCATCGCCTCACGGGGCGAGATGCCGAAGAACGCGGCGTCGAACTCGGCCACGTCGTCCAGGAAACCGCCGCTGAGCGCGCCGTCGAGGTCCCAGCCCCGGTCGGTCGGCGCGGGCGCGATCGCGTCGCGGCCCTCGGCGACGAGGTTCCACAGGTCCTCGGGCGACCGAACCCCGCCGGGATACCGGCAGCTCATCCCGACGATGACGATCGGGTCGTCGGTGCGGGTCACCGCCACCGGTGCGATGACCGGTGCCGGTGCCTGCCCGGTGAGTTCCTCTCGCAGGAACGTCGCGAGCGCGGTCGGGTTCGGGTAGTCGAACACGAGAGTCGCGGGGAGTCGCAGGCCGGTGGCGGCACCGAGGCGGTTCCGGAGCTCCACGGCGGTCAGCGAGGTGAAGCCCTGGTCGTTGAACTCCTGCCGGGCACCGATCGCGTCCTGCGTCGCGTGTCCCAGCACGGCGGCCGCCTCGCCCCGCACCAGGTCCACCAGGAACCCGAGACCGTCCTGTTCGGACATCCCGGCAAGACGGGCAGCGAGATCCCCGGCAGTTGGCGAGGCGGAGGCGGCTCGACCCCGCCGGCCGCGCGGCACCAGGTCGCGGAACAGCGCGGGCACGTCGCCGGACCCGGCAACCGGTGGCATGACGAGCGGCACGACGAGCGGGTGTCCCGCGGCGACGGCGGTGTCGAACATGGACAGTCCCTGCTCGACCCCGATCCCGGCCGGGCCGGTGTCGGCGGTCATGCCGACGCTCTGCCAGGCCCCCCAGGCGATGGACGTCGCAGGCAGGCCCTGTCCACGCCGGTACGCGGCGAGGGCGTCGAGGTAGGTGTTGGCGGCGGCGTAGTTGCCCTGACCGGCGGCGCCGATGACCCCGGCGACGGACGAGTAGAGCACGAAACCGGCGAGGGGTTGGTCGAGGGTGGCCTGGTGCAGGTTCCAGGCGCCGTCCACCTTGGGCGCGAGCACCGTCGCGAGCCGTTCCGGGGTCAACTGGTCGATGACGCCGTCGTCGAGCACGCCCGCCGCATGGACCACCGCGGTCAGCGGTCGGTCGAGCCCGCCGACCAGGGCACGCACCGCGGCCGGGTCGGTGACATCGCACGC
Organism: Actinophytocola sp.; assembly: GCF_036402745.1. Taxonomy (GTDB): domain Bacteria; phylum Actinomycetota; class Actinomycetes; order Mycobacteriales; family Pseudonocardiaceae; genus Actinophytocola. The sequence continues at coordinate 4,402 of NZ_DASWSJ010000298.1, read as the reverse complement.
GGTCACGGTGATCTCGGCACTCAACCCACCCGGGTCGGTGCCGGTGCGACTGGCCAGCACCACATGCCGGTGCCCACGCTCAACCAAATGCCGCGCCAGCACCACACCCAGACCACCGGTACCACCCGTGATCAACACAGTCCCGTCCCGGTCCCACACCGGCGGCATCGTCAACACCAGCTTGCCGATGTGCCTGGCCTGACTCATGAACCGGAACGCCTCGACCGCCTGCCCCACCGGCCACGACCGCACCGGCAACGGCACGATCACCCCGCGCGCGAACAACGCCAGCAACTCCGCGAACATAGCTCGGACTTCGTCGGGACCGGCCTCCGCGAGATCGAACGCCTGGTACTCCACCCCGTCCGGATCCCGGACATCGGTCTTGCCCATCTCCAGGAACCGCCCACCCGGCCGCACCAACCGCAACGACGCATCCACGAACTCACCCGCCAGCGAATTGAGCACCACGTCCATCGGCGGGAACATCTCGGCAAACTCCGGGTTCCGCGACGATGCGATCCGCTCATCGGGAAGACCCAACGACCGCAAGGTGTCCCACTTGGGCTCACTCGCCGTCGCATACACCTCAGCTCCCAGCTGCGTCGCGAGTTGGATCGCCGCCATGCCAACGCCTCCGGCACCGGCGTGGATCAACACGCGCGAGCCCGGGCCGACCTGGGACAGGCGGGTGAACGCGTACCACGCCGTGAGGAAAACCAACGGCACCGACGCCGCGGTCTCGTCGGACCACTCGTCCGGAACCCGCGCCAGCACGCGCTCATCCGGCGCCACCGCCACCGACGCCATCCCACCGGGCACGATCCCCATCACCCGATCACCGGGGGCAAGGTCACGTGCATCCGGACCCACCTCGGTGACCACACCCACAGCCTCCGCGCCCAGATCACCCGCCTCTCCCGGGTACATCCCCAACGCGGTCAACACATCGCGGAAGTTGACCCCGGCCGCCGTCACCCGCAACCGCACTTGCGCACCCGACAACGGCGCATCCGCGGCAGGCACCAACGCCAACCCACTCAAGTCACCGCCACGAACCGAGGCCAGCCGCCACTCCTCACCCGCAGGCGGGACGAGCCCTGCCATCGGGTTCAACCGCGCGGCCCGCGCCACGCCCGCCCGCACCGCCACCTGCGGCTCGGCCGCCAGCACCGGCAGGGCGGCGTCGATGTCGGCGTCCGACTCCACGTCGAGCAGCCCGAACCGGCCCGGGTGCTCCGACTGGGCCGACCGCACCAACCCCCACGCCGCCGATCCGGCCAGGTCGTCACCCGAGATCGCGCCCTGGGTCACCACCACCAACCGCGAACCCGCGAACCGCTCGTCCCGCACCCACCGTTGCAGCGTCTGCAGCATCCGGGTGGCGACCTCATGAGTCGCCTCCGGGCCGGCTGCCGGGCCGGGCGAAACCGGCATGAGGACCAGGTCCGGAATCGGATCCTCGCCCGCGAGCAGGTCCAGGTCCGTGACGCGGACGGCGTCGACGGGTGCGCTCGACCCGGTCGGGACCTCGGACCAGGTGACGACGAACAGCGGATCCGTGGTCGACGGGACGACGGGGGCCGGCACGTCGGTCATCGCGCGGTCGTGCAGTGCCGCCACCGAGAGCACCGGCCGGCCGGCCGGGTCGGCGGCGTCGATCGCGACCCGGTCGGTGCCATTGGCCACCAGGCGGACCCGCAGGGCCGACGCCCCGGAGGCATGCAGCGACACGCCTTCCCAGGAGAACGGCAGCCGCCGGCCGTCCGACGCCGAACGGGTCACCAGCAACGCGTGCAGCGCCGAGTCCAGCAGCGCCGGGTGCAGCCCGAACGCGTCCGCGTCGGTCACCCGGTCCGGTAGTGCCACCTCCGCGAACACCTCGGCGTCGACACCACTGCCGCGGCGCCACACCGCGCGCAGGCCCCGGAACGCCGGCCCGTAGCCGAACCCCGCCACGGCGAACCGCTCGTAGCACCCGTCGACGTCGACGGGTTCGGCGTCCGCCGGCGGCCACTGCTCGGCGAACCCCGTGTCCGCCACGCTCGCCGGTTCGAGGAGCGTTCCGGTCACGTGGATGACCCAGGGCGCGTCGACAGCGGTGTCAGGTCGCGAGTGGACGGTCACCGCACGCGCGCCGGAGACTCCTGGCTCCCCTACCCACACCTGGAGGTGGACACCGCCGCGATCCGGCAGCACCAGCGGCGACACCAGAGTGAGGTCGCCGACCGAGCCACAACCCACCTCGTCACCGGCCCGCACCACGAGTTCGAGCAGCGCCGTCCCCGGAACCAGCACGACGTCGCCGACGCGGTGGTCACCCAGCCACGGCTGCGCGGCCAGCGAGAGCCGGCCGGTGAGCAGCACGCCGGAGCCGTCGGCCAGCGCGACCGCGGCACCGAGCAACGGATGCGCCGCCGAGGTGAGACCCAGCCCCGACGGGTCGCCGGCCCGGCCGGCGCCGGCCGGCCAGAACCGCTCCCGCTGGAACGGGTACGTCGGCAGGTCGACCAGCCGACCTCCGGCGACCACCCCGGACCAGTCCACAGTGGAACCGGCGACGTGCAGCGTCGCCATGGCCCGCAGCGCGCACTCCTCCTCGTCGAGATCCCGGCGCAGGAGCGCGACCGCGGGCAGGTCGGGGAGCAGGGCGCAGAGGTCGCCGTCCGGCCCGATCTCCAGGACCCGGTCGGGTGCGGCCGCCGCGATCGCGGCGCCGAACCGGACCGTCTGCCGGACCTGGCGCACCCAGTACGCGGCGTCGCCGAAGCGCACGTCGGCATCCACAGTGGACCTCATCGGCACGGCGGGGTCGTTTGCCTGGATGCCGTCGATCGCCGCGGCGAACTCGGCCAGCATCGGCTCCACGTGCGCCGAGTGGAACGCGTGGCTCGTCCGCAGCCGGGTCCAGGAGTCGAACCGTCGAGCGACCGCCAGCACGGCCTCCTCGTCGCCGGACAGCACGACGCTGTCCGGCCCGTTGACCGCCGCGACCGACACCTCGGCGCCGACGAATGACGCGACGTCGGCCTCCGCCGCCCGCACCGCGACCATCGCCCCACCGGGCGGCAGTGCCGCCATCAGCCGGGCCCGCGCGCTCACGACGGCACACGCGTCGTCGAGCGACAGCACACCGGCAACGTGGGCCGCCGCCAGCTCGCCGATCGAATGCCCGACCAGGACGTCCGGTCGGACACCCCACGACTCCACCAGGCGGTACAGCGCCACCTCGACGGCGAACAACGCCTGCTGCGCCCAGCCGGTGTCCCGCAGGTTCGCCGCGTCCGGTCCCCACATCACGTCCCGCACACCAGGATCGAGCCGGGACAGCACATCGTCCAGTGTGGACGCGAACGCCGGGAACCGGTCGTAGAGCCCGCGGCCCATCCCCAACCGCTGTGAACCCTGACCGGAGAACACGAACGCCAACCGGCCCGGCGCGGCCGGCCCGGAGGCCACGGTGACCCGCCGGCCGTCCCGTCCGGCCAGCACCACGGCCCGGTGGTCGAGCACGGCCCTGCCGGTGGCCAGCGTGTACGCGGCGTCCACTGTGGACGGCACGGTGCCGAGCAGGTCGAGTTGCGCGTCCAGGGCACGTGCCGACCGGGCCGACACGACCAGCGGCAGGACGGCGGGCTCGGCCGGCTCCGGCCCATCCTCCGACAGCACCTGCTCGGCCGGCACGTGCTCCAGGATCACGTGGGCGTTGGTGCCGCTGACCCCGAACGACGACACCGCCGACCGGCGCGGCCGGTCCGACCCTGGCCAGTCCACCGCGTCGGTCAACAGGGACACCGCGCCCGCGTCCCAGTCCACCTGCGACGACGGCGTCTCGAGGTGCAACGTCTTCGGCGCGATGCCGTGCCGCATGGCCTGCACCATCTTGATCACGCCGGCGACGCCGGCGGCGGCCTGGGCGTGGCCCAGGTTCGACTTGATCGAACCGAGCAGCACCGGCACGTCCCGGTCCCTGCCATACGTCGCCAGCACCGCCTGCGCCTCGATCGGGTCACCCAGCCGAGTCCCCGTCCCGTGCCCCTCGACGACGTCCACGTCGGACGCCGTGAGACCCGCGTTCGCGAGGGCCTGCCGGATCACCCGCTGCTGCGACGGACCGTTCGGCGCGGTCAAACCGTTCGACGCGCCGTCGGCGTTCACGGCCGAGCCCTGCAGCACGGCGAGGATCCGGTGCCCGCGGCGTTCCGCGTCGGACCGCCGCTCCAGGACCAGCATCCCGACACCTTCGGCCCATCCCGTGCCATCGGCGGCATCGGAGTACGCCTTGCACCGGCCGTCCCCAGCGAGACCACCCTGCTTGGCGAACTCCGAGAACGACGCAGGCGACGACAGAACCGCCACCCCGCCGGTCAACGCGAGGGAGCACTCACCGGCACGCAGAGCC
>NZ_DASWSJ010000297.1:0-71334 GCF_036402745.1 Actinophytocola sp. | reverse complement strand
TACGAGATGTACGACGAACCTGAGTATGTCGACGCTGCCGTCGAGCGGCTCGCCCACTTCTACTCGGACAACCTGTAAGTCGGAAGTGACGGCCCAGTACCCGGAAGAGCTCACTGATCAGCTGTGGGTCGGATGGGGAGGTCATCGCGCGCGCCGCGACGCGGCCAGGCGTACTCGCGCGGGACCCGCCAAGTAACGCGGGGTGTCGACAATCGACCCGACCGGACCGTGCCGCCCGGCCAGCCGTCTGCCAGGCGGTGTGTTCTGCTCGGGCCGACGCGCGGAACGACATGGGCCCCGTCCCGATTCAGCCCGCGGCGATGGCCCGTTTCGTCACCGACACCACCAACTGCCGGCACAGGTTGCCGTCGCGCGGCGGTCAGCTCTCGAGCAGGAAGCGGGCTTCCGGGTGGTTGTTGGTCCACATGCCCGCGGTGACGGTGCGGACCGCGGCCAGCATGTGGTCGACCTCGGCCATCGTGTTGTACACACCGAACGACACCCGCACGGTGCCGACCACCGACAAGCTGTCCAGCAACGGGATCGCGCAGTGCACGCCGGTGCGCACCGCGATGCCGTGGTCGTTCAGGTGGTTGCCGACGTCGTAGGGGTGCACGCCGTCCACGTTGAAGGAGACGATGCCGCCCCGGTTGGCCACCGGGTCGCCGAGCACCTGGACGCCGTCGATCTCCGACAGGCCCGCGACCGCGGCGACGACGAGGCTCTCGTCGTGTGCCACGACCTGCGGCCATCCCAGCGACTCCAGGTAGTCCACGGCGGCGGCGAGGCCGACCGCACCCGCGATGTTCGGGGTGCCGGGTTCGAAGCGGTACGGAACGGGCATCAGCCGCAGCTCGCGTTCGTACGACACCTCGATCGCGGTGCCGCCGCCCGCATGGTGCAGCGGCATCCGGTCGAGGTGCTCGCGCTTGGCGTACAGGACCCCGACGCCGGTCGGGCCGTACATCTTGTGCGCGGAGAACACGTAGAAGTCCGCGTCGATCTCCTGGACGTCGACCGGCCGGCGCGCGACCGCCTGTGCGCCGTCGACCAGGATCGGGACGCCGTGCCGGTGCGCGACCCGCGCCAGGTCGGCCACCGGGTTGACGGTGCCGAGGACGTTCGAGATGTGGGTGACGGCCGCCAGCTTCACCCGGGAGGACAGGTAGCGCTCGAACACCTCCGGCGATACGGGCTCGCCGCGTTCGGTCGGCACCACGACCAGACGCGCGCCCTTCCGCTCGCAGAGCTGGCGCCACGGCAGCATGTTCGAGTGGTGCTCCAGCCCGCTGATCACGACCTCGTCGCCGGCCTCGACAACCGTGTTCCCGAAGCTGTGGGCGACGAAGTTCGTGCTTTCGGTGGCGTTCTTCGTGAACACCACCTCGGTCGCGTCCGCGGCGCCGATGAAGTTCGCCACCGAGATGCGTGCGCGGTGGTAGGTCTCGCTGCCCGCCATGCTCAGCTTGTACATGCCTCGGCCGCCGTTGACGTTGGCCGTGGCGTAGTACGACGACATCGCGTCGATGACGGAGGCCGGTTTCTGTGTGGTGGCCCCGTTGTCGAGGTAGACGACGGCGTCCGCCCCCTGGGCGAAGAACGGGAACGACGCACGTGTCCGATGTGCCCATTCGTCGACGGATAACTGCTGCTCGATCGGGCGCTCCGGCGCGGTGGTCATCTGTTTCTCCTTCACGGAAGTTGGGGCTTTGTCCTCAGTCGGCGCAGACTCCGCCGACGCGCTGCAACCGCGGGTTCCGTACACCGCGCCCGCGCACCGGCGCCGTGTACGTCAGCTTGACCGGCGGGATGTCCCCGGTGCCGAGCACGTGCGGGCCACCGCACAGGTCACGCCAGACCCGCGCCCCCGACCAAGGGTCGACGTTGTCGTAGATCGTCACCAGGTCACCGTTGTCCCGCAACAGGTCCACGAGCCGCACGCGGTGGGGTTCGGCCGAGAACTCCCGCGCGGCGGTCGCGGCGTCGACCTCGCGGCGGACGAACCGCTGCCCCTCCGCGATGATGCGCGTCATCATCCGCGCCACCTCGGCGAGGAAGTCCGGCGTGAACGGGACGGGCACGTCGAAGTCGTAGGCGAAGCCGTCCCCGGCCACCTCGCCGCCGCGGCCCAGCTTCGCCGTGGGACACAGCCGTTGCACCGCCTGCGCGAGCACGTGCCCGGCGGAGCGCATGACCACCGCCCGCCCGCCAACGGTGCTCGCCGCCACCGGCTCGACCGCCACCGCGTGCCCGGGGACCCAGCCCAGGTCCCGCAACCGGCCCCACGGGTCGCGCACCACGACGACGGCATCGGGTCCCGTGGCCGGCAGCCCGCTCTCCCCCACGACGGCACTCGCCGCGGTTCCGGCGGGCACGACGATCCGTTCGGCTGACAGGGACGGACGACAACGGACGGGCAGGGCCGTGGATATATTCCGCACCGGATTCATCTCCTGACGAAGCAGGCGGCCAGCTGTCACGGTTTTCGGACCGCCGGGACAAGTTAGCAATCGCGTGATCGACGCGACCTCAGCGAAATGTCAATCAATTGTCGACGCGGGCGGGTCATCCGGTTCGACCGGTTCCGCCCGCACGAGGCCCGCCCGCCACTGCTCGGCGACCTGGTTGAGCGCGACCTCAAGCAGGCCGGCGAAACCGCTCGGCTTCCACCCGGGCGGCAACGGCGGATCGCCGTCGATCGGCCAGATGCTGTAGCACCGTTCAGCGTTGACGATGACCTGAAAGAATTCTGGGGACTCCGCTGGCGTCATCTGTTCTTCCCTGCAGGGGCGGTCGATACCCCCGCAGGGTAGAAAGAACGAGTTCGCCCGCGGTTACGTGAGAAAGCGGTGCCGTGCCAAGCGCATCGACACGGTCGTGCCCGCACCTGCCCCGCTGGTGATGTCGAGCGTGCCACCGAGCAGTTCGAGCCGCTCCCGGATGGACGACAGCCCGATGCCCGGTTGCGAGCCGATGGTCTCGGCCACGTCGAACCCCAGCCCGTCGTCACGCACCACCGCGTGGACCTCCGGACCGTCCACGGCGACCGTGACGGTCAGGTTGCGCGCGTCGGCGTGCAGGACCGTGTTCCGGATGGCTTCCCGGAGCACGAAGTACAGCTCCTCGCTGACCGCGGCCGGCAGGTCGAGATCGTCGTCGACCGAGACCGCGACGCGGATCCCGGCAGGCACCCGCCACGCGAGGTAGCCGGACAACGCGCTCGCCAGCCCGCCGAACTCAACCGGCGACTCACGCAGCTCCCTGGCGAGGTTGCGGACCACCTCGAGTGCCTCACGCAACGCGACCCGGGCCGAGTCCAGCCGCCAGCGAGCCCGCGCGGGGTCGCGGTCGACGTACACGTCGTGCAGTTCCAGGTCCTGCAGCGCCACGCCGACGGCGTGCGCCGCCTGGTCGTGCAGCTCCCTGGCGATCCGGCGCCGCTCGTCCCGGTTGGCGTTGTTGACCTTCGCGAGCAGGAAACCCGCGTAGGACATCGCGCCGAGACTGAGGCGCCGCGCGATCGACTCGTGCAGGCCCACCATGCCGGCGCGCACCGCGTGCTCGTTCACGCGCCGGGCACGCAGTGCCGCGTGCACGAACGGGAGCAGGACGTCGAACATCACCACGGCGGCCCGCAACGACTCGACGGGGTGCACCCGGTGGGTGGCCCTGCTGGCGCCGATCTCGGCCGCGAGCAGTGCCGCGGGCCGTACGCTCCGGACGGCGCCGGTCACGGTGACCGCCACGTCGTCGAGCACCGAGCCTGCCTGTCGCTTGAGCTGTTCCGCCGCCTCGGCGTCGTCGACGAGCGGGCTGTGCAGCGCACGCAACCGGTGCTCGAACGACACCATGGCCTCGTGGCGGGCAGCAGGGGTGAACACCGGATCGCTGTCAGCCAACGCCTCCGACACCCTGCCTCCTCGCCCGAACCCACCCATGACGTGCGGTCAGAATATTTTCAACCATACGGCCTTGGTGGCCAACATCTGCCCTCTCAGGCGACCTGGTCCAGCGCGAGACAGAGGAACAACGTCAGGTGCGTGGCGTACTGGGTGACCATGAAGACCCGGTACGGCCTGCGTTTTGCGGCCCGGTCACCCTGGCCGAGCGGAGTCGTCGCGACCAGCGCGAGCACGGCCGACCCCACACACACGACCACCGCGACAGGCAGCAGATCACCGGCGAGCCCGGCGCTGAGGAGGACGAACGTCCAGCCGACCAGACTCGCCGCGGCGGCCATGACCACGCGTGCCCGCCACTCGCCGAGCAGCACCGGCAACGTGCGCCTGCCCGCCAGGCGGTCGCCCGTGGTGTCCGACAGGTCCTTGGTCCACCCCGCGAGCCCCATCCACCCCGACATCGCGATGCCGAACACCAGCACCGGTCCGTGCGGGCTCCCGGCGCCCGCGGCCTGCCAGCCCGCGAGGTAGGTCAGCACGCCGAGCGCGAACACCGAGACGAGGAAGCCCGGCATGTACTGCTTGCAGGGACGCGGTCCCATCGAGTAGGCCCAGCCGACCGCGAGCATGAGCACGACCAGGAGCAGCATCACCGGCGAGACGAGCGCACCGAGGACCAGGCCGGTCGTCGCGAGCGCCCAGACGATCCGTTCGGCCGTCTCCTCTGGCAGGTCGCCGCGCGCGATCGGCCGGGTGGACCCGTTTGCCCGGTCCTCGACCACGTCGGCCACGCCGTTGAGCAGGTACACGGCCCAGGTGGCGGCGAGCCAGCTCAGCGCGGCGGTCACCGCGGTCGCCGCGGCGACCTCGCCAACGTACGTGGCGCCGAGCGCCGCGCCGGCCAGGAACCGGAGCATGAACACAATCTGGACGACCGGCCGGGCCTCGTGCCAGGCGAGCCGGACCGACCGGGCGAAACCGATGGCGTCAGCGGATTGCGACAGCGTTTTCGTGGTCATCATGTGTCCCGTCACTAGAGTTTCGACGTTTCGGGATGTGCCGAGACATTCGATACTCACCGCCGCACCGGGCCAGCGCCTCGCGCGGAGGTGCAGTCGCACCGAGACGTTGGTGACAGTGCCACTACTACCTTCGGCCACATGTCGGTTGTCCTTCCGGAAGGTGGCCTTGAGCAGCACCGAGCGGGGCCCATACGTTCCGGTCGTGGACAGCTTGACGATGCCTGGAGCACGCCGGGGGGACCGGGCCGTGGTCGCGCACTTCTTCGGGGACTTCACCCTCCGGGTCAGCGGCTCGAGCGTGGATCGCTGGCACGCTGGCAAAGCGCGGGACCTTTTCCAGTACCTGCTCGTGAACCGCGGCCGTGTGGTGCGCCGCGAAAAGCTCTTCGAGGTGTTGTGGCCGGGCCACGCGTGGACCCCGACCGCGAGCTCGCTCAAGGTGGCCATCCACTCGCTGCGGCGCATCCTCGGGGACGCGGTGGCGCCGCTGGTGCAGATCGTCAGCCGCGACCAGGGTTACCTGCTGAACGCGCCGGACGTCTGGCTGGACATCGACGAGTTCGACCTGAGCATGGCGGCAGGGCGCGCGGCCGAGGCACACGGTGAGGACGCCGGGGCGCTGACCGCGTACCGCAGGGTCGCCGATCTCTACAGCGGCGACTTCCTCGCGGCGCAGACGGCCGACTGGGTCGACGAGCAGCGGCAGTGCTACCGGGCCTTCGCCCTCCACGCACTGACGTGGCTGCGCACGCACGCACTGCGCGAGCATGACCACCCGAAGATCATCGACCTGTGCCGCCGGGTCCTGGACATCGACCCGTACCACGAGGAGATGTACCAGACGCTGATGGTGATCCACGGCAGGCGGGGCGAGCTGGGGCAGGTCCGCGAGTGGTACCGCCTGTGCACCCGCCGCCTCCTCGACAACCTCGATCTGGCGCCCACCGCTGCCACCGAGCGGATCTTCACGACGGCCGTGCGAGGGGAACTTCGTCCCGCGGCCACGTCCGTGCTGGGAGCCGCACCGGTCTGACGACTCCCGGTTCCGCATCGGCCGAACACCGCCCGCAGGTACCCCCCGATTGGCTATCATGAGCGGCATTTGGGGGTGAGCGATGTCACACCAGCTGACGGACGACAGCGAGTCGGTGTTCTCGACAGAGGTCCGCCACGGTGTACTCGAATCGATGCGGGCGCTGCGCAACCCGCTGATGGCCGATTCGGTGGCCGCCGAACAACTCCTGCGCCAGGCCGACGCCGTGCTGGACGATGTCGCGGCGGCCATGAGGGACGGCGGCGGCCAGGGGACCGGGTGGCAGACGACCGAGCTCAGCGACGAGATCGCGATGAGCCGGGCGAGCCAGCGCGTGCCACCGACCGAGTCACTGCGTACCGCGATCGCGATGTTCGAGATCCTGCTGCCCGCCGTCGTCGACGCGGCGCGGGAGAGACGGATGGACGAGCAGGCGCTGATGGACGCCGTCGCCAGCCTGCACGAGTCGATCCTGCGCAGGCTCGGCCAGGGTGCGATGTCCTACGCGGGCTTCCTGCTCACGAAGGTCAACAACGCCAACCGGGACGAGCGGCGCCGGATCGCCAGGGAGCTGCACGACCAGGCGGCGCACGCCGTCGGCGTGGCACTGCAGGACCTCGAACTGCACGACGTCTACGTCGACGAGGACACCACCCGCGCGCGGAACCGCATCGCGAGTGCGCGCACCGCGCTCAACGAGGCCATCACGGTGGTGCGCCACCTGGCGCAGGAACTACGCGAGTCGCCTGCCGAGGTCGGCAGCCTGGAGCGGGCGCTGGCGGACTACCTGACCTGGCGGGTGCCACCCGAGATCCGCACGAAGCTCTCCGTCGCCGACGACATCGACGCGCCGAACCAGGCCTGCGAGGAGCTGTACTTCGTGCTCCGGGAAGCCATCCGCAACGCCGTCGTGCACGCGGAGGCACAACAGCTGGAGGTGCTGGTCGCTCTCGCGGACGGCGACATCCACGCCACTGTGCGCGACGACGGGCGGGGGTTCGACGTCGACGCGGTCGCGGCGTCGGCGGCCGGCGTCGGGCTGTCGTCGATGCGCGAACGTCTCGAACTGCTCGCGGGCACCCTCGAGATCATCAGTGTGCCGGGGAAAGGAACGACCATCTCGATCCGCATCGCACACCCTGGGCAGACCGCATGACCGGACGGAGCGGCGAGCAGGTCACGATCGTGGTCGCCGACGACCACACCCTGTTCCGCCAGGGACTTCGCGAGCTGCTGTCCACCGACCCGTCCTTCGAGGTGGTCGGCGAGGGTGAGACCAGTGACGAGGCGCTGGAGCTGATCAAGAAGCACCGGCCCGAGGTGCTGCTGCTGGACGTCGAGATGCCGGGCCCCGGCGCCAAGGCCGTGATCGAGCAGGTCGCCGTCTCCTACCCCGAGACCGCGGTGATCATCCTGACCATGCACAACTCGCCGGCGATCGTGCGGGACCTGCTGGAGAGCGGCGCCGCGGCGTACCTGATGAAGACGATCGCGCGGGACGAGCTCATCTCCGCCGTCCGCTCGGTGAGCCGCAGCAGGGCGAACGTCATCCTGTCGGTGCCGAGGACGACGCTCCAGTCACTGGAGCGGCAGCACGAACAGCACACGCTGTTGTCGGAGCGGGAGCTCGAGGTGCTGCGGCTCGTCGCGAAGGCCATGAGCAACGCCCAGATCGCGGTGCGCCTGTTCATCAGCGAAGGCACCGTCAAACGGCACCTCACGAGCATCTACTCGAAGCTGGGCGCGGTCTCCCGTGTCGACGCGATCAAGAAGGCCGAGCGCGCCCACCTGATCGACGGCCGCGAACGATAGACCGCCGCTGGGGCGCAGGCCACCCGGCGCTGGACCGCGACCCTCGCCATAACTGATACCGAACCTCTTTCGCGTATGGTGGTAAAGCCGCGTTGGATCCCGCGTGATGCGGCAAGACGGCATCCCAGTGATCCAGGTGCGAGAAACCAGATGACTTCCCCCGAACACCACCAGTTCTACCGCGTCGTCACGAACGACGACGGGTGCTATTGCATTTGGCCGATCGACATCCCGCTCCCCCCTGGATGGGAACCGACCGGGTTTTCCAGCGGCGGGTACGTCGCGTTGAGCCACGTCGCCGAACTGTGGCGGTCCGCGCTCGCGCACGCGGACTCCCTCGATCAGCCGAACAGCTCGTAGGCGGGTACACAACGAGCGCATAACCGTGGCATAGCCGGGCTCTGCCAACCTGATCCTCATTGTGAACCGAGGAATTAGGGGGCAGATCGTGCGACTCGACATCAACCTGCTGGGACCGCTGGAAGCCACCTTCGACAATGTCCCGGTCGCGCCCTCGGCGGCCAAGCCCCGACAACTGCTGGCCATTCTCGCGATCGGCGCCGGGCACGTCGTGCCCGTCTCGACGTTGGTGAACGAGATTTGGGGGCACGAGCCGCCGCGTTCCTCGGTCGCCACACTGCACACCTACATCGGAAAACTCCGGAAAAGACTGAACTCGGCCGCCGGGGACGGCACGGAGTGCGACGGCAAGAAATTCCTCACGACCGAGGCGAACGGCTACCGGTTGGACGGCGACCTCGTCCGGCTGGACGTCCACAAGTACGAGGAACTCGCGAGCGCGGGCCGCCGGGCGGCCGAGAACGGCGACTACGCGACCGCCTCCCACAGCCTCACCGCCGCGCTGTCCCTGTGGCGCGGCCCCGCGCTCTGCGACATCACCACCGGTCCGCAGCTGACCGTCGAATCGGTGCGGCTCACGGAGACCCGCCTTTCCGACCTGGACGCGCGCCTCGAAGCCGACCTGTGTCTCGGCCGCGACCGCGGGCTGCTCGGCGAGCTGGCCGGGCTGTGCGCGCAGTACCCGTTGTCGGAGAGCATGTGCGGCAAGTACATGCTCGCGCTGTACCGCTCCGGCCAGCATTGGCGGGCGCTCGAGGCCTTCCACCGGTTACGTGCCGGACTGGTCGAGGAACTCGGTGTGGACCCCTCCGCGAGCATGCGCCACCTGCACGAGGCGGTGCTCCGCGGTGACCCTGAGCTGGACGGGCGGCGCCCGTACGCCGCCGACCGGACGATCGCCCACGCGATCGCCGGATAGGGGGCACCCAGTGAGCGAGTTCGCGCACGAAACACGCCCGCCCGCAGCCGACCGCCTGAGCTTCTCCCTGCTCGGCCCGGTCCGTGCCTGGTCGGGCGACCACGAGATCGCGCTCGGGTCACCACAGCAGCGAGCGCTGCTCGCGGTGCTCCTGCTGCGCGTCGGGGAACCGGTCCCCAACGAGGACGCGGTCCGGGCACTGTGGGGCGACACCGCGCCGAGGTCCGCGGACGGGACGGTGCGCACCTACGTCTACCGGCTCCGGCGCAAGATCACCGAGGTGGTCGGGGCCCACCGGCTCGCGCTGCGGTCGCACAGTGGCGGCTACCTGCTGACGGCGACCGGCGCGACGATCGACACGGACCTGTTCGAACGCACGCTCGACGACGCCCACCGCTTCCGCGGGGAAGGCGACCTCGACCGCGCGGTACGGACGTTCCGCGCCGCGCTCGCGCTCTGGCGCGGCGCCCCGTTCGCGGGCGCCGACACCACCTACTTCAACACCGAGCGGGAACGGCTCGAACAGCTCCGCACCGCCGCCGTCGAGGAGCTGGCGGAAGCGGAGATCGACGCGGGGGAACACGGCAGCGCCGTCACGACGGTGAAGACCGCCCTGGTCGGGCAGCCCCTGCAGGAGAAGCTGTGGGAGCTGCTGCTGCGGGCACTGTCCGGGCTGGGCAGGCGCGCCGACGCGCTCACCGCCTACCAGGACGCCCGGCGCGTGCTCCGTGGCGAGCTCGGCCTGGAACCCGGGCCCCGGCTGCAGGAGCTGCACCGCGACCTGCTCGCCGCGGCGCAGGTGCGCCCGGCCCTCGGCGTGCACGCGGACGCCGCCAGGACCGGACCGCCGGTGCCCGCCCGGATGTCGGTCGCCGCCGACGGCTTCGTCGGCAGGACCGCGGAACTGGCCGAGCTCACCGGCTGGCTGCGCGACCCCGGCCGGGCCGCGCTGGTCGGCCTGCACGGCGGCGCGCGCATCGGCAAGACCGCGCTGGCCGTGCGCGCCGCCCTGACCCTGCGGCCGCACTTCCCCGACGGCCAGCTGTACGTCGGACTGACCGGGCCGGATGGCCTCCCGCTGGCACCGGAGGCGGTACTGGCCGGGCTGTTGCGCGGACTCGACGTGCCGTCGGCGTCGCTGCCGCGCACGCTGCCCGAGCTGACGGCGCTCTGGCAACTCGCCGTCGACCGCAAGCGGGTGCTGGTCGTGCTCGACGACCTTCAGGACAGCAGGCAGATCCTGCCCCTGCTGCCGAACTCCCCGGTGCCGTCGGTGTTGCTCACCAGCAGGCACCAGCTCGCCGACGTGCCGGACCTGCACTCGCTGAGCCTCGGCGGCCTCACCCTTGCCGACGCGCTCCAGCTGCTCGGATCGCTCGTCGGGCACGGCCGCCTCCACCAGGACGTCGAGGCGGCCGCCCGACTCGTCGCCACCTGCGCGTACCGGCCGGAGGCCGTGCGCGCCGCGGCGGCCCGGCTGCTGAACCACCCGCACCGCACGCTGCGGGACCTGGAGCGCGGCCTGAGCGCACCGGACGACGACAACGTCCACCACATCGCAGACCGCCACGCGCTGCTCGGCGCGTGAGCGCACCACCAGACCTGAACGGAGGTTCGATCGACCATGCCCGAACCAGACCGTCCGGGCTCACCGACGACGTCAACTATTTCCGCCGGTTCTTCATGGAGGAGACATGAACCGCCAGTCCGCTTCGTCGTCCCGCAGGCCCCGCAAGCCGAGGTGGCTGTCCCGGCTGCCCGACGAGTCGGCGACCGCACGGCTGTTCTGCTTCCCGTACTCCGGGTGCGGCGCGTCGATGTACAGCAGGTGGCCACAGTGGATCGGCTCGATCGAGGTGTGTCTGGTCCAGCCGCCGGCCAGGCAGAACCGCATCGCCGAGCCGCACTACGAGACGTACGGGGCACTGGCGGCGGCACTGGTCGAGGAGATGCCGCCGTATCTGGACCGCCCGTTCGCGTTCTTCGGGCACTGCGGTGGCGCGCTGCCGGGGGTGGAACTGACCCGGCAGCTCGGCGAAGCCGGGCTGCCCCTGCCACGGCGGGTGTTCGTGTCCTCCCAGGTCGCACCGCACGACGGCCCGTACGGCCGGTTCCTCCAGCTCGACGAGGAGGCACTCACCGGGGAGCTGCACAAGATGATCGTCAGCCTGGGTGGCGTGCCAACCCCGGAGCTGGTCGAGATGAGCCTGGAGGTGCTGGTCAAGGACGTCGAGGCGAACAAGCGCTACATCGTCCCGGAGCCGTTCCGGCTACCCGCAGGTGTCACCGCGATCGGCTGGTCGGAGGACCCGGAGATCCCCATGGACCTGATGGGTGGGTGGCCCGAGGCCACCGACGACTGCCGCTACGCGCTCTTGGAGGGCGGCCACTTCGAGTTCCTCGACGCGCCCGCGGCGCTGCTGGCCGAGTTCGAACACGACCTGCGCACCGACGAGGCTGTCACGGCCTGAGCACGCGGGACGGGGTGGGTGGCCGGACAGCACCCCGCCCCGTCCCGCGCACCACCCGGTCACGTCAGCCGGTGCCGCCAGCCGTACGGGTCCGGCGCGAGCCCCTGCTGGATGGCGATGAGCCGCTCCCTGAGGAGCCGGGTGACCGGGCCCTGCTCGTTGCCGTTGATGTCGAACCCGCCGGTGACGTGCCGGACGGCGCCCACCGGGGCGATGACCGCCGCGGTGCCGCACGCGAACACCTCGGTCAGCTCGCCGGACGTCGCCGTCTTCTCCCACTCGTCGACGGAGATCCGGCGCTCCTCGACCTCGTAGCCCAGGTCGGCCGCCAGCAGCAGGACGGAGTCGCGGATGACGCCCGGCAGGAGCGACCCGGTCAGCTCCGGCGTGACCATCCGCGAGCCGAACACGAAGAACAGGTTCATCGCGCCCATCTCCTCGACCCAGCGGCGCTCGGTCGCGTCCAGCCACACCACCTGGTCGCAGCCCTCCGCGGCGCCTTCCGCCTGGGCCACCAGGGTTCCCGCGTAGTTTCCCGCGCACTTGGCCGCGCCCGTGCCGCCCGGCGCGGCACGGACGTACTCGTTCGACAGCCACACGCGCAGCGGGGCGATCCCGCTCGCGAAGTAGTCGCCGGCGGGCATCCCGACGAGGACGTACAGGTACTCGGTGCCCGCCCCGACCACCAGGTCGGTCGACGTCGCGAACATCAGCGGCCGCAGGTAGAGCGACCGGCCGTGCCCGTCCGGCACCCAGCGATCGTCGCGGATCACCAGCTCCCGCAACGACTCGAGGAACCACTCCTCGGGCAGCTCCGGCATGGCGAGCCTACGTGCCGACGCACGGAACCGGCGCGCGTTGACCTCGGGGCGGAAGCATGCCACCGAACCGTCCGGCTGGCGGTACGCCTTGAGTCCTTCGAAGATGGCCTGCCCGTAGTGCAGGGCCGAGGTGCACGGGGACAGCTCCAGCCGTTCGTGCGGGCGGACGACCGCGTTGTGCCACCCGGCCTCCCTGGTGTGCTCGATGGTCACCATGTGGTCGGTCACGTGCTTGCCGAAGCCGGGGTCGGCGAGCACCCGCGCGACCCGCGCGGGGCTCGCCACCACCGGGGTGCGAAACTGTTCGAAGTGGACAGTCATGACCGGCGCCTGGTCGCGGTCAACGGCAGGTGCTTGATGCCCGCGATGAAGTTCGAGTGCAGGTGCACGGGTTCCCCCGCCAGCTCGAAGTTCTCGAACTGGCCGAACAGCTCCGTGAGGAACTCGTTCAGCGTGATGCGGGCGACCGCGTGCCCGACGCAGAAGTGCGGCCCGATGCCGAAGGCGAGCTGGCGCCGGGCGTCGCGGCCAGGGTCGAACCGGTACGGGTCGGGGAACACCGCGGCGTCCCGGTTGGCCGACCCGATCCAGGCGACGACCGCGTCGCCGGCGCGGATGCTCACCCCGCCCAGTTCCACGTCGTGCTTGGCGTAGCGCATGAAGTGGCTGACCGGCGAGGCCCAGCGCAGCGCCTCGTTGAGTCCCCGGTCGAGCAGCTCCGGATGGTCGGCCCATTCGGCGTACCGGCCGCTCTCGACCAGCTCCAGGATGACCGCGTTGGGCACCTGCGGCGTCGTGACGTTCGCACCGAGCAGCAGGCTGTAGCAGTTGGACGTGATCTCGCCCGCGCCGAGCTTGCTGCCGTCCTCGAGTTCCATGGTGCGCAACAGATCGATGAGGTCACCGTCACCGTCGCCGTCGCCCTTGCGCCTGCTCATCGCGTCGGAGAAGGTGGCGAACAGCTCGCGGTGGGACTGCTGCAGAGTAGCCCTGCCGCCCTCGGGCAGGACGTACTCGGGATCCTCCGGCGCGGCGGCCTGCGAGGTCAGGAACGTCAACCAGGGCCAGTCCGCGCGGTCGAGGCCCATCAGCATGCCGGCGACCGCCATCGGCAGCTTGCCGGCGAGTTCGGCGAAGTCGAACGGCTCGCCGTCGACGATCCCGGACAGCAGCGACTTGATCTCCCCGCGGATCATCACGCGGTGCCGCTCCAGGATCCGGCCGTTGAGCGCGCGCTGGACGGGCGAGCGCATCGCGGTGTGCTTCGGCGGATCCGTGGCAGGCAGCTGCCTGCCGCTGGCCGGGTCTTTCCTGCCGAGCAGGTTCAGCAGGGTGCCGTGCTCGGAGGTGAACACGGTGTGGTCGCGCAGCACCCGGGTGACGTTGTCGTGGGTGGTCGTGGACCAGAAGCCCAGCTTCTCGTCGAACTGCTGCCAGTGCACGGGTTCCCGCTCGCGCATGGCGCGCCAGATCGTGTGCGGATCGCCCTCGCCGTGCACCGCGGCGCTGACGAGGTCGGTCGTCCTCAGGTCGACGGGCTCCTGCCCGGTCGGACGGGTCAGTTTCATCGGTCGTCTCCTCCCCCGGCGCCGGCGCCCACGATCTCGGCGAGCCCCGCGACAGTCGCGTTGCGGAAGAACAGCTGTGCCGCCGGCATCTCCACCGACAACGTGTCCCGGATCTTGGCGAGGACATCGGCCGCCACGAGCGAGTTGCCGCCGATGTCGAAGAAGTCGTCGTGCACGCCGATGCGCTCCACCCCGAGCACGTCGGCCAACAGGTCGGCGAGCAACGCCTCGATGGGCGTGCGCGGCGCCGTGTACTCGGTGTCGGTGGCCCTCGGTTTGTACGCGGGCGCGGGCAGGGCCCGCCGGTCGATCTTCCCGTTGCGGGTCAACGGGAACTCGTCCATGAGCACGACCGCCGCCGGGTCCAGGTGCCTCGGCAGCCGCCGGTGCAGGGCGAAACGCAGCTCCGGCACCAGGTTCTCGTGCTGGTCGTCCGGCACCACGTACGCGACGAGCACCTTCTCCCCCGGGGTGACGTCGTCCCGCGCGACCACCACGGCCTCCCGCACCCCGGGGTGCCCGGCGAGGACCGCCACGATCTCGCCGAGTTCCACACGGTAGCCGCCGACCTTGACCTGGTCGTCGACCCGGCCGCGGAACTCGAGCACACCGTCGGCGCCGCGGCGCACGACGTCGCCGATCGCGTACATCCGCTCGCCGGGGTGGAACGGGTCGGCCAGGAACCGCTCCGCGGTCAGGCCCGGTCGGCCGAGGTAGCCGCGGGCGAGCCCGCCGCCCGCGGTGTAGAGCAGCCCCCACTCGCCGTCCGGCACGGGCGCCAGCTTCTCGTCCAGCACGTACAACCGGGTGTCGGTGACAGCCCTGCCGATCGGGACGGTCTCGTCGACCGGCTCGGTCACCTGGTGGCAGGTGGTGAAGCAGGTGTTCTCGGTCGGCCCGTACCCGTTGACCAGCCGCAGCTGCGGGAAGGCGGCGTGCACCCGGTTGATGTGCGCCGGCGAGAGCACGTCACCGCCCGCTAGCAGCTGACGCAGCCCGCCGAGCCGGTCGAGGTGACCGTCGGCCACGCGGTGGAAGAGCCCGGTGGTCAGCCACAACGTCGTGACCTTCTCCTGTTCGACGGTGTCGGCCAGCTCCTCGAGCGACAACGTGCCCGGCGGGTGGATCACCAGGCGGCCGCCGTTGCACAGCGCGCCCCAGATCTCGAACGTCGCCGGGTCGAAGGTGAGCGCGCACAGCTGCAGGAACGTCTCGTCGGGACCGAAGTCGGCGTAGTCGCCGTCCCGCACGAGCCGGACCACACCCCGGTGGGGCACGGTCACGCCCTTGGGCCTGCCGGTCGAGCCGGAGGTGTAGCACACGTAGGCGAGGCTGTCCGGCACGTTGCCCGACTCCACCGGCGCCGCGCCCGCCACCTCGTCGGGGGTCTCCTCGTCGCCGTCGAGGCTCAGCACCGTGACGTCGAGTTCGGGCAGCAGACCTGCCACCCGCTCGTGCGTCAGCAGGATCCGCGCGCCGGCCCCCGCCAGCATGTAGCGGAAGCGTTCCTCGGGTTCGTTCGGGTGCACCGGCAGGTAGGCCCCTCCCGCCTTCAGGATCGCGACGAGCGCGACCACCATCTCGAACGACCGCTCGACGCACACGCCGACGATCGACTCCTGGCCGACGCCGAGCGCGCGCAGCCGCCGCGCCAGCCGTTCCGCCCGCTCGTCGAGCTGGGCGTAGGTCATGTCCTCGTCACGGATCCGCAGGGCCGTCGAATGGGGACGGCGCCGCACCTGGTCGGTGAACAGCTCGGTGATCGTCGCTTCTCGCCAGTCCTGCATGGAGCTCATCTGCTTCTCATCTCCTCGTCATCGGGTCGAAGGTGCGGTGCCGGTCAGGCACCCATCCGGGCGATGAGCGAGGCGGGCCGCATGTCGACCCACTCGCGTTCGACGAACTCAAGGCAGTCCTGGCGGCCCGCGGGGCCGAACACGGTCGTCCAGCCGGCGGGCACGTCGACGAACCCGGGCCACAGTGAGTGCTGGTTCTCCTCGTTCACGAGCACGCGGTAGTCGGCCTGCTCGTCCTCGAAGGGGTTGCTCACGGTCGTCTCTCCTCCTCGGTGGTGGGTGGTCAGTTCCGGGGTGCCAGGTCGTAGAAGCACACCCGCGGCCCGGCCTCCGGCCGGTGGTAGATCCGCCTGCACTCCAGCTCGCTCTTGTCGAACACGCGGAGCCATTCGGCGCGCTCCCGCGGCATGCCCTGGCCGGTCAGCAGGTGGATGAGGAAGAAGTCGTCGTCGTTGTCCTTCGCGTCGTAGCGGATCTCCGGTTCGCCGACGAGGACGATCCGCGCGTCCGGCAACGTGGCCCGGTACGCGTCGAGCACGTCGACCACGGCCTGCTCGCCGTCGCGGAACAGCTCGTGCAGCGCGCTCACGACGCACATCCCGTCCGCGGCGCGGGCAGCGGCCGGCCAGGTGTGCGGGGCGAACGCGTCACCGACGACGAACTCGACCCGGTCGGCAACGCCGGCCCGCCCGGCGAGCCGCCGCGCCTCCTCGACCGCGTCCGCCGAGATGTCCAGCCCGACCCCCGTCAGCTCCTCGTCGGCGAGGCACGCGTCGACCAGGAGGCCACCGCCGCCGCAGCCGACGTCGAGCACCGTGCGCACACCGCGGCCACGCATGGCCCGCACCAGCACCGGTGTGTGGAAGACGGAGAAGAGCGTCGCGCAGTGCCTGGCGAGCGGACCGCCCCTGCGTTCGACGTCGGCACCGTAGGTCGCGCGGCCGGTCAGCAGGTCGCTCATCCTGCTCATCACCGGCCCGTATGCCTCGAGGTAGATGCCGAGCCTGGCCAGCGCGACGTCGCCGGTGAGCAGTTCGCCCTTGCGGGTGAGGGAGTAGCCGCCGTCGCGGACCTCGACGACCCCGCGCATCCGCAGGTAGGTCAGGAATCCCTCGCCCATGCCGTCGACCACGCCGTCGAGCAGCCCGTTCTCGGGCAGCCGCCGCCCGGCACGCAGGTTCGCCAGCACCCCGGTGTCCACGAGCGCGAACACCGCGTGGCACAGGTTCATCGCGCTGATGATCTCGGGCATGGTGGAGAGCCGGAAGTCCTGCCATATGTCCAGCTGGGCGCCGTCGCGCAGCGCCACCAGTTCGGGTTCCACGGCCATCAGCTCCGTTCCGCCGGTTCGCGGCGCTCCGCGGGTACCTTCCCGAAGTCCTTGTCGCCCTTGAGCAACGCCCGCACCAGTCCCCAGTGGAAACCGACGTAGGAGTTCACCGTCACCGGGTGCGGCACGGGCATCGCCTTGTGCAGCCGGTGCAGGTTCACCGACGCGACCGCCGGGTACCGGTGGTGCTCGGCGTGGTAGTTCCCGTTCCAGATGAAGTACCGGACGAAACCGTTGGACCGCACGGTCCTCGTGTTCCGCATGACGTCCGGGGTGCCCCACAGCCCGTAGTGCTCGGGCAGGCTCAGCACCATCGCGGCCGGCATGACGAGGAACAGCGGCAGCCAGTAGGCGACGAGCAGTGCGAACGGGAAGAAGACCGTCAGCACCGCCATGAGCACGAGCCAGCCGACGACGGCCCAGTTGTCGACCGACGCGTCGCGCCCGCGCTCGCCGTCGGCGACGACCTCCGGCAGCTTGCCGCGCGAGTTGTCGAGGATGAACTTCGCGTTCAGCGGCCAGAACGACAGGCCGGACATGGCGTGGAAGTACTCGCGTGCCTTCTCGAAGTGCTGCGGGCGTTCGGTGTCGCCCTCGACGCCCGTGAGGCGGTGGTGCACGAGGTGCTCGTGCCGGTAGATGGTGAAGTTGAGCGTGATCGGGGCGCCCCACATGGCGCCCGCGATCCGGTTGCCCAGCTTGGAACGCAGGTGTGCCCGGTGCACGCAGTCGTGGACCGCGTTCAGGAACCCGGTCAGCACGAAGGCGAGGAACACCGAGAACGCGAGCGCCCACCAGCCGACCTCGGGCCGCAGCGCCAGCACGACGGCGGCCGCGTAGGACCCGAGTATCACCACCGTCCTGACCGCGACCCGCCTGCGGTCCGCCCTGGCCAGACCGGCCACCAGCGCCCGGTCCGGCTCGTCGTGTGCTTGTCGCATCGTCATGTCCTCACCTCATTCCACGAGTGCCGGATCGGTGACCGTCCCCGCCACAGCACGCAGGTGTTCCTCGATCTCCCGCACCCGTTCGCGGGTCGGTCCGATCAGGACGCATTCGGTCGCCTTGCCCAGCTCGGCGTCGTAGCCGAGTACGATCGCGCCCTCACCCGACTCAGGGGTGAAGTGCACACCGTTGCGTCGCAACAGGTCCACCGCGTCGGCGAACCGCATCGGGGTGAGCACGCGCAGCCCGGAGATCACGTGGTGGTCGGCGTAGGCCGGCCCGAACAGCTTCTCCCCGATGTCGTGCAGCGCCGTGCACCCGCCCCAGCGGGCGTTGATCTCGTTGAAGTACAGGGCCCCGTCCACGGTGCGGATCCCGTCGATGTTCAGGTGTCCCCGGTAGCCGAGCCGGGCGGCGAGGTCGGCGAGCCTGCCGGACTCGGTCAGCGCCCGTGCCGCGGTGCCCGGCGGCAGGTCGGCGGGGATCTCGAGACCCACCCACACGAGGCTCGGGGCGTCCGGCTCGCCGACCGCGTCGCGCCGCAGCCCGGTGTCGAGCATCCTGGCGATGCCGTCGGGGCCGATGTGGTACTCGAAGTAGAAGATGTCGGTGGCGTGGTGGTAGGCCTCCGCCACCAGGACCTGGCCGTCGACGCCTGCCAGCTCGCGCCACAGCCGGGCGACCGCCTCGACGCGGTTCCCGTTGACCGCGACGGTTTCCCGCACCCCGTTGAGCGGCCCCGCCTCCTTCGTGGTCAGTGCCCGGTTCCCGGCGCCGCCGAGGTCGTTGTCGCGCTTGACGATGACCGTGCCGGTCTCGGGCAGGAGCCGCTCGACGGCGGCGGCCAGCTCGGCCTCGGTGGTGACGATCGCGCCCGCCGGGAGCGTCACCCCGGCACCGGCCGCCAGCTGGCGGAAGTGCGACTTGCGGTTCAGCAGGTCCGGCCCGCGCTGCGCGGTGAACCGCAGCCCGGTGTCGATCGGCAGCCCGAGCAGTTCGGCGAGCGCGGCGACGGCCTCGGTGTGCGCGGCGGGCAGCAGCTCCCACTCGGTCGACCCGCCCATCGCCGCACGCAGCCGCGCGACCAGGTCCGGCGCGGTCAGCGTCTCCTCGTCCACGTCGCGGCCGATGTTGAGCACCGTGACCTTGTCGCGGTCGATGCCGGACAGCTCGCAGAGGTAGTCGAGGAACTTCTCGTCGACCGGGATGGCGCTGACCACGATGTCGCCCTCGTGGACCATCCACATCTGCCGGGTGACGCCGATCTCGCAGCTCAGCCCGTAGTTCATCAGCAGGATCTTGTTCACTGCCACGCCTCTCTGGTGGTCGTGTCGGTCAGCGGACGACGGCGTAGGCCTGCGACCCGCGTGGGCTCGACGCGGCGAGCACGCCACCGTCGGGCCCCGGCCCGGTCGCACAGACCTGGCCGAGTGACTGGGCCGCCGCGAGCTCCACCTGGTGTCCCCTGCGGCGCAGCTCGGTCGCCGTCTCCTCGGCGACGCCCTCCTCGACGGTCAACGACCTCGGCCGGAACTGCCTCGGCAGGAACGAGGTCGGCACGTGGTCGGTGTGGAAGTTCAGCGCCTCGGCCGCCT
This sequence comes from Actinophytocola sp., assembly GCF_036402745.1. GTDB lineage: Bacteria > Actinomycetota > Actinomycetes > Mycobacteriales > Pseudonocardiaceae > Actinophytocola. Next base: position 51,763 of record NZ_DASWSJ010000297.1, on the reverse strand, counting down.
CCTGGACCGGCATGCCGAAGTCGACGTGGTTGAGGAAGAAGTTCAACGTCCACTGGTCCTGCCGGTCCCCGCCTGGGGTGCCGAAGGCGAGGCAGGGCCGTCCGTCGTCGGTGCGGACGATGGTCGGGCTGAGCGTGGTGCGCGGGCGTTTCCCCGGCGCGAGGCCGTTGTTGTGCCCTCGGACGAGCCACGCCATCTGGCCGCGGGTGCCGAGCGGGAAGCCGAGCCCCGGCACGACCGGGGAACCGGACAGCCAGCCACCGCTCGGTGTCGCCACCACCATGTTGCCGTCGCGGTCGGTGGCGCTGACGGTGGTCGTGTCGCCGCGGACCACCGTGGCCGCCAGCACCGTCGGCAGCCCGTTGGCGAGCTGGTCGCGCCAGGTCGGGTCCTCCGGCGGGGCCGGCGGGTCGGCCAGCGGCGGCAGCCACGGCGCCCGCTTGTCCGGCGTGCCCGGCCGCAGCCCGCTCGACGCCGCCTCGCCGATCAGCGCACGGCGGGCGTCGGTGTAGGCCGGGTCGAGCAGGCCGGCCAGCGGCACGTCGGCATGGTCCGGGTCGCCATACCAGGCTTCCCGGTCGGCGAAGGCGAGCTTCGCCGACTCCACCACGGTGTGCAGGTGGTCGGCGCTGCCGAAGCCCATCGCACCGAGGTCGAACCCGGACAGCAGCGCCAGCTGCTGCAGGAACACCGGCCCCTGGGACCACGGACCCGGCTTGTGGACGAGGCGACCGCGGTAGGACAGGGTCACCGGCTCCTCCACCGCGGGCCGCCACGTCGCGAGGTCCGTGCCGGTCAGCAGTCCCCGGTTGTGCCGCCCGGTCGCGTCGAGCACCTCGGTGCCGGCGAAGAACTTGTCGACGGCCTCGGCGACGAAGCCCTCGTAGAACGCGCGGATCGCGGCCTCGCACCTGGCCTCGCGGCTCTTCGCGGGCGCGGCCTCGGCGACGATCCTGCGGAACACCTGCGCCAGCGCCGGGTTACGCACCCGCTCGCCCGAGGCGGGAGCCAGGCCGCCGCGCAGGTAGGTCTCGCCGGAGGAGACCCAGTGGTCGCGGAACAGCGGCGCGAGCCGGTCGATCATCGCCGCCGCCTTGGGCAGCAACGGGAAGCCGTGCTCGGCGTAACCGATGGCGGGCGCCAGCACGTCCGCGATCTCCAGCCGCCCGTGCTCGGCCAGCAGCCGCACCCACGCGCCGAACACGCCGGGCACGCACGCGGGCAGCAGCCCGGAGCCGGGCACGGCGTCGAGCCCGAGCGCGGCGAACGCGGCCGGGGTGGCGGCCTCCGGCAGCGGTCCCTGTCCACAGAGGACGGTCACTCGGCCGGCGCCGGCCTCGTAGGCGAGGATCGGGACGTCGCCGCCCGGTCCGTTCAGGTGCGGTTCGACGACCTGCAGCACGAACGCGGCCGCCGCGGCGGCGTCGAACGCGTTGCCGCCCCGGTCGAACATGGCCATGCCCGCGGCGGAGGCGAGCCAGTGGGTCGAGGACACGGCGCCGAACGTGCCGTGCAGCTCTGGTCGGGAAAGCACGGGAACTCCTTCGACTCAGGTGGTGACCGCTGGCGCGAGCACCGACGCGGCGATGTCCTCGAGCACGTCGACGCTGCCCTGATAGGGGAAGTCCGGCCGCGGCCAGTGGACGACGATGTCAGTGACCCCCGCCTCCTCGAACAGGCCGCACGCGTCGCTATAGGTCTCGACCGACTCGGTCACGCCGCCGATCCGCGCACCGGTCACGACGAGGCGCCGCACCGACGCCGGGTCGCGGCCGACCGATTCACACTCCTTCTCGAACAGGACGGTCTGCTCACGGATGACCGGCACCGCCTGCTCGTAGCGGTACGGCTCGCCGTGCCCCGGCCAGGCGATGGTGACCCAGATGTCGGCGTGCTCGGCGGCGAGCCGGATGCCGCGGGGACCGAGCGCGGCCACCGCGATCGGCACCCTCGGCTGCTGCACACATGCCGGGATGACCCGCGCGCCGGTGGTGGTGAAGTACCGCCCCTGGTAGTCGGTGACGGGCTGTTCCAGCAGCTTGGCGGTCAGCTCGACGAACTCCCGGAACCGGTCCGCACGCTCCTTCTTGGACAGACCGGGCTGCCCGAGCACCTCGTCGTCGAACCCGCCTGCCCCGGCGCCGATCCCGGCGATGACACGGCCGCCGGAGATGTCGTCGATGGTCATCAGGTCCTTGGCGAACGGCACCGGGTGGCGGTTGCCCGGGCTCGCGACCATGGTGCCGATCCGCAGCCGGGACGTCGCGAGCGCGGCGGCCGTCAGCGTCGGCACCAGGGAGAACCACGGCTTGTCGCGGAACCACCGCCACGACAGGTGGTCGTACATCCAGGCGTGGTCGAAGCCGAGCCGCTCCGCGTGCACCCACTTCTCGCGCGCCGAGGACCACCGCTCCTCCGGCAGGATCAGCACTCCGTGCCGCATCAGTTCACCGCCTCCGTTTCGCGTTCGTTCCGTCCCGCCGGCCGCACCGCGCCGACCGCGAGGCCGGCGGCGCGCAGCACGACGTCCGACAGGTCCCGCTCGCACGCCAGCACGTCCGGCGTGCGCAGTTCCTCCGGGACGAAGTCGTCGTAGTCCGCCACCGCCGGGTAGAGGCCGTTCGTGGCGAGGTCGGTCACCACGGCCTTGCACCGGCGCAGGAACTGGGAGAGCACCTCGTGGCCGGTGACCGGGGCACGCGCGGTGAGGAAGTAGCAGTCGAAGACGGTCTCCCACATGCGTGGCTGGTGCGCGGCCGGGTTGTCCACCAGGTGCTGCAGCAGCGAGCGCCCGTCGACGACCAGCTTCGACGCGACCCCGAGGTGGATCTGGTGGGACAGCCGCGCCTCCCGCAGCAGCGCGTCCCCGCCGACCGTCACGCCCTTCGGCGCCCGCCGCGCACGGAACAGGCTGCGCACGGCCGGGTAGTCCGCCGACCACGTGCCGCTGAACGTACTGTGCAACCGGTACATGCTGGGCCGGATGACCGCGTTGTAGATCCGCTGCGTGCTGGACGCGGTGTAGATCAGCATCGCGCTGTACGCCCGCACGTACTCGATGGCCGCCGCGGTGGTGGTCCACCGGTCCCGGTCGCCCTCGGCGAGCCGGGCAAGGCAGCCGGCCAGCAGCCGCCAGATGACGAACGAGATGTGGTGCCCGGCGATCCACCGGAACCAGAACAGCTTCTCCAGGTCGTCGGCCGCGGCCGGTTCGGTGCGCAGCCCGCCGGTGCGGAGGGCGTCGGCGAGACCGGCGTAGCAGTCCACGAGGTCGGTGTCCGCCGTGCCATCGGACAGCCAGTCGTTGCCCGGCACGGGCAGCGTCAGCGGCTCCAGCCCGTACGGGTAGTCGCCGAAGTCCCATTCGCGCGCGCCGGGCAGGGCGAGCGCCACCACCGCCCCCTTCACGCCGCCTCCCCGGGGATGTGGGTGAACTCGAACTCCAGCCCGTTGACGTCGAAGCAGTAGAAGCTCCGCACGTCGCGGTCGTCGACGACGATCTCGGTCGGGGTGCCCGGCCGGGCGAACGCGTAGTGGCCGCAGGAGTGCAACGCGAACCACCTCGCCCGCCAGGCCGCCAGTTCCTCGGTGGAACCGACGGCGACGCACAGGTGCTGGAACTGGACCCGGTCGTCGTCGTGGCCCCGGCTCGGCCGCTCGAACAGGTGCAGGCGGAAGTCGCCGACGACGACCTCGGTCAGCCGGACGATGCCGGGCAGCCGGTCGCGGGTGACGGCGGAGAACTTCTCCGCGGTCCACGTTGGCCTGCATCCGAAGAAGTCGCGGTACCAGGCGATCGAGTTGTCGAGGTCGACCGTCTGGACCCCGACGTGGTGCAGCCGGGAGGACGGGACGGCGGAGGTCGATGACGTCATCGCGGATCGGCTCCCCTTCGGTCGAGGAAGGCCCAGCAGGCGGCGATCGCCTCCGTGTCGATCTCGGGGATCGGCAGGTCGAGGCTGCGCAGCCGGTGCACGGTCTTGTCGTTGTCGAACTCACCGCGGCCGACCGGCGCCCGCGCCAGGTCGGCCAGGAACGGCTGGTACGGCAGGATCGGGAGCGGACGGCCCGCGTCCCGCACGCGCCGCACCCACTCGGCGAGCGACACCGGCCTGGTGGTGGTGTGGCGCAGTTCGTCGTACACCCGCATGAACTCCTCGGGCCCGGTCTCTGCCGGGTGGTGCAGGTGGTGAACGAACGCGCCGTCCCCGCCGGGGTCGTCGTCGAGCACGAGCGCGACGAGCGCGCGGGCGACGAAGTCCACGGGCAGCAGGCTGTCCCGCAGCACCGGCTCGGTCGGGTAGCAGCCGAGTTCCGCACAGCTGGTCAACAGGCGGCAGAACATGTCGTCCGGGTCGAGGGCGCCGCTGCCGGTCGCGGCCCAAATGCGGCCAAGCCGGTGGAGCCCGCCGGTCAGCCCGCGTGCCCGCGCACGCAGGACGAGCCGGTCGGCCACCCACTTGCTGGCGGCGTAGCCCTCGCCCGCCGGGTGCCGTTCGTCCTCGACGGGCAGGTCCTCGGTCACCACCCGGTCGCCGCCCGCGAACACGCCGAGGGTCGAGACGTGGTGGAACCGCTTGGGCCCGCCTTCCGCGGCGAGACGGAGCAGTGTCCGCGTACCGTCCACATTGGACGGCCGGAGCAGCTCGTACGGCGAGAGGTGGTGTACGTGCGCACCGGCGTGGACGATCGTGTCCACCCCGGCCCGCAGCCGCGCCCACCCGCCTGGGCCGGCGCCGAGGTCGGCCTCCGCGAGGTCACCGGGCAGCACCCGCACCCGGGGGTCGGCCGGGTCGGTGTCCAGTCCGTACCCGCGCAGGACCGCGCCCAGCCGGTCGCGTGCCGCCGCGGCCGTCCTGCCCCGCACCAGGCACGTCACCCGTGCGTTCGTGCGGCGCAGCAGCTCGGCGAGGACGAACACGCCGACGAAGCCCGTGGCCCCGGTCAGCAGGATCTCCGCCGGGTCGCCCGCCGGCCGCGTGACGACCGGGAACGTCAGCTCCGGCGCCAGCTCGGACTCGGTGTCCGGCACGATCCGCGTCGCGCTCTCGTCGCCCGCGGCCAGCCGCTGCACCAGCTCGGCGACGTCCCGGACCCGGGGCGCGGCGAGGAAGTCCGCCACCGCGACCCGCACGCCGAACGCGGCCTCCACGCCCGCGAGCAGCCGCACGGCAAGCAGCGAGTGCCCGCCGACGTCGAAGAAGCCGTCGTCCACGCCGACCCTGGGCACGCCGAGCACCTCGGCGAACAGGCCGGCGACGACCTCCTCCTCCGGGGTGGTCGGCGCCCTGCCGGTGGCGGCCCGGCCGTAGTCCGGGGTGGGCAGCGCCGCGCGGTCGAGCTTTCCGTTGGGGGTCAACGGGATCTCGCCGACCGGCACGACCGCGGCGGGCACCATGTACTCGGGCAGCCGCTCGCCGACGTGGGCGCGCAGGCTCGGCACCAGCCGCGCGATCTCCCGTGCCCGCACGGGATCGTTGACCGTGACTCCGTCGCCCGACGGCACGAACAGGCCCGACATCGCCTGGCCCGCCGGTGGTTCCGGGAGCACGGCCACGTCGAAGGTGTCCACGGCGGTGGCGGACCACGTGGTCAGCGCGGCCCAGCCGTGGCCGTGTGCCCAGTCCCCCAGCACGTCCGGGTCGATCCCGTCGACCTTGCCGTCCACATCGGACTCGCTGGTCAGTCGGGCGTTGGGGATGCCGGTGACGCGGACCGGGGTGCCTGCCGCCGCGCACCGTTCCGCCAGCGCGTCGAGGTCGCCGCCGAGGTCGTCGTCCCAGGCCAGCACCGGCGCACCGGACAGGTCGGTGACGGCCACCGGCGCCTTGTGGAACACCACCTCGTAGCGGTGCCTGGTCAGCTCGTTGTGCGCCCGGCCCGGCTTGAGCCGGATGTCGACCGCGGTCACGCCGTGGTCGTCCGCCCACCGCGTGAACCACTCCGGGTCGACGACGAGCTCCTTCTCCACCAGCACCGCCTGTTCGACCGCGGCACGCACGGCCGCCGGGGTGGCGCCCGGGTGCTGCGCCCGGTGGATCGCGGCCCGCAGCGCACGCAGCGTGCGCAGGTTGCGGACGTCGCCGACCACGAGGCGGCCGCCGGGCGTGAGCAGTGTCATCGCGGCGGCGAGCACGCGATCGAGGTAGCCCGCGTCCGGGAAGTACTGCGCGACCGAGTTCAGCACCACGGCGTCGAAGTAGCCCGTCGGCAGTCCGGTCACGTCGTCGGCGGGCTGGCAGCGCAGCCGCACCGTCCCGTCGTGCCCTTGCTGTGCGACCTGCGCGGCCAACCGGTCGAGCACCGGCGCCGAGAAGTCGGTGCCCCAGTACTCGTCCACGTGGTGCCCGGCGACGACCTGCGACAGCAGCAATCCGGAGCCGACGCCGATCTCCAGCACCCGCTTCGGCGCGGCGCACAGGATCTGCCGCACCGCGGCGTCACGCCAGTCGCGCATCTCCGGCAGCGGGATCGGCTCGCCGGTATAGCTGGACCGCCACAGGTCGAAGTCCTCGCCCCACTCCGCGGCCGCGGCGGCCTCGTACGCCTGGTCGTAGACTTCCTGCCACTCCTGGACCTGGTGATCCGCCGCGGCCTCGGTGCCGGTCACGCTCGGCACCACGTAGGCGACCAGGCGCTGGTCGTCGAGTTGGTCGGTGCGTGCGATCACCACCGCCTGACCGACCTCGGGGTGCGCGGTCAACGCCGCCTCGACCTCGCCCGGCTCGATGCGGAACCCACGAACCTTGACCTGGTGGTCGACGCGGCCCAGGTACTCCAGCTCGCCGTGCGCGTTCCACCGCACGAGGTCGCCGGTTCGGTACATGCGCTCCCCCGGCCCGCCGTACGGGTCGGTGACGAACCGCTCCGCGGTGCGCGCGGGCTGGTCGAGGTAGCCGCGGGCGACCCCGGCGCCCGCCATGTACAGCTCGCCGGCCACGCCGGGCGGCACCAGCCGCAGCGCGCCGTCCAGCACGTAGGCCCTGGCGTTCGTGACCGGACCGCCGATAGGCGGGGACGCGGTGTCCCGCGAGATCGGCCACGTCGTGGCGTAGATCGTCGCCTCCGTGGGGCCGTACCCGTTGACGGCGAGGTCGGCGAGGTCGGCGAGCGTCGCGGCGAGGTCCGGCCGCAGCGCCTCGCCGCCGACCATGGCGACGCGGACGCCCCGCAACCGGGCAACCCCGTCACCGTCACCGTGCGCGGCGAGCATCCGCCACAGCGACGGGGTCGCCTGCAGGACGGTGATACCTGCCGTGTCGACGAGGTCGAGCAGCGCGGCGGGCGAGAGCACCGCCTCCTTCTCCGCGACCACGAGGGCCGCGCCGGTCACCAGCGGCAGGAACACCTCCATCACCGCGATGTCGAACGCGATCGTCGTCACCGCGAGCAGCCGGTCCTCGGCCGTCATCGCCAGTTGGTCGCCCATCGACACGAGGAGGTTGACCATCGCGCCGTGCGGCACGACGACCCCCTTCGGCCTACCGGTCGAGCCGGACGTGTACAGCACGTACGCCGCGGCGTCCTGCGCGACCGGCCCGCGTGCCGGGTGGGTGCCGGGCTGCGCGGTCAGGTCCATGGCCAGCACGTCGGCGTCGACCACCAGCACCGGGGCGGAGTCCGCGAGCACCGCGGCGACGCGGGCGGGCGGGAAGTCCGGGTCGACCGGCACGAACACGCCGTCCGCCTTGAGCACCGCGAGCAGTGCCACCACGAGGTCGGCGGAGCGCGGCAGCCGCACGGCGACCCGCCGCTCTGCGGCCACGCCCTGTCCGAGAAGCCAGTGCGCCAGCCGGTTGGCCCGCGTGTTCAGCTCCCGGTAGGTCAGCCACTCGCCGTCGAACGCGAGCGCCGGTGCGTCCGGGGTGGCGGCGGCCTGCCGCTCGACGAGGTCCGCGACGGTGCTGACCGGGACGGGGGCGGTCGTGCCCGCGATGTCCAGCAGCCGCTCCCGCTCACCGGCGACGAACACGTCCACCGCGCTGACCGGCGCCGCCGGGCTCGCGACGACCTGCCGCAGCACCCGGGTGAACCGGTCCGCGAGCCCGGCCACCGTGTCCCGGTCGAACAGGTCGGTGGCGTACTCGATCACGCCGGCCGCGCCGCCGTCGCCGGCCTCGGCGAGGTTGACGAACAGGTCGAACTTGGCCGTGCCGGTTGTCGTCTGCTCGAACGCCACGTGCAGGCCGGGCAGGTCGAACTCGGGCACCTCGTTGTTCTGCCAGGCGAACATCACCTGGAACAGCGGGTGGTGCGCGGTCGAGCGGACCGGGTTCAGCAGCTCGACGAGACGCTCGAACGGCGCGTCCTGCGTGTCGTAGGCGACCAGCGCCTTGTCCCGCACCTGTGCGAGCACCCGTTCGAACGACGGGTCACCGGCCAGGTCGACGCGCAGCACCCAGGTGTTGGCGAAGAACCCGACCAGATCCGCGAGCGCCTGGTCGGTGCGGCCCGCGATGGGTGAGCCGATGGTCAGGTCGTCCCCGCCGCCGAGCTGGCGCAGCAGCACGGCGAGCGCGGCCTGCAGCACCATCGCGACGGTCACGCCCCGCTCGCCGGCCAGGTCCTCGACCGCGGCGAGCAGCGCGGGTTCGACGGTGAAGTCGACCGCGTCGCCCCGGTAGCTCGCCACCGCCGGCCGCGGCCGGTCGGTGGGCAGCTGCAGCGGCTGGGGCACGCCGGCCAGCTCGGCCTGCCAGTAGGCAAACTGCGTGGACAGCAGGCTGTTCCGGTCGTTCTCGTCACCGAGCAGCTCGTCCTGCCACAGCGTGTAGTCCACGTACTGCACCGGCAGCTCGGGCCAGTCCGGCTCGTGACCGTCCCGGCGGGCCAGGTAGGCCGTCGAGATGTCCCGTGCCAGCGGGGCGACGGAGCCGCCGTCGCTCGCGATGTGGTGCAGCGTGAGGACGAGCAGGTGGTCCTCGGGAGACAGCCGCAGGACGCACGCGCGCAGCGGGATCTCGGCCTCGAGGTCGAACCGGTGGGTGACCGCGTCGTGGACCACCTCGTCGACGTCCTCCGCCGCCACGGTCACCAGCGACACGTCCGGGACCTGCTCGCCGACGGGCAGGATCCGCTGCACCGGCGTGCCGTTCCCGTCCTGCTCGAACAGGGTGCGCAGGCTTTCGTGCCGTGCCACCACGTCCCGCACCGCCGCCGCGAGCGCGGCCGAGTCGAGGGTCCCGGCCATGCGCAGGACCAGCGGGACGTTGTACGTGGCCGAGGGGCCTTCGAACCGGTCGATGAACCAGAGCCTGCGCTGCGCATAGGACAGCGGCGGCGCGGCCGGCCGGTCCGCGACGCGGAGCAGCGCGGGCCGCACCGGTGCGTCCTCGTGCGAGCGGGCGGCCAGCGCCTCGACGCGTGGCGCGTCGAAGACCGCGCGGATCGAGATCTCAACGCCCAGCAGCGCGCGGATCCTGCCGACCAGGCGGGTGGCGAGCAGGGAGTGCCCGCCGAGGGCGAAGAAGTCGTCGTCGACCCCGACCCGTGGCAGGCCGAGCACCTCGGCGAACAGCTCGGCGAGCACCTTCTCACGTGGCGTGCGCGGCTCGCGGCCGGTCGCGCCTGCCGGGAACTCGGGGACGGGCAACACCGAGCGGGCCAGCTTCCCGTTGGGCGACAAGGGAAAGCCGTCCAGCACCAGCACCGCGACCGGCACCATGTAGTCCGGCAGCACGCGTGCGGCGCGTGCCCGCACCGACGCCGGGTCGACGGTGGCGCCCGGCTCGGTCCGCACATAGCCGACGAGCCGCTCGTCACCGGGACCGAACCGGTGGATCGCGGCCGCCGCGTCCGCCACGCCCGGCTGCTCACGCAGAACGGACTCGACCTCGCCCAGCTCGACGCGGAACCCGCGCAGCTTCACCTGGTCGTCGGCGCGGCCCAGGAACACCAGCCTGCCGTCCGCGTCCCAGCGCACGAGGTCGCCGGTCCGGTACATCCGCTCCCCCGGCGCGCCGAACGGGCACGCCACGAACCGGGCCGCGGTCAACGCGGGCCGGTCGAAGTACCCGCGGGTCACCCCGGCGCCCGCCAGGTACAGCTCGCCGGTCACGCCACGCGGCACCGGTGTGAGGGCGGCGTCGAGCACGTAGGCCCTCGTGTTGGACAGCGGGCCGCCGACGGTGACCGCGCCGCCGGTCACGGGCGCGCAGGTCGACCAGATCGTGGTCTCGGTCGGGCCGTACACGTTGGTCACCGACCGGCAGCGCGCGGCGATCAGCTCCGCGAGGTCGTCCGGCAGCGGCTCGCCGCCGACCAGAACGTCCACTGTGGACAAGCCGTCGTCCGGTTCGGCCAGGACCTCCCGCCACAGGCTCGGTGTGGCCTGTGCGGAGGTCACGCCGTGCCGCGCGACGAGGCGCAGCACCTCCTTCGGGTCGCGGGCAGCGACCTCGGTGGCGAGCACGACGGTGGCGCCGGTGGTGAGCGGCAGGAACAGCTCCAGACCCGCGATGTCGAAACCGATGGTGGTGAGCGCGAGGAACGCGTCCCCCGGCCCGACGGGGAGGCGCTCACCCATGGCGTGCAGCAGGCTCACGAGGTTGCCGTGTGTCGCGACGACGCCCTTGGGGCGGCCCGTCGACCCGGACGTATAGATCACGTATGCCGGGGCGTCGACCGCGACCGAACGGCCGGGTCCTGGCACGGACCTGTCCGCCAGGTCGACGGCGCCGGTCAGCGTGTGCTTCGGCGCGGCGTCGGCGATCACGTACGCGATCCGCTCGTCGGGGTGGCCGGGGTCGATCGGCACGTAGGCCGCGCCCGCCTTCCACACCGCGAGCAGCGCGACCACCAGGTCGACCGAGCGGGGCAGCACCACCGCGACCCGGTCCTCCTCCCCGACGCCCTGCTCGGCCAGGTACGCGGCCAGCAGGCGGGCGCGGGTGTCGAGTTCGCCGTAGGTGATCTCCTCGTCACCGCACACGACCGCGGTGGCGCCTGGCGTGCGCGCGGACTGCTCCTCGAACAGGACGTGTGCGGGCGTGCGCGGCGCCTCGACGTAGCCCTTCGCGCCGCTCCAGTCCACCAGCAGCCGCGTGCGCTCACGCATCCCGAGGACGTCCACTTCGGACAGCCGGGTCGCCGGTCCGGTGACCATCGCGGCGAGCACCCGGTGCAGCCGCTCGCCGATCTCGACGATCGTGCGCTCCTCGAACAGGTCGGTGCTGTACTGCAGCTCGCCGTCCACCCCGAGCGGTTCGCCCGCCTCGCCGAACTCCTCGCGCAGGTTGAACGACAGGTCGACCTTGGCGATGTCGAGCGGCGCCTGCTCCGGGCGCATCACGAGCCCCGGCAGGCCGACCGAGGTCGAGTCCAGGTTGCTGTTGAACGGCATCAGCACCTGGAACAGCGGGTTGCGGGCCAGGGAGCGGGTCGGGTTGATCGCCTCGACCACCTGCTCGAACGGGATGTCCTGGTGCGCGAACGCGGCGAGCGCATTGTCGCGCACGCGGGCGAGCAGCTCGGCGAAGGTCGGGTCGCCGGACAGGTCCGCACGCAGTACCACCGTGTTCACGAAGAACCCGATGAGGTCGTGCAGCGCCTCGTCCGGGCGGCCCGCGACCGGGGTGCCGACGGGGATGTCCGTGCCCCCGGTCAGCTTGCCGAGCAACGCGGCCACCGCGGTCTGGAACACCATGAACGTCGTCGTGCCGGTGTCCTTGGCCAGCTCGGTCAGCCGGGCGTGCGTCGCGGCGTCGACGGTGAACGGCACGACCGCGCCGCGGTAGGTCGACATCGGCGGCCGCGACCGGTCCAGCGGCAGCGCGATCTCGTCCGGCAGGCCGGCGAGCGCCTCGGTCCAGTACGTGAGGTGCGCCGCCCCGGCGCGGGTCGGCGCGGACACCTCACCGAGCATTTCCCGTTGCCACAACGTGTAGTCCACGTACTGCACGGGCAGCGGGGCCCACTCGGGTGCGCTGCCTGCGCGGCGGGCCTCGTACGCCATACCGAGGTCGCGGATCAGCGGCCGCATGGACCAGCCGTCGGTCGCGACGTGGTGGATGAGGATCATGAGCACGTGCTCGTCCCGGCCGGTCCGGAACAGCCAGGTCCGGATGGGTGGCTCGGTGGCGAGGTCGAACGGCCTGGCCGCGGTCGCCCGCAGCCGGCCGGCCACGTCGGCCGGGTCGACCCGCTCCACCACCAACGCCGGGGCGGCCTCTGTCACTGAGAGCACGTGTTGCACCGGCTGCCCGTCGACCTCGGGGAAGACGGTGCGCAGGCTCTCGTGCCTGCCGATGACGTCGCCGAGCGCGGCCCGGAGGGCCTCGTGGTCGAGCGGGCCGGTCAGCCGGGACACCAGCGGGTTGTTGTAGGTGGGGCTGGGCCCTTCGAGCCGGTCGAGGAACCACAGCCGCTGCTGCGCGAACGACAGCGGCACCCGCTCGGGCCGGGCTTTCGGCGTCAGCGGCACGCTCGCCCTCGCGGCGGTCTCGACGAGCCGCGCGAGGCCGGCCGGGGTGCGTTCGTCGAACAGCGCCTTGATCGGCAGGTCCACCCGCAGCCGCGTGCGCAGCCTGCTCATCAGCTTGGTCGCGGTCAGGGAGTGCCCGCCGAGCGCGAAGAAGTCGTCCTCGACACCGATCGTGGGCACCTCGATGACGTCGGCGAAGGTCTCGCACAGCACGGTCTCCACCCGCGTGCGCGGCGCGCGCCCACCGACCTGTGCCGCAGGCAGCGGCAACCTGGCGCGGTCCAGCTTTCCGTTCGGGTTGCGGGGCAGGTGGTCGAGGACGACGAACGCCGACGGGACCATGAAGTCCGGCAGCCTGCTCGACATGAACTTGTGCAGCAACCTCGGCTGCGGGGCCTGCATGTCCACGCTCGCGGGCACCACGTAGGCCACCACCCGCTTGACCTCCGGCCGGTCCTCGACGGCGACCACCTCCGCCTGCCCGACGTCCGGGTGCCCGCGCAGCACCGCCTCGATCTCGCCAAGCTCGATGCGGAAACCACGCACCTTCACCTGGTGGTCGCCTCGGCCGACGAACAGCAGCTCGCCGTCGGCACGCCAGCGGACCAGGTCGCCGGTGCGGTACATCCGCTCCCCCGGCGCGCCGAACGGGCACGCCACGAACCGCTCCGCGGTCAGGCCGGGCCGGTTGAAGTACCCGCGGGCCAGTTGCGCGCCGCCGATGTACAGCTCGCCGACCACCCCCGGCGGCACCGGTCGCAGCCACCGGTCCAGCACGAACAGGAGGGTGTTGGCAATCGGCCCGCCGATGGGCGGCTCGTCCGGCCACTCCGCGACCGACCTCGGCATCTTGAATTCGGTGGCCATGTGCGTCTCGGTCGGGCCGTAGCCGTTGACCAGCTGCCGGTGCGCACTGCCCGCGGCGAAGAACTCGCGCACCGCCGCCGTGAGGTGCAGGGCCTCGCCGCCCTGGCCGACGCGGTGCAGCTCCGGCAGCGTCACCCCGGCGGCGTTCGCCGCCTCGCAGACCGCGTTCAGCACCAGGTTCGGCACGAACGTCAGGTCGTTGACGCCCTGCTCGGCCATGAACTCGACGAACCGCTCCGCGTCCTTGCGGATCTCGTCGCCGGGGATCACGACCGTGCCACCGCCGCAGGTCGCGATGAGGATCTCCATGGCGGAGACGTCAAAGCTGATCGCGGAGAACTGCGGGATCGTCGCGGGTGGTTCGACGGCGGTCCACCACACGACGAGGTTCACGAGCGCACCCGCGGGCATGGCGACGGCCTTGGGCACCCCGGTCGAGCCCGACGTGTAGATGACGTAGCACGGGTGCGCCGGCAGCAGCGGCGTGAGCCGGTCGGCGTCGGTGATGTCGGTCGCGGGCAGGTGCGCGACGCCGGCGAGCCCGGTCAGCAGCACCGTGGGCTTGGCGTCAGCGAGCATGAACTCGACCCGGTCGGCGGGGTAGGCGGTGTCGATCGGCACGTACGCCGCGCCTGCCTTCAGCACCGCCCATACCGCGACGACCAGGTCGGCCGACCGTGCCATCCGCAGCGCGACCCGGGACTCCGGCCCGACACCCTGCGCGATGAGGTGGCGGGCAAGCTGGTTGGCCCGCGCGTTCAGCTCGGTGTAGGTCAGCGTGGTGTCGCCCATCCGCACCGCCGTCGCGTCCGGCGTGCGGGCCACCTGCGCCTCCAGCAACGCGGGCAGGGTGGTCTCGGGGACCTCGAAGGCGCTGCCGTTCCAGTCGACGAGGATCCTGATGCGCTCCTCGGCGTCGAGCACGTCGATGTCGCCAAGGCGCGTGCCCGGGTCGTCGGCCGCCGCGGCGAACACGCGGACCAGCCGGGCGCCGATCGCCTCGACGGTCGCGCGGTCGAACAGGTCGGTGCTGAACTCGACGAGGCACTCGACCCCGGCCGGGGCGCCGTCGGCGGTGTGGCGCTCGTCGAAGTTGATGTTCATGTCGAAACGCGACACGCCGAACACGCGGGTTTGGCCGGTCGCGGTCACGCCGGGCAGCGACAGCGCGGTGTCCACCGGCTGCGCGGTCATCGACACCTGGAACAGCGGGTTGCGCCCGACGGTCCGGTCCGGGTTGAGCTCGCGGACCAGCTGCTCGAACGGGATGTCCTGGTGGGCCAACGCGTTCAGGTCGGCCTCGCTGACCCGCGCGAGCAGCTCGGCGAAGGTGGGGTTGCCGGACAGGTCGGCACGCAGCACCACCGTGTTGACGAAGAACCCGACCAGCTCGTCGAGGGGCTCGTCCGCGCGGCCGGCCACCGGGGTGCCGACGGGGATGTCGACGCCGCCGGACAGCTTCGCGAGCAGCACCGCGAATCCGGTGTGGAACAGCATGAACATGGTGGTGCCGGTGCGCCGCGCGAGCTCGGCCAGCCGCGCGTGGACGGCCGCGTCGAGCCGGCACGAGACGAGGTCGCCCCGGTAGGTGGGCGCCGCCGACCGGGGGCGGTCGAAAGGCAGGCCGATCTCGTCCGGCAGCCCGGCGAGCGCACCGGTCCAGAACCGCAGCTGTGCGGCGACGGCGCTGTCCTGGTCGCTCGCGTCGCCGAGCAGTTCCCGCTGCCACAGCGTGTAGTCGGCGTACTGCACGGGCAGCGGTGTCCACACTGGACTCCGGTCGTGGCGGCGTGCCGCGTACGCGGTCGCGAGGTCCCGCGCGAGCGGTGCCTTCGACCACTCGTCCGCGGCGATGTGGTGGACGAGCACCAGGAGCACGTGCTCGCCGGGCGCGCTGGTGAGCAGCCATCCCCGGACCGGGATCTCGCGCTCCAGGTCGAACGCGTACCCGGCGGCCTCCCGCAGCCGGTCCTCCGCCTCGGCGGGCTCGACCCGGACCGCGGTGAACTCCGGGCGGACGCGGCCCTGCGGCACGACCAGCTGCACCGGCCTGCCGTCCACCTCCGGGAACACCGTCCGCAGGCTCTCGTGCCGGTCCACGACGTCGGCAAGCGCGTCCGCGAGCGCACCGTGGTCCACCTCGCCGGTGAGGCGGTACACGAGCGGCACGTTGTAGGTCGGGCTCGGCCCTTCGAGCCGGTCGAGGAACCACAGCCGCTGCTGGGCGAACGAGAGCGGCAGCCGGTCCGGGCGTGGCCGCGGCGCCAGCGCCGTCCTCGCCCGCTCGGCCGTCTCTACCCGGCGGGCGAGCCCCTCCGGGGTGCGCTCCTCGAACAGGGTGCGGATCGACAGGTCGACGCCGAGCAGTGCGCGGATCCGGCTGACAACCTTGGCGCCGGACAGCGAGTCGCCGTTCAGGTCGAAGAAGTCGTCGTCCGGGTAGACCTCCGGCTCGTCGAGCACCTCGGCGAACACCTGGCAGAGGACCTGTTCCACGTCCGTCCGCCGTGGACTTCCGGCGGGCTCGTCCTGGTCGCGGCGCACGAGGCACAGCTCGCCGGACTCGGTCCAGCGCGCGAGGTCGCCGGTGCGGAACAGGGTGTGGAACTCGTCGGTGTCCTCCGGCCCGCACGTGTACACCGCGCCGTCCCTGGCCGCGATAATGTCACCGCAGAGGTGCAGCTCGCCGACGGCGCCGCGCGGCACGAGGTTGCCGTGCCCGTCGAGCAGGTAGGCACGCGTGTTGTGGATGGGCCTGCCGATCGTCGGCTCGCCCGGCACCGGCCCGGTCAGCCGGGTGCTCGTCGCGTAGCCGGTGGTCTCGACCGGCCCGTACACCTGGTGCAGCGTCCGGACCTTCGTCCGCGCGAACACCTCGGCGATCGTCCCCTGGTCGACCTGCCCGCCGGCGACCGTGAGCGCCGCCGCGGTCGGCGGCATCGCGTCCGCCGCCAGCAACCGGTCCAGTTCGCCGGGTGTGACGTTGACGAGGGTGGGCCGGGTGCCCGGCTCGTCGGGGGCGCCGACGACCACGCAGCCGCCCATCGTGAGCGGGCACCACAGCTCGAAGACCGAACGGGTGGTGGCGAGGTCCGCCGCCAGCGGCACCCGCGCGGTGTCGTCCCACGTGAAGGTCTCCCACGCCCATGCGAGCATCGCGACTACGTTGCGGTGCGCGACCACGACCTCGCCGGCGGACGCGACCGCACCGGACGTGCCGAGCACGTGCGCGGTGGCGGTGGCCGCCACCTCGTGGTCCAGGTTCCCGGCAGGCATGCCCTCCGCCGCCGCGAGCAGCGCGTCGAGTGCCGGCGCGGGCTCGCTGACGGGCACGTACGCGCAGCCCGCCTTGTGGATCGCCAGCAGCAATACCGGTGTCTGCAGCGACGTGCCCGCCGGAACGCCGATCCTGTCGCCCGGCGCGGCCCCACCGGCCAGGAGCGCGCGGGCCACCTGGTTCGCGCGGCTGTTCAGCTGCCCGTAGGTGAGCGTCTCACCGGCGCACTCGACGGCGGTCGCGTCCGGTGTCAGCGTCGCCTGGGTCTCGACCAGCGAGTGGATCGACGCGTCGCGCAGGTAGGGCCAGTCGGCCCCGGCGAGGGTGTCCTGCAGGTAGCGGCGGTCCTCGTCGGACAGCAGCCGCAGCTGCGCGATCGGTGTGCCCGGCCGGGCCACCGCGTCCGCGAGCAGGGTCCGGTAGTTGGCGGCCAGCCGGGCCGCCGGCTCCGGGGCGAGCGCGGCGGTGTCGAACCGCAGTCTGAAGTGGACGGTGTCGCCGGCCTCGGCGGTGTGCAGCAGGACCTCCGCGGCCTCCCCGCCGTCGCGAGCGAACGCGACGCGCAGATCCCTCGCCAGCGTGAGCCCGGCGCGCGCGGCATCGAGACCGGCCATCAGGTCCACGACGGACGACCGCGCGGTCCGCTCCTCGTCGCGGTTGTAGCGCAGCACCAGCGCGACCAGCACCGCCTCGAACAGGTCGTCCCGCGCGCGGCCGCCCGGCACGGCGGGCGCCTGTCCCTGCCATGACCACTGACCGTCCGGTGTGGACAGCCGGGCAGGCATCGTGTCGACCGACATCCCGATCACCGGCGCTCGAGCTCGAAGATGACCTCGCTGGCCACCATGTCGATGGTGTGTTTGCGCCGCAGCCGCCAGCCGCCGTCGGCGAAGACGGACTCCCAATCCTCGACGGTGGGCATGAAGGCGCCCATCATGTCGTGCGCGACCTCGAAACCGAGCATGAACACCGGCAGCTCGTCGTCGGGGATGCCGACCGACCTCGTCGCGTCGCCGATCAGGAAGCGGCGCGCGTTCGGGAACAGGTCCCGGAACCGCCGGAGCGTGCGCACGCACTGCTCCCGTGGCCACAGGTCGTGCCCGGCCATGAAGCAGGTCAGCAGTTCGACGTCGGCGAACTCCGGCCTGGTCGCCATGGACAGCATGTCCTCCTCCACGAAGGTGACCCGGTCGGCGAGCCCGGCGGTCGCGGCGTCCTTCTCGGCCACCTTCAGCGCCTCGCCGGCGATGTCGACGCCGATGCCACGCGTGCCGGGGTGGCGGTGCAGCACCTGCCGCAGGCGCTCGCCGCTGCCGCAGCCGAGGTCGAGGACGACGCCGAAGTCGGTGCCCAGTCCGTCCACTGCCGACCAGAACCACGGGTCGTAGCAGAAGGTGCTGATCTCCTTGCAGGCGAACGCGATCGCGGCCGGGTCACGGCGGTAGAACTCGCCTGCCCGGTTCTCGTTGCGCAGCACGCTGGGCATCTGGCGGAACAGTTCCGCGCTGCCCCGCACGAGCCAGTGGAACAGCGAGCGGGTCTGGTGGATCTCGGCGAACGCGTCCGCCGGCACGATCTTGGTGTCGTCGCGCCGCACCACGCCGACCGCGGCGAGCGCGCGGAACATCCCGAGGGTCGACGCCGCGTCGAGGTCGTGCCGGGTGGCGAACTCGAAGGTGTCGAGCACGCCGTGTTCGGCCAGCTCGTCCAGCGCACCGAGCTCCCAGGCGGCGCCGATCGCCCACGCCGCCACCGTCGAGTTGTACAGCCGGGCCGCCGTCGTCCAAGAGCGCGCGTCCATGGCAGTGTTCACGTTCGTGTCCTCTCGGTTGCCGTTCTGGACGGTCACGAGGTGGCGAGGTGCGCCTCGCCCGCCTGCTCCGGCTGTGGCGCTGGTGGCGCAGCCGGACCCGTCAGCGCCGCACCGATGCCGGCGAGCAGCAGGCCGCCAAGCCCCGCGGCGACGAAACCCCATGCGGGGGACGAGTTGTCGATGACGAACCCGACCACCGGTGCGCTGACCGCGATACCGAGCCGGGTCGCCGAGTCGTAGAGGCCGGTCGCCGCGCCGCGGGCCTCCGGCGGCGCGTGCCGGATGACGTTCTCGGTCGTCGCCGCGAACGTCGGGGTGCACACCAGCTGGTTCGGCACGAGGACGAGCGCGAGCAGCCACCAGGCCTGCCCGGCCAGCGCGCCGGGCAGGACCAGCACGGCGAGCAGCGCCACCAGCAGCAGCTGGGGTACCGCGCGCTTGGCGGCGCCGTACACGAGACCGCCCGCGATCGAGGCGGCCGCGCCGATCGCCATCACCACGCCGGTCCACTCGACCTCGCCGCCCGCCCGCAGCGTGGAGACCACGGCGAGTTCGAGGCCGCCGAGCACGAACAGCGCGCTGACCGAGATGAACAGCGTCGCGACCAGGTTCCGGTTGAGCAGGCCACGCCTGCGTGCCCCGTCAGCGGGTCCGGGCTCCTCGGCCGTGCCGGTCTCCTCGGTCGGCCCGGCTTCGCCGCGGATCGGCGGGTTCCGGTGGTAGAGCACCGCGGCGACGACCGCGACGACGACACCGATGCCGGTCAGCGCGGCCGTGGTCGACACCTCAGCCGCGACCAGGACCGTGATGGCGGGGCCCAGGATGAACGACAGCTCGATCAGGATCGTCTCCAGCGAGAACGCGGCGCGGAGCTTGTCGGCCGGCACCGACGCCGCGACCACCTGGCGGGCGATCGAGTTCACCGGCACCATCAGCGCCCCGGCCGGGAACGCGGCGACCACGAGCACCTCGTACGGCAGCCACGGGATGGCGAGCCAGAACGCGGCCGACACCGCGCCGCACACCGCGACCACGGGCCGCAGGCCGTGCCGGTCCAGCGCCCGCCCGACGAGCGGCGCGCCCAGCATCGTCCCGATCGTCGTCGCGGTGCCGACGAACCCGGCGGCGAGGTAGCCCTTGTCCAGGACCGCCACCACGTGCAGCGTCAGCGTCACCGCCATACCGGCCATGGGCAGAAGTGCCACGAAGATCGGCAGGACCGACCACGCCACGACGGGTATCGCGAGCACGTCGCGGTACGCCCGGACGCCGCCGGACTGGGCTTGTTCCGTCACCGGATGGGCTCCTTTCCACTGCGGGGCAAGGCCGTCACTCGAAGGACAGGGTGATGTCGTCCCCTTTGAGCGCGTAGAGCTCGCGGCCGAGCAGGCTGTTGACGATCACGGCGGCACGCCACGCGGCGAGTCCGAGGTTCGGGTCGGCGACGCCGTGGCTGTGCTTCGCCAGGTTCTGTACGTAGATCCGGTTGGCGGCCGGGCCGTCCCAGTCCACGCGGTAGTCGCCGCCCACCGCGTAGACGTCGCCGTCGCACGGCAACCTGTCCGCGAGCGGCGCCATGAACCCCGGCCGCCCGGTCCGGTACCCGGTCGCCAGCACGACCAGGTCGCCCCGGGTCTCCCGGACCGCGCCGGTGACGGTGTCGGTCTCGACCGCGCGGAAGCCACCCGGCTCCTCCGTGAGCCCGGTCAGCCGGGAACCGGCGAGCAGTTCGTGGCTGAACACGGCGTCGGTCAGGTAGTCCAGCTCGTACAGCCGCCGGTACAACCTGGTGAGCAGCTCGTTCGTGACGCCGTGGTTGGCCGCGCGCTGCCGGTCGAGCAGCCGCAGCCGCTGATCCGCGGTCAGGTCGCGGAAGTACTCGACGAACCGCGGGTTGAACCACTCGTTGGCGAACGGCGACTCGTCGAGCGGGGCGAAGCCGGTGGCGCCGGTGATCCACGTCAGGCGGCGCGGCACGCCGGTGCGGCCGGAGAGCAGGTCCAGCGCGACCTCGCCTGCGCTCTGCCCGCCGCCCACCAGCAGCACGTCCCGGCCGCCGACCGGGAGGCCGCGGTCGATGTGCCGGGCGGCGTGCCAGACCCGGGGGCTGGTGAGGTCCCGCGCGCACGCCGGCACACACGGCTCCTGGCCCACCCCGATGACGAGGTGGTCGGCGCGGCGCACACCACGGCTGGTGTGCGCGACGAACCCGGTCCCGTCGTGCTCGACGGCCTCGACCGCCTCGTCGAGGCACACGCCGAGCAGCTGCGCCGCCCACGTGAAGTACTGGTCGAACTCTTTGCGGCTCACGTGGCCGACGCTCGCGATGAGGTGCCGGTAGAGCCTGCCCTCCTCGTGCAGGAAGTTCAGGAAGCTGAACCTGCTGCGCGGGTCGACGAGGCTCACCAGGTCCTTCACCCCGTCGACCTGCAGCCGCGAGTCGCCCCACAGCAGGCCGTCGTGCCAGGACACGGACTTGCGCGCCTCCACGGCGGTGACGCGGCAGCCGGGGATCGGGTCGGCGAGGGCCGCGAAGCTCAGGTTCGCCGGCCCCGCGCCCACCGCGAGGACCTCGGTGCTCACGGGACCACCTCGTCGCCTACGTGCACGAGGTCAACCGCGGGCGGGTGCGGCCGCGTGATCAGATCCCGGACCGCGGACCGCGCGAACGCGGTGCGGACGATCTTGTCGGTGACCGCGTCGTCCCGCAGCGCCGCCGGCACCACGACGGTGCACTCGACGTCCTGGAGGAAGACGAAGTCCAGCTCCTTGAGCAGCAGGCCCCGCATGTCCTCGCACGCACTGGTCCGGACCTCCCAGGTGTGCCGCTCGCCGGTCAGCTGCGCGGTGAGCCGGTACAGGTGCGCCGCGACGTCCGCGGCGAGGCCCATCACGAGGTACTCCTGCGGGTTCGGGCCCCAGTCGACGCCGGTGAGCTGCTTGGGCTGGTCGACTCGCAGCGCCACCGCGCCGGGCGCGTCCGCCGGGTGGGACTCCAGCTGCGTGCTGCTGATCCACCTGACCCGGCGGGCGGTCGGCGCGGGCGTGAGCTCGGCCTCGACGTCGCCGACGTCCTCGGTCCGCTTGTCTGCCTCGCGCCGCAGTGCCATCGGCACCGCGAGCGTCATGGTCGCCATGTTCGGGCTGAAGCCCCGCATCTGCTCGACCAGCGTGGCCAGCCGGTCCCGGTCCGCGGCGCCGTCGATCTCGAGCAGGCAACGCACGGACCCGGTGTCGTAGGAGATCACCATCTCCGCGGCGTCGAAGATGATCTCCTGCGCGCTGCCACCGCCGAGCAGCGTGGTCACGCCGCACGCCGCGATGCCGGTCAGCGCGAGGTCCATCGGCCGTGGTCCGTCCTCGCCATCCGCGGCGAGCGCGACGGACAGGTTCCTCGCGGACTTGACGGTGCCGAACAGCGCGGGGCCGATCGTGGCCGTCAGCCCACGCAGCGGGGACGCGGTCGCGGACGCGGTGTACCGGTAGGCGGCCTCGGCCGGGTCCTCCTTGACCTCGTGCATGACCTCGCTGAACCCGGCGGTGTAGAAGCTGTTCCTCATCTACTCGCCCTTTCCGTCCAGGCTGTCGAGCGCGTCGCGCAAGTCGGCGATCAGGTCGTCCCCGTGCTCGATCCCGGCAGAGAACCGGACCAGTCCCGGGTTGATGCCGATCCGCGCGCACTGGCCGGAGGTGAGCGAGCTGTGCGAGGTGTTGCTCGGCATGCTGACGAGCGACTCGACGCCGCCGAGGCTCGTCGCCACGTGGGGCAGGCGAAGCCTGCTCATGAACTCCAGCGCGGCCGCGTCACCGCCGCGGACCTCGAAGCTGACCATGCCGCCGTAGCCGAGGTAGTCCTCCCTGGCGAGGCCGGAGTACCGGGCACCGCCCGCGTCGGGGTGGAAGACGGCGGCGACGCGCTCGTGCGTGGTGAGGAACCTGGCGATCCGGCGCGCGTTCTCGTTCTGCTGCCGCACCCGCAGCGCCAGGGTCTTCAGCCCGCGCTCCAGCAGGAAGCAGGTCAGCGGCTCCAGCGAGCCGCCGAACCGCAGCGCCTGCGCCCAGATCCGGTCGAGGAACTTGCGCCTGCCGACGATGACACCGGCGGTCAGGTCGCTGTGGCCGCCGAGGTACTTGGTCGCGCTGTGCACGACGATGTCGGCGCCGAGCTCCAACGGGCGCATGTTCACCGGGGTCAGGAACGTGTTGTCCACAACGAGCAGCGCGTTCGCCTCGGCGGCGATCTCCGCGATCTCGCGGATCGGCGGCGCCTTGAGCAGCGGGTTGGTCAGCGTCTCGAAGAACAGCAGCTGGGTCTCCGGCCGCACCGCGGCGCGGATCGCGTCGAGGTCGGTCGGGTCGACGAAGCTGACCTCGCGACCGGCCGACGGCATGTCCTCGCGCAGCAGGTTGTACGTGCCGCCGTAGACGTCGTAGGCGGAGATGATGTGGCTGCCCCCGTTGGTGAGCGCGTAGATCGTGCTCGCGATCGCGCTCATGCCCGACGAGGTCACCATCGCGCTCCGGCCGCCCTCCAGCGCCGCCAGCTTCTCCTGCACGGCCCACTGCGAGGGGTTCCCGTACCGCGTGTAGATCGGCACGTCCCGCATCGCGCCGTCGGCGAACGCGTCGTAGCTGGCGTTGTCGAGCAGGAACGTGCTGGTCTGGAAGATCGGGGTGCCGACGCAGCCGGTGACCGGG
The DNA here is from genome assembly GCF_036402745.1 of Actinophytocola sp. Taxonomy (GTDB): domain Bacteria; phylum Actinomycetota; class Actinomycetes; order Mycobacteriales; family Pseudonocardiaceae; genus Actinophytocola. Next base: position 28,687 of record NZ_DASWSJ010000297.1, on the reverse strand, counting down.
TCGGCGTAGGTGCCGGCGTGCACCGCGAGGGTCTCGACGTTCATCTCCCGTGGCAGTACCCGGTGCGCGGGCGAAACGGGTCCGGCGAACCGGATCCGGGTGAGGTCGTCGAACCAGCTGGCGTCGCTGGTCCGGCCCTGTTCGAAGCCGACCGCGGTACGACCGTTGAGCTCCACTGCCACCCCTTCGAGTCGAATTCACGAATGCCCCGGCAGTCGAATCGCATTTCCCGGAGACGAATTCCCGCCTTACTCGGGTCAACGTAGCAAGCGCCGGGTCGACACCCTGTCAATACGCTGTCGACATATTGTCAACGACTCCGACCTGCGTGTTCCTTGACACCGGGCGCACGGTCTGACGATGCTGAATGTCATCTCGCAGGCCACTGGCTGGAGCACGACATGGCTACCGCAGAAAGCATCGGAAATGATCCGATCGAACGCATCTGGTACCACGGAGAATGCCATTGTGGCGGCGTCCGTTTCTCGGTCGCCGCGAGCCGGAACCTCACCATCTCGCTGTGCAACTGCGGGATCTGCTACAAATCGGGGCACCAGGAGCTCATGATTCCCGAGGAGCGGTTCGAACTGCACCAGGGCCAGGAGTTCCTGAAGCCCTACCGGTTCGGTAACCGCATTGCCGACCACACGTTCTGCGCCGTGTGCGGAATCATGCCGTTCTACCGTCCGCGCTCGCATCCCACCGGCTTTTTCAGCGTGAACGCGCGGTGCCTCGACCTCGAGGCCGCCGAGCACATCGAGTTCGTGGAATTCGACGGCCAGAACTGGGAAGAGAGCATCGCGGCTGGCAAGCACGTGCTGACCGAGTGAGAGGACACCACACGCAATGGACAAGCTCGAGCAGGCTGTTCTGGACTACAAAACCGACGGCTACGCGATCATCCGGGACGTCATCGATCCCGACCTGCTCGCCGAGATCGGGCAGCACGTCGACTGGCTGATCGCGAAGTACCCGGAGCTGCGCCCCGAGCACCTGCACCACCCGCTGATCCGCAACGACGCGTTCTGGGTGCGGATGATCCTGGAACCCTCCCTCGTGGACATCGCGGAGAAGCTCCTCGGCCCGGACGTGGCCTGCTTCACCGCCCACTACATCTGCAAGCCACCTCGCGACGGGCACGCGGTCCTGTGGCACCAGGACGGCGCGTACTGGAAGCTCGACCCCCTCGAGGCGCTGACGGTCTGGCTGGCCGTGGACGCGAGCACGCGGGAGAACGGCTGCCTGCGGATCATCCCCGGCACCCCCGACGTGCCCATCTACCAGCCGTCCCGCCGCGACGACGTACCCAACCTGCTGTTCTCCGCGTCCGACCAGCGGATCGTCGACGAGCTGATCGAGCGCAACGGCATCGTGGACATAGAGCTGAACCCCGGCGACGTGTCCATCCACCACCCCAACGTGCTGCACTCGTCCGAGCCGAACACGTCACCGAAACGCCGGTGCGGGCTGGACATCGGCTACATCTCGGCGTCGACCCGCATACTCGCCGACGGGGTGTACCTCGATCCCGTGCTGGCACGGGGAAACCGGGTGCCCGGGGTCAACAACTTCCGGCCGATCCCCGAGTACCGCGAAGGCGATTCGATCCCGTTCGCCGGCGCCGGGGAGTGGAACGACCGGGCCCGGCTGCTCAACGCGGCGAGCGGGGCCGGCGCGGCGGACGAGCACACCGGGGAGAGCCCGGTCGAGGCGGCCATGCACATGGTCTCCCGTCTCCGCGAAGGCACGGTCACCCGGTAGCACGCGAGAAGTCTTCCACAGCAACGAAAGGATCGGCAGCATGCTCAGGTTGGACCTCGACACAGCGCTGGCCGAGATCAACGAGATCAAGGCGAGGTACACCCGTGACCGGGCGGCCTTCGTCAAGGGCGAGCACCTGATCGAAATTCTGTCCGCGTTCGGCTCGACACCGCAAAGCGTCGCGGAGTTCAGGAAGGTGAGCGAGGGCCTCCCGCCGGATCCGACGCTGGATTTCCGCAAGGCGCGCAACGGCCGCTTCTGCCTGGACACCGGCGCCGGCACGGCGTACCGCACGGAGTTCCAGCCGTTCATCCTCACCACCGAGGAGGACTTCGTCCGGCACGACTCGGGCAAGGTCCGCCGCTTCGCCGAGATCGACGCCAACACCCAGCTCAACCCCACGTTCCAGGCGCTGCTGGTGTTCAAGCACCTCGTCGTCGACGACATCGAGATCGTCCAGCGGCCCGGTCTCGACTACGACCTGGACAAGTGGATCTGCACGGCGTTCCACACCAGGACCACCACCGACAACGAGCACACCGGGGAACCCGCGCTGGAGGGCGTGCACAGCGACGGTGTCGACCACACGATGACCGTGCTGCTGGGCAGCGAGAACATGACCGACGACAGCGCGGTCACCCGCATCCACGACATGCGCGAGCGCAACGCCACCCAGTGGTACGACATCGACCCGGAGCTCGCGATCGGGCAGTGGCAGCATCGCGACTTCCTTGACACGATCCTGATCGTCGACCACGAGCGCAAGCACAGCGTGTCGACCATCATGCGCAAGGACCCGACCACGTCGGCGCAGCGGGACATGCTGGTGCTGTTCACGCGCAAGCTCACGCAGCCCGGTCACGTCTCCCACGAGTTCGACTCCGTCGCCCCGCACCCCACCCTCCCGATGTCGGTCGACCTGCTCACCCCGGCACGGGCATGACCGTTCCGTCCCGCCATGCCGGCGGCGTCACCGGGGATGTCTTCAGCGACGTCACCACGGCCTCGGCCAGGGCGGCGGGCTCGTTCAAGTGGACCGAGTTCGGCGACGGGCTGATCGGGGCGGGCGCCGCCGAGATTGACTTCGGGACCGCGCCACCCGTGGCGGCCGCGCTGCGCGAGGCCGTCGACGCGCACACGTTCGGCTACCTCGCACCGGCCGTGGCCGAGCACACGCGGGCGGCCTGCGCCCGGTGGCAGCGGGAGGTCCACGGCTGGGACGTGTCCCCGGACGACGTGCGGCTGCTGCCCGACGTCGTCCGGGCGTTCCACGTCGCGGTCGAGCACTTCTCCCGGCCGGGTTCCCCGGTCATCGTGCCCACCCCGGCCTACCCGCCGTTCCTGCGGGTGCCGCCGATGCTCGGCCGGCCGGTCGTCGAACTGCCCATGGTCACCGACGGCGGCCGGTATCGCGTCGACCGCGACCGGCTGGCGGACGCGTTCACCGGCGGCGCGCACCTGCTGGTGGTGTGCAACCCGCACAACCCGGTGGGCCACGTGTTCGACGAGGCGGAACTGTCGGCGATCTGCGCGGTGGTCGAACGCCACGGGGGGCGCGTGTTCGCCGACGAGGTGCACGCGCCGCTGGTGTACCCGGGGCACTCGCACGTGCCCTACGCGAGCGTGTCGGCGGCCGCCGCCGCGCACACCATCACGGCCACGTCGGCGTCGAAGGCGTGGAACCTGCCCGGCCTGAAGTGCGCGCAGATGCTGCTCAGCAACGACGCGGACCGAGCGCGCTGGGACCGGCTCAACCGCCTCGCAACCGACGGGACGTCCACGCTGGGCGCGGTCGCGGCCACCGCGGCCTACCGGCTGGGGCGGCCATGGCTGCTGGCGCTGCTCGCCCACCTCGACCGGAACCGGCGGCTGCTGGCGACCCTGCTCGGCGAGCACCTCCCCCAGGTGCCGTACACCCAACCGGAGGGCACGTTCCTCGCCTGGCTGGACTGCCGAGGGCTTGGCGTGCCCTCGCCCGCGGCCCACTTCGCGGCGCACGCGGGGGTCGCGACGCTCGACGGCGCCGACTGCGGACGCGCGGGCGAGGGCTTCGTGCGGCTCAATTTCGGCACGTCAGCACAGGTTCTGCGGTCCGCGGTGGCGGGGCTCGCCGGCTCCGTGGCCCTCGCCACCCAATCCCGATGACCCCCCGCAGTGTCCACAAAGGAGGATCAACCATGTATGTCCCCAGCCTCTCAGCGCCTGCCGAGCAGGTGGTGGTGCCGGCGGGGACCGCGGCCGGCGCCGCGGTCCGGGCGGCCGGCCTGCCGACCGAGGGTCCCGACGCGGTCGTCGTCGTGCGGGACCCGGACAGCGGGCTCCATGACCTGGAGTGGGCGCCGGACTCCGACGCCGAGGTCCAGGCGGTGACCGCGAACAGCCCCGACGGGCGCGTCGTGGTGCGGCACTCCGCCGCGCTCGTGCTCGCACAAGCCGTGCAACAGCTGTTCCCGGGCGCCAAGCTCGGGCTCGGCGCGCCGACCGTCGACGGCTTCTACTACGACTTCGAGCTGCCACGGTCCTTCAACGCCGAGGACCTCGCGGTCATCGAGAAGCAGATGCAGCAGATCATCACCGCCGGGCAGCGCTTCACGCGGCAGGTGATCGACTCGGTCGACCAGGCGCGGCAGGTGCTCGCAAACGAGCCGTGCAAACAGGAGCTGCTGGACCTGCGGGAGACCGGCAACCCCCGCGTCGGGTCCGGCGTCAGCGCCGTCGACGTCGCGGGCGTGATGGCCACCGAGGGCGACCTCGCGATCTACGTGACCGTCGACACAAACACCGGCGAGCGGGTGTGGCGCGACCTGAGCCGCGGCCCGCACGTGCCCGCCACGTCCGCGATCCCTGCCGTCACGCTGCTGCGGGCGGAGCCCGTGCGCTGGGACGGCGCGGAAAGCAGGCAGCTGCAACGGATCCACGGCACGGCGTGCGAGTCACCGCAGGCGCTGGCCGACCACCTGCGACTGCTCGAGGCGGTGCGCGCGCGTGACCACCGCGTCCTCGGCCGGCAGCTCGACCTGTTCACCTTCCCCGACGAGGTCGGGGCCGGGCTCGCCGTGTTCCACCCTAAGGGCGGCGTACTCCGCCGCCAGGTCGAGGAACACTCGCGCCGCCGCCACGCCGAGGACGGCTTCGAGTTCGTCTACACCCCGCACCTGTCGCACGCGTCGCTGATCGGCGGCACCCGGCCGCTGGAGCTGTACCGCGACAAGATTTTCCCGACCATGCACTTCGACGCGGAGTCCGACGAGGGCGGCACCGTGCTCGGCAAGGGCAGGGACTACCTGCTCAAGCCGATGAACTGCCCGTTCCACAATCTCATCTACACCTCGCGGGAACGGTCACACCACGAGCTGCCGTTGCGGATGTTCGAGATGAGCACGATCCACCGCTACGAGCCCGTTCCCGTCAACGGCCTGCTCGACACCCGCGCCACGACCATGGACGACACCCACATCTTCTGCACCCCCGACCAGCTGCGGGACGAGCTGCGCGGGCTGCTCGCCTCGATCGTCGAGGTGCTGGGCGACTACGGGTTCGCGGACCTGCACCTGGTGCTGGACACCCGCAACGACGAGTTCTACGTCGGCACGGACGACCAGTGGGCGCACGCCACCGATGCGCTCGCGGACGCGGGCGCGGCCGCCGGGGTCCGCGTCACCGAGGCCCCCGCGGCCGCGCAGTTCTACGGCCCGCAGCTGAACGTGCACGTGGTCGACGACCTCGGCCGGTCGTGGAAGCTGTCCACCTTGCTCGTCGACTTCAACCTGCCGCATTTGGACGGCCTGCGGTACACCGCGGCGGACGGCACCGCGCAGGAGCCGATGATGATCCACCGCTCGCTGTTCGGCTCGATCGAGCGGTTCGTCGGCCTCCTGACCGAGCACTACGCCGGTGCCTTCCCCGCCTGGCTCGCGCCGGTCCAGGTGGCCGGTGTGGCGACCGGCGATGAGGCTGCCGAGCACCTGCAGAGGGTGGCGAAAGCACTGCGGAGCAGGAACATCCGGGTCGAGGTCGACCGGTCGGCGACATCCGCGCGGGACAAGCTCGCCGCCCACGCCGCCCAACTGGTGCCGTTCGTGCTGGTGGCCGAGGCGGGCGACGTGGCGGCAGGCACGGTGTCGGTCGTGTTCCGCGACGGCCACCGTGCCGACGGCGTGCCCGCGACCGCGACGGTCGACGCCATCGCCTCCTGGATCGACCGGCGCGTGAACGCCTCACCGACCGCCGAGACGGTGCTGTGACGCGTTGTCCCGTCAGCCCACGAAGATCGGGCGGCGGGACAGCAGTCGCGGGGTGTTCGCCGGGCGCGTGGGCTTGCCCGCGGTCTCGGCGGACACCCGCTCGACGAACTCGGCGAGCGTCATCGTCAGCTGTTCACCGAACCGTGTGCGCACGGTGAGGTCGCCGCCCGCGAGTTCGCGCTCCCCCACCACCAGGGTGTAGGGCACCCATTCCTTCTCGGCCTCGCGGATCTTCTTGCCCACCTTGGCGTCCCGGTCGTCGACGTCGACCCGGAACGGGATCCGGTCCGCCAGCGCCTGTGCACCGTCCACATAGGCGTCCGCCACCGGCACGACACGCACCTGTGTCGGGGCGAGCCACACCGGCCACGCGGCCTTCTCGCCACGCCGCATGCGCAGCGCCTGGTTCTCCAGGATCGCGTACACGTTGCGGTCCACCGAACCGCTGACCGAGGTGTGCATCAGCAGCGGGTGCCGCTTCTCGCCATCCTGTGCCGTGTAGCGGATGCCGAAACGCTCGGTGTTCTCGACGTCGATCTGCACTGTGGACAGACACGCCGCTTTCTTTGCCGTGTCCACGAAGTTCATCTCGAACTTGGCGACGAAGTAGAAGAACCGTTCGTCCCACACCTCGACCAGCGCCGGCCTGCCCAGCGTGGCCATCAGGTCCTCGACGAACCCGGGGTTCTCGTCCAGGAAGGACCGGACGAACCGGATGGCGGGCACGCAGTCGAGGCCGATGTCGTCGAGCCACCGCAGGCACAGCGAGACCTGCTTGAGGAACTCCACCTTCGCCATGCCCATGTCGGCGACGAGGCTGTGCATGTCCGGCATGGTGAACGTGCGCAGCCGCCGCAGGCCCGCCACCTCGCCGCCCTGCTCGCGGCGGAACGAGAAGTGCGTGAGCTCGTAGAGCCGGACCGGCAAGTCGTGGTGCGACGCGACGAGGTCCCGCTGGATCATGTACTGCCCGAAGCACGCGGCGAACCGCAGGAACAGGTCCTTGTCGTCGCTCTTCACCAGGTACTGGCGCGCCGGAAACCGCTGGAGGTACTTCGACAACGCCGGGTGGGCGTAGTCGTACATGATCGGCGTCTCGACCTCCATGGCGCCGTAGTCGACGACCGTGCGGGTAACGTGCTCCTCGAGCAGCCGCTTGACCAGCAGTCCCTTCGGGTACCACCGCAGGTTCCCGGTGTCGGAGGCCGGTTCGTAGTCGACCAGCTCGTGTTCGCGCATCAGCTTGATGTGGGGCGGCGCGTCCTCGGCGACCCGGGAACCCGTGCGCTCGTAGGTGAACAGGTCGGCGAGCCCGCGGTGCGCGCGGAAGTCGAAGTCGTCGGCGAGCACGTACGTGCCGTCCGGCTGGTAGACCCTCCACTCGGACCGCAACGTTTTCTCGGCGGCCAGTGCCGTCGACTCCGACGCGCCGTCGTCCTCGGGTTCCTCGGTGCCGTCCGGCCGGATCGTCAGCGCCAGCTCGGAGAGCGGATGTCCCTTGCATGCGATGTCGAACGACTTGTAATACCCGAACGGCGCCTGGTGAGTCTCGAGATCCCCGTTGTCACGCAAGGATTCGGTCACCTGGTCGATGATCCGCGCGGCGACCCTCGGCGACGCGAGGTCGCTGGCGAGGTGCGCGTACGGGTACACCATCACCCGGGGCGCCCCCATCTTCGCCGCGGTGTCCCGGATCGCGGCGGCCGCCTTCTTCGCCACCCCGGCAACGCTTTCCTGGTCGGTGGCCTCCGCGGTGGCGAAAGCGACGAGCACTTCCTCCACCCGGGCGCCGGTCTCGTCACCGGCCGGCTCCGGGGCGGCGCCGGCCACCTTGGTGTCACCGGTGACCTCGTAGCCGAAGTGGTCAGCGTGGATCATCAACAGCCGCACGAACACACCCTCGTCCGCGTTGAATTGCCGAACGTCAATGAGCATCGCACTATACCGATCGGAGCGCACGGGAGACCGGCGACCGGCGATCAGGATTGGACCGCCCTCCACCCAGGTGTCCGCGTCACGATCGATCTGGTCGGTGGGTGACGCGTAGCGCGTTGAGGGACGGCGGCAGCGATCCGGCGAGCGGGATCATGCGCACATCGAGTCGGCCGCCGGTGACCCGGACGAAGAACCGTTGGTCGCTCGCGGTGTTCTGGCCGACCGCCGCCGCCACGTCGTACCCGGCGAGCAGCCGGGTCGAGTTGGCGACCAGGTCGAACCAGCGCCGGCCCGGTGTCGCGCCCTGGATCTCCGCCAGCCGGACATCCACCTCGTACACGCCGTTCGGGAGGTTGTCGAAGCGGTACCACACCTGTCCGCCGCGCGCGTTCTGGTAGAGCTGGTCGTCCTCGGTGCCGGCGATCGGTACGGCCGTGGCGACGGGAGCGCCCTGGTAGAGGTAGCCCCAACCGCCGGCGGTGTACGCCTTGTCCGCCTGCCAGGCGTCGTTCTGCTTGTCACGGCGACCGGTGGTGGCCCCCGCGTCGACGCCGACCTGTGTCGCCGGGACGATCGCCCGGACCGGCACCGGCGTGCGCCCGGCGGCGGTGTCGGAGAACAGTGTCAACCCGCCGTTGTGCACACCGGTGGTGAGGTTCGCGGCGTTGACGTCGGCGGTCAGCGTGGCCGACTGTCCTGGGTCGAGAGTGCCGCCCGACACCGGCAGGCCGAGCCACCCGACGTCGCCGAGCCCGCCCGGCCCGGTGGTCCGGTGGACGCGGTAACCGCGGTTGTCCAGCAGCAGGAACTCGCCGCTGCCGAGCACGTCGAGGCCCGAGAGGATCTCGGTGGCGTAGTCGTCGATCTGCCAGCGCAGGACCGTCCGCACCTGACAGGTGGCGAGGTCGACCTGGTAGAGGGAGTCGTGCAGCAAGACCCACAGCGAGCCGTCGGCCGGATCGATGTCCATGTCGTCGCCACCACCCGCCGGTAGCGCGCAGTGCCCGAGCAGCCGGCCAGGGGACGAATGGCTCGGCCCGGCCACCCGGTAGACGCGGCCGGTGGCTCCGTTCGCGAGCCAGAACGTGTCGGTCGCGGCGTCGTGCGCCAAGCCGGTCACCGTGCCGGTCAGGTCGGCCGGCACGGGCAACCGGGTGCGCAGCGCCCCGGTCGACGGATCGAAGCAGACGATCTCCCATGTTGCCTGGGCCTTCGCCTCCCGGACGTTGCGGCAGAGGGTGCCGTCCCGAGTGTCGTGGACCAGCCCGACGACGTTGGCGGCACTGAGCGGCAACCGCCACCGCCGGCCCGTCTCCAGACCGTCCATTGTGTACTCGACGGACTCGCCGCCGGCGTTCCCCACCCAGATGCGGTCGCCGACCTGTTCGATCTCGTACGCGTACCGCACGTTGGTCAGTCGCCAGGTCTGCAGCGGGCGCAGGGGCGCGCCGCCGACCTGGTCGCGGGCCCGCCAGTGGACCGGCCGGTCGCCGGTGTTGGTGAGCCGAACCCCCGCCGTGCGCCGTTCCCCGGCCGGGACGACCTGATCCACGGCGGCGGTCGACAGTGCGAGGCGGCCGCCGGTCAGGGTCAGGTCGGCGCGGACCGTCCGGCCGGGAGCCGGCACGTCGACCTCGGTGGTCGCCGGTTCCTGGTTGGTCGCGGTCGCCCGCACCGTGTAGGCGCCGGGGCGCGGGGTGAGGGTGTAGCCGCCGTCCTTGGCGGTGTAGGTCGACTCGGTCACCCGGTCGCCCACCCGTGCCTCGACCCGCGCGCCGGCGATCGGGCTGCCGTCCGCGCGGTCGGTCACCGTGCCGCGGACCGCGCCGGCAGGCGGGCCGGAGATCCGGATGGCGGCCGTGTTGGTCAGCAGTGCTTCCCTTTTGGACAGCAGGAAACCGTCGTCGCCGGCCTCGTTCTCGATGCCGACCACGGCATCGGCGCCGCCGGTCCACGCCGCGGGCGAAGGGCGCTCGTACTGGTAGGTGAGCGTGCCGTCCTCACCGAAGACGGCGGCGGCGTCCATGCCGGAGGTGTCCCCGTCGCGCAGGCCCGACCACCGCACGACGAACCGGCGGTCCGGCGCCTGCCCCGACACCGCGGTCCGCACCGAACCGCCGCCGTAGCTCGTTAGCCAGAACGGGGCCACCACGGCGTCGGGCCCGGCGGTGGACGGCAACGAACCCTGCTGCGAGAAGTTGGCGGGGTCGTTGACGAACGACAGCACACCGCCGCCGCCGACGAAGGCGTGCTGGTACCGCGTCCCGTACATGCCGACCGGGAACGGCAGGTCGAGCAGGCCGAACTTGCCCGTGGTCACCGGCACCGCGGTGGTGGCGGTGATGTCGACCGGGGCGACCGCGTCGCAGGTGTGTCCGTACCCGTCCGTGCGGCGGGTCAGGTCGACCGGCAGATCCCGCGGCCCGTCGACCACCAGGTTGACCGTGCGCGCCTCGGCGCAGCCCGAGTACCGCACGACGGTCGCGTGTTCGCCGCCCGACACGCGGCGGACCAGGAACCGGCCGTCCGCGCCGGTGACGGCGGCGGCGTACGGCTCGCCGCCGACCGCCACCGTGGCCCGCGCGACCGGCGCCCCGGCCACCGTGACGGTGCCGGTCACGTCGTGGAAGCCGGGCCCGACCGAAAGCACGGTGTCCACCGACGTGCCGACGTCGGCGGTGACGGTGATGTTCCGCTCGACCTTGGCGTAGCCGTAGGACGACACCTGTACCCGGTAGTCGCCGGGGGCGGCGAAGATCCGCAGCCGGCCCATGGCGTCGGTGGTGAGCTCCCGGGTGCCGGCGGCGCCGGTGACGGAGATCCGCGCCCCGGCGATCGGCGCCTGTGTGTCCGCGCCGGTGACGGTGGCGGCGATGGTGCCGACCGGGCCGTGCGGGCTGCGGGACACCGCCGCGTACGCGTCCAGCTTGCCCTGTCCCCAGGTGTTGTTGTCGGCGGCCGTGCCGCCGCAGCGGGGCTCTTCGACGTCCACCGCGGAACCGTCAAGCGACGCGGTGATCCCGGCGAGGTCGCCGACCAGCCGCGGTGCGGCGGACAGCAGGAGTGCCACCGTGCCGGCCACGTGCGGCGCGGCCATCGAGGTGCCGGACATGAACTCGTAGGCGCCGCCGGGCGTCGACGAGCGCACGCCCCGACCCGGCGCGGCGATGTCCGGCTTGGTGAGCCCGCTGACCGACGGGCCGCGCGAGGAGAACGGCGCGATCACACCGCTGATCTCGAACGCGCCGACCGCGTAGACGTCGGCCTGGTCGCCGGGCGAGTTGGCGGTTCCGCAGGCGGGGCCGGAGTTGCCAGCCGAGAACACGGGGAAGATCCCGGCGGCGCGCCATGCCGTGACGGCGTCGGCGAACCAGCTATCGCCCTGGCCGCCGCTCCACGAGTTGTTCACCACGTTCGGCCGCTTCCCCGGGTCGGGGTTTCGGCCGCTCGCGTCAGTCGGCGCGAGCAGCCACTGTGCGGCGGCGAGCAGGTCGGTCTCGTGGCACTCGCCACCATTGGTGGCCACGCAGGCCTTGGCCGCGATCCAGCGGGCACCCGGCGCGACGCCGATCCGGTTGCCGGGGCCGCCGTCGCCAACCATCGTGCCCATCGTGTGGGTGCCGTGCCCCAGGTCGTCGCACGGCGCGCTCCCACAGCGACCGGTCGGGTCGAACCAGTTGTAGCTGTGGTCGAAAGTGCCGTCGCCCCGGTTGCCGCGGTAGCTGCCGGCCAGCGCGGGGTGGGTGTGGTCCACCCCGGTGTCGATGTTCGCTACGACGACGCCCGCGCCGTCGTAGCCCCACTCCTGGCGGACGCGGTCCGCGCCGATCCGCGCGACGCCCCATTCCGGCGCGTCGGCGGCCGGCGCGGGCGCGACCTCCCGCACCGGCGGGAGCGACACCGTCCGCACCGCGTTGATCCGGCGGACCTCGGCACGCCGGCTGACGGTGTCGAGCGTTGCCTGGTCGCCGTCCCTGACGAGGATCGCGTTGGTGACCCAGTAGGGCGTGAACGAGACGTGGGCGCGCGACAGTTCGGCGCGCAGCCCGGCCTGGGCCCGGTCGGCGACCGTGCGCAGCGCCGACACCACCGCATCGCCCCGCGCGACCCAGCCGTCCACCGCGGCCGCGGCCGCGAGGTCGGCCTTGCCGTCCATGACGATCCAGAAGTCGGCGCGGCCGCTCTTGTCGATCTCGCTCGTCACGGCCGGCGCCACCGGGACGGCCGCCGTGTCCTGGGCGGCCGCGGGCGTCGACCGGCCCGCGCTCAGCGTCAGCAGACCGGCCACCAGTGACAGGACCGCGGCGAAGGCGAAGCCCGCCCGCCGGGTTCTCGGGGAGTGCATCCGGGAAATCCTCCGGGTAGTCAGCCGGGTGGTCATCGTGGTCGCTCCTCGGGTCAGACCGCGGTCAGCGGGACGTCGACGCGGTGGGTGATCCGGACGGCGGACAGCAGTGGCGGGGCGTAGCCGTCGAGACCGCGCAGTTCGAGGTCGAGCACCCCGTCGCGCACCCGCACGAGCACGGTCTGGTCGGCGGCGTGGTCGGTGGCGCCGGCCGTGCCCGCCACGTCGACCGCGGCGAGTACCACCTCGCCCTCGGCCGCGACGTCGAAGAGGCGGCCGAACGGCCCGACGCCGCCGATCTCGGCGAACCTCAGGTCCAGCTCGTAGACGCCGTCGGGTAGCTGGTCGAAGCGGTAGCCGGTCGCCCCGACCCTCGCCGACCGGTACAGCGGGTCGGCGTCGGTGCCGGCGATCTCGGCCCGGGTGGTCAGCACCTCGCCCGGCACGACATGCCCGTACTCACCGGCCGTGTAGGCCCGGTCGGCCGTCCACGTGTCGCCGGCCGGGTCGCGGTAGTCGGCGCCGCCCGCGACGTCGACGCCGATCCGCTTGTCGGTGACGGTGAACGCGACCGGGACCGCGACGGACGGGCTCGCGCCGGCGTTGGACCGCACCACCAGCTGGGCGAGATGGCGCCCCGCGCTCAGGCCGGCGGCGTCGAGGGCGACCGGCACGGTGGTCGACTTGCCCGGCGCGAGCGTGCCGGAGACCGAGCCGGGGCGCAGCCACGACACGTCCTGGAAGCGATCCCGCCGTGGGCCGGCGTCGACCAGGTACACGGTGTTGGTCGCCGAGTCGGTCAGCCACAGGTGGCCGTTCTTGTCGACGTCGAGGCCGGCGGGCTGGTCCCCGGGCGGGTCCACCGTGCCGAGCACGTCGCAGCTGGTGGCGTCGAGCTGGTAGAGCAACGTGCCGTTGGTCCGGTCGTCGCCGAGCGCCCACAGCACGTCGGACTCCGGGTCGTAGGCGAGGCCGAGCAGCGCGGCGCCGCCCGGGGTCGCGCACTCACCGAGCACGGCGCCGGGCTGGCGCTGGGTCGGACCGGCGATCCGGTACATGGTCCAGCGGGAGTTCGCACTGAAGTCGTTCACGCCGACGGTGAAGACGTCCTTGGCGGCGTCGTAGGCGAGGCCCCGCACGTTGGGGGTCATCCACGGGCCGGTCCCGGTCACGGTCGCGGTGTGCCGGCCGCTGACCGGGTCGAAGCAGAAGATGCCCGCGGTCGACTTGGTGGCCACCGCCGGCTGGCAGAGCTGGCCCCGCCGGCTGTCCCACGCCAGGTCCTTGCCAACGACGTTCGACTGCCGTCGTCCGGTGGCCGCGCCGGTGGGGGTGTACTCCAGGTTGTTGGCCCGCGCGCCGGTGTTGTAGCCGGCCACCCACACCCGGTCGCCGAGGTCGGCGACGTCGGTCGCCGGCAGGCCGAGCCCGTCGGCGTGCCAGGACGACAACACCTGCGCGGGCGCCGGTGCGCCGGTGGCCCGCGCTCCGCCGAGCACCTGGCCGGCGGCCTCCCGGATGGTCCACTTCAGGTCCTTGCGGCCGGTGTTGGTCAGCCGAACCGGCACGCTGCGCGACTCGTTCGCCAGCACGGTGCGGTCGACGGTCGGTTCGGTCACCGTGAGCGCGGCGGTGGCCAGCTCGAACGGCGCCTCCCTGGTCGCGCCGTCGGCGACGGTGACGCGCTTGTTCGCGGCCGTGTAGTCGCTCGCGGCCACGCGGACCGTGTACCGGCCGGGTGGCAGCCACAGCCAGTAGCGGCCGTCCCAGCGGGTGACCGTGGTCGCCAGGACCGTGCCCGCGCCGTCGACCGCTTCGACCTTGGCGCCGGACACCGGATGCTTGTCGTTGCCGTCGGTCACCACGCCGGTCGTGGTGCCGCCGGCCGGCTGGTTGATCCTGATCGCCTCGGTGTCCCGCAGTGTGGGGGTCAGATGGGAGTACTGGAGGCCGTCGGTGCCTTCGGCCGACTCGACGCCGACGGTCGCGACCGCACCGGACACCGCCGGCCGGACAAGCCCTCGGTACTGGACGGTCACGGTGCCGTCCTCGCTGATCAACGCCTGCACGTCGACGCGTTGGTCCACCCCGGCCTCCACCACCGAGGCGTTGCGCCACTCGACGACGAACTGCCGGTTGGGCGCGGTGCCCCGCGTCTCGGTGTACATCGCGGCCTGGCCGTCGATCACCAGGTCGGCGAAGTACGGGTAGATGGCCGCGTTGGGCAGGCGGCCGGTCGGGATCTCGGAATGCCAACTGACGTACTCGCCGAGCAGGCCGTGTCCCTCCACGCCGGTGTGCTGGAACCCGAGCACACCGTCCACCCCGAGCCACGCGTCGGTGTAGACGTTGCCGTAGAAGGGAACCGGGAACGGCAGCTCGACCTTGGTCCGGTCCCAGTCACCGGTCACGTTGAGCGGCACGCCGATGATCGGGCGGTAGTCGGCGGCCACCACGTCGCAGGTGTGGCCGAAGTCGTCGGTGCGGCGGTCGACGGTCAGCCGCACCTCGTCCTCGGCGTCCCGCACGGAGACCTCGACGGGCGTCGGCTTCAGGCAGCCCTCCGCCGGGGTGACGACGAACCGGTGCGTGCCGCGCGGCACGGACTCGAACGTGAACCGGCCGTCGCCGCCGGTGGTCGTCGCCGGCACCGGCGAGTTGGCGATCGACACCAGAGCGCCCGCCACCGGCGTGCCGTCCCGGGTCTGCGCGCGCCCGGTGACCTGCTGGTAGTTCTCCTGGACGCGCAGGGCCAGGTCCAGGGCGGCGCCGGTTGAGCCGACGGTGGTTCGCTTGCTGACCGTGCGGTAGGCGTACGACGTGGCCGTCACGGTGTAGCCGCCGGCCGGGACGCGGGTCTGGTACTTGCCGCTCGCGTCCGTGCTGACCGTGCGGTCGAACGTGGCGCCATCGACCGCGACCGCGGCGCCCGCCACCGGCAGACCGGTGCCCCGGTCGGTGACGGTGCCGGACAGGACGCCGCTGGGACCGCGCGGGGCCCGGCGAACCGTCTCGTAGGCGTTGAGCGCGCCCTCGCCCCACACGTTGTTGTCGCCCGCCGTGCCGGCACAGCTCAGGTCCGCCCGGTCGGTCGCGCCGCCGTCCAGCACCTTCGTGATCTTGTCAAGGTCGCCGGCGAGTGCTGGCGCGGCCGAGACGGCGAGGGCCACGGTCGCGGTGACGTGCGGCGCGGCCATCGAGGTGCCGCTGAGCACCCCGTACGCGCCGCCGGGCAGTGCGGAGCGGACGGCCGAACCGGGCGCGGTGACGTCCGGCTTGGTCGACCCGTAGTTCGACCTGCCGCGGCTGGAGAACCAGCTCGGCGCCCCGGCGGCGTCCGAGGAGCCGACCGAGTAGGCCTCCGGGAGGTCCGCGGGGCTCCCCGTGCTGCCGCAGCGTGGCCCCTCGTTGCCGTTGGAGAACACCGGGAAGATCCCGGCGGCCCGCCAGGCCCGCACGATGTCGCGGTAGAAGCCGGTGGCGCTGAACATGCTGCCCCAGGAGTTGTTCACCACGTTCGGGCGCAGGTCGGGCCTCGGGTCGGCGCCGGCGAGGTTGGTCGGCGCGAGCATCCACTGGCCCGCGGCGATCAGCGCGAAGTCATAGCAGTAGGCCCCCGCGCAGCCCTTCGCCGCGATCCAGCGCGCGCCGGGAGCCACCCCGATCTGGTTGCCCGGGCCGCCGTCGCCCACCATCGTGCCCATCGTGTGGGTGCCGTGGCCGTCGTCGTCGCACGGCTTCGTCGACGGGACACCGCACCTCCTGGTCGGGTCGAACCAGTTGTAGTTGTGGTCGTAGCCGCCCCCGCCGTTGTTGCCCCGGTAGGCGCCGGCGAGCGCGGGGTGGGTGTAGTCGACCCCGGTGTCGATGCTGCCGATCACGGCCCCTTCGCCGCGGGTGCCCAGCTCCTGCCACACCTGCGGGGCCTTGATCGCCTGTACGTTCCACGCCACGTCCGTGGCGGCCGGCGCCGGGCCGTCCGCCGCGGGTTCCGCGATCTCGTGCCGGCCCGCGGGGACGACCTCGGCGACCTCGGGCGCCCCGCGGACGATGTCCAGCGCGGCCTTGTCGCCGCCGTTGACGGCGATCGCGTTCGTGGCCCAGAACGGGGTGAACGTGACGCCGGCGTCGGACAGCTTGGCCCGCAGCTCGCGCTGACTGGTGTCCGCGGTGCCGCGCAGCAGGTCGACCACGCGCTGGCCGCGCTCGGTCCAGTCGCCGATCGACGCCGCCGAGGACAGGTCGGGCCGCTCGCGGAACCGGACGATGAAATCAGCCGCCCCGTTCGTGCGGATGTCCTGGTCGACGGCGGCCTCGACCACTGGCGTCGTCGGTGGCGGCGGCGCCGCGGTCGCGGTCACGGGTGCGCTCAGCAGACCCGTCGCGAGAAGCAGGGCGGCCAGCGCGACTACGCGGGTCCGGCGGAAGACCTGGTTCATGCTGACACTGTGCGGCGGCCGGGCGCCGGTTACCTATGGGGGATGCCCCCATCTTTCCCTACCGGCTCGAGCCGGTAGGCCAGCTCGAAACGGGAGCGCAGCCCAAGCTTGCGCATGGCGGCGATCAGGTGCTTCTCCACGGTCTTGGCCGACACGAAGAGCTCCTTCGCGATCTCCTTGTTCGTCCGGCCGGTGGCGGCCAGCTCGGCGACCTCGCGCTCGCGCGGCGACAGTTCCGTGCCGTAGCCGCGCCGCCCGCCGCGGTGGCGGGCCGGCAGCGCGATGCCGTGCCGCCGCGCCAGGCCGGTGGCGCGGGTGTGGTCCCAGGTCGCGCCAAGCCGTTCGTAGGTCGCCACGGCGTCGCGGAGCACGGCCGGCGCCCGCTCGTCGCCGGGAGACACCCGCGCCAGCAGAACGGCGGCCGCCCGCTCGTTCGCCCTCGCCGCCTCGTACGGCGCCAGCGCCGCCTCGTACTCCCCAGCGGCGGCAAGGAGATCCTCGGCATCCGAGGCGAGCACCCCGCGGGCGTAGCGCAGGCCGGCCGAGGCGAGCGGGGCGTCCAACGCACGCGTCTCCCGTTCGACTCGGGTCAGCAGCTCGGTCAGCTCCGCGCGCTCCCCCGCCGCCGTCAGCGCCTCGGCGGCCGAGGGCAGCAGCCGGCCGACCGGCGCCCACAGGCCCTTGGCGGCCAGCGGCGCCAGGCAGCGGCGCACGAACGCCACCGCCTCGGCCGTCTCGTCCCGGAACAGCGCCGCCCGCACCGCGGCGTCTCCCGCGAACGGCAGGACCTGGAAGCTGCCGAGTCGCTCGGCCAGCCCGATCAGGTCGGCGAGCCGGGTCCGCGCGTCGTCCACCGCGCCCCGCGAGAGCGCGAGGCCGGCCGCCACGATGTCCACGTCGAACCGGGTACGCGCGTGATGGGCCTGCAGCGCGAGCAGCGTGTCGACCTCCTCGCTCAGGCCCTCCCATTCGCCTCGGCAGAACGAGTGCAGCGCGACGCCCGACCGCATCATGATCTCCAGCCGGCGGTTCTCCCTGGTGGCCGCTGCCCGCAGCCCCGAGGTCAGCAGCCGCTCGGCCATGCCGAGCTGACCCGCGTAGCACGCCTCCACACCGAGCGAGTAGTGCGCGTTGGCCTCCCTGCGCTGCTGCGGCGCCCCGCCGGTGACGGCCAGCACCCGATCCGCGAGCCCGCGCCACGCCGGGTCGCCGAACTGGGCCAGGAACGCGCCGGCCTTGCCGAGCACGAACACCTCCGCCAGCGGATCGTCGATCCCGGCGACCAACTCGACCGCCTCGGTCAGCACCCGCCGGTCCTCGGCCAGCGGGATCCCCTGCACGGTGGGCAACGAGAGCCCGACCATCGCCCAGGCCCGCAGCGCGGGGCGGTCCCCGAGATCGGCGACCGCCCCGGCGAACAGCCGGCGCTGCCGGCCGGGATCGTCCGCGTTGTGGTTGAGCGCGTTGGCCAGCAGGAGCCGCAATTCGCCGCGCACGGTGACCGGCGGATCCTGGTCGAGGGCCGCCGAGAGCAGGTCGGCGACCTGGTCGGCGTGCAGGGTCTGGGTCGCCGCGCGGCCGAGCTTGACCGCGACCCTGGCCCGGTGCGCCGGGTCGAGCGTGGCGTTCCTGAGCACGTCGCTGAGCAGCCGGGCCGCCTCGGCGTCGTGCGCGAGCGCCACCGCGTGGTCCGCGGCCGCCTCGGCCGTGGTCGCCCACTCGTCGAGCACGCCGGCGCACCGCAGGTGATGGGCGACCTGCCCGAGCGGAACCGGTGACTGCGTCCGCAACGCCGCGGCCGCCCGCCCGTGCAGCGTGCGCCGGCGCGGCCAGAAGATGTCCTCGTACACCGCCTGTGCCGCGAGCACGTGCCGGAACCCGACCGTCTCGCCCTGTTCGACCAGCAGCCCGGAGCCGATCGCCTCGTCCATCGCGTCGATCGCGGCGCTCTCCGCCGCACCCGTCACGCCGGTCATCGCGAGCAGCATCGGGACGGCGACGCGGGTCTGCATCACCGCCGCGACCTCGGCGATCCGCTGCGCGCCCGGTGCGAGCCGGGCCATCCGCGCCAGCGTCGAGTCGCGAATGCCGCGCGGCACCTCGAGCTCCCCCAACGGCTTACGGGTCCACTCGCCGTCCCGCGACACGACGAGGCCGCGCGTCTGCATCAACGCGATGACCTCCTCGACCGCGAACGGGAGCCCCATGGTGCGGTCCCACAGGTACTTGGCGAACTCGCCCGACACCCGTGGCGCGCCGAGGATCGCGGCCACCAGGTCGCCGGTCTCCCGCTCGTCGAGTGGCGCCAGTGCCACGTGGGCGCGCGCCGTCGCGGCCGGCAACCGCGCGGTCAGCGCCCGCACCGCGGCGCTGACCTCCTCGCTCCGGTAGGTGAGCACGACCGCCAGCTCCGGCATCGGCGTGGTCAGCAGGTAGGCCACGAAGTCGACGGTCTGCTCGTCCGCCCAGTGCAGGTCCTCGAGCACCAGGACGGCTGGTGCGAGCGCGGTCAGTACCTCGGTCAGGCCGCGGAACACGCGGTGCCGCTCGGCCACCGGGTCGTCCAGCGGCCCGGGGGCGGCCGGCAGGAAGGACGCGAGCTCTGGCAACAACGGCCGCACCGCCCCCGCGACCTCGCTCAGCGCCAGCCCGCGCAGGCGGTCGCCGGCATCGCGGACCGCCTCGACGACCGGCCCCAGCGGGAAGGACTCCCGGATCTGGTGGCAGCTGCCGACCAGCAGGCTACGCCCGGCAAGCTCGGCCCTGGCGAGCAGCTCGGCCACGAGCCGCGTCTTCCCGACCCCGGCCTCACCCGCCACCGCGACCACCGCAGGGGCGGTGGCGACCGTCGCCAGCAACCTCGCCAGCTCGCCGTCCCGAGCCACCAGCGCGGGCGACACCTGCCGCACGGCGGCGCGGTCGGTCGCACCGTCCCCAGGCCGGAGATCGGCGCTGTCACCCTCGGTATCCGTGCGCACCCGTACCTCATCAGCTCGGAGCCGGCTCGCCACGACAACTCGGCACGACAATAGGCGGCGGGATGGCCAAAAAGGAGGGGCTGCCGCATAGCTACGCCGGCCGGCGCCGTCGCATAGTGGTCCGCGTGGACGAGATCGACCCCGAGCCGGCGACGGAGCCGACCGAGCAACCCGCCGAAGAGCGCCAGGAAGAACGGCCGCCCGCGCCGACGAAGCCGCGGCCTGATCGCTGGGTGCCGCTGTGAGCCGCGAGTGGTGGGGCCGGTCGGCGCGGCTGGCCCCACCACCTGGGCCCGACGGGGTGATCACCTGGGATGTCAGTGTGGATTCCACCGTTGCTCGGGCGCACCAGCACGCCGCCGGTGCGCGGAAAAGGGGGCTGATCAGCGCGAACCGCCGGGTGGGGTCGACGTCGAGCCGGACGATCATGGGATCGGCCGGTCGCGGGGTGGGTTGACCACGAAGCTGCATCTGGCCACCGAGCAGGGCCAGAAGCCGTTGTCGTTGGTGGTCACGGCGGGGCAGCGGGGTGAAAGCTACCGCTGGACCCCGAGGTCAGCAAGGCGCCGCGAGCGCGGCCCGTGCCAGGTCGCGGGCAACGGCTCGCGGCGACGACCGCGAGCCGTTGCCCGGTGGGGAGGTTCACGCCGACTCGAGCGCCACCGTCAGCCGGGAGATCCCGTCGTCGCCGTGACCCGCGTCGATCGCGCCCTGCGTCAGCGCGTGCGCCGCCTCCATCACGCCGGCGTCGATGCCGCGTGCCCGCGCCGTGTGGATGATGTGGGCCATGCCCGCCGCGGCCGACCGGAGGTTCGAGTAGTCGCCGCCGTGCCGGCCCTCCTCGAGACGCGCGCCGTGCTCGTCGATCACGATCGGCATCAGCGTGGCGATCCCGCGTGCCAGCGGGGCCAGCTCCGATGGCGTGATGTGCTCGCTGCGTGCCAGCGCGAACGCGTGCGCGACGCCGACGACCGACGTCCAGAAGATGTCCAGCAGCGCCACGTCGTACGCCGCCGCCCGGCCCGGATCGGTGCCGAGATACGTCTGTGTGCCACCGAGTGCGCTCAACGCGTCGGTCTCCACCTTGCCGCTCAACAGAAGCACGGCGTCGGCGGTGCCGATCGTGTTGGTGGGCGTCATGATCGCGCCGTCCACGTAGTCGATGCCGTGCCCGGCCGCCCACTCCGCCGTCGCCCGCGCCGCGTCCGGGGAGCCGCTCGTCACGTTCACCACGAGCCTGCCGCGCAACGTGGCCGCGATCGGGTCGAGCACCGCGCGCACGGCGTCGTAGTCGAGCAGGCACACCACGACGATCTTGCTCGCCGCCACGGCGGAGGTCAGGTCGGCGCGGACGGCGCCGTCGGGTGTCGGGCGGGTCGTCGAGCGGTTCCACACGGTCGTCTGGTGACCGGCCGCCACGAAGGCGTCGGCGATGGCGTGGCCCATCGGGCCGAGCCCGAGGACCGTCACTGGTTCAGTCATGACGGCGACCGTAAAGCCTCACGCCGGTGTTAAGGTCAAGTCATGCGCATCGGCGAGCTTGCCGCACTGACCGGCGTCAGCGAACGGTCACTGCGGTACTACGAGGAGCAGGGCCTGCTCAGCCCAACGCGCAAGCCGAGTGGCTACCGCGACTACGCGGTGTCCGATGTGGACGTCGTGCGGCACGTGCGGATGCTCCTGTCCGCCGGCCTCAACACCACGTTCATCAAGGAAGTCCTGCCGTGCATGGTGGACACCGGGGACGGGCTCGCGCCCGGCTGCCCGGAGCTGTTGCCGCACCTGCACAAGGAACGTGACCGGATGACGGTGGCCATCGACGGGCTGGCCACCGCACGCACCCTGCTCGACGACGTCATCGCCGCGACCCCGCCGTCCAACACCGAGTACGACGAGTGGGTCGCCGCCCGCGCGAGCTGAGTTCCGGTCACTGGCCGCCGTTGACCGCGACGCCCGCGTTCTGTTGCGATGGTCGACGCGACTACCGAGGTGGCTCTGACGAGGCGGCGGCACGTCGACTTCGTCCGCGGTTGTTCCCAGGCATGTTCCAGGTAACCGAGTAGCACCGATCGTTGATCTTCTGCCGCGCGCCCACCGGGTCGCGTTCCTTGCCGTGCCCCGAGTCGGAGGCGACACGCGCAGCGCACCGCCGGCTGGGTGCCGCGTCACGGTTCCAGCAGCGTCGCGGCGAGCATCTCGGTGAGCCAGTGGCGGTAGCCGTCCGCGTCCCAGCCGCGAGCCAGTGTGAGCTGCGCGAACAACTGCGGGGAGGTCAGCACCCAGCACGCGTCGGCGGCGTGCTCGGCGGCCGTGCCGGCCCGCAGGTGCCCCTCCTTGGCGAGATGGTCGACGAAGGCACGCACGCCGATGAGGCGTTCCTCCTCGGTGGTGGCGCGGATCCGGGCGATGTCCGGATCGGCCTCTGTCAGCACGGCGATCAGCCCGCTCAACCGCTCCATCAGGCCGGTGACGAAGCGGGCGTAGAGCACGACCTTGTCCTGCGGGCCGGACGCTTCGAACGCCGCCCGGACCTCGGCTCGCCGGCCGATCGGGACGGGTTCGGAGTCGCCGGCCAGCGTGACGTCGTACACGGCCTTCATCAGCTGCTGCTTGCCGCCGAACGACTTGTAGATCGTCTCGATCGACACGCCCGCTCGCTCGGCCACCGCGCGGATCGTCGTCGCACGGTAGCCGTCCCGCAGAACCAAGTCGTGACAGGCACGCAGTACGGCATCGCGGTTGCGCTCGGCGGCGGCGCGGCGGCCGGACGTGTCGTAGGTCCTACGAGAGCTGGTTGGCGCCACACGGGAATCCTAGGCTATATTCGTTACAGGTAACTGTAATTAAATTGGAGGCACCGTGGACACGCCCGGCGTGCACCGGCTCGGTGGCGAGCTCGCGAACTTCTACGTGATCGAGGACAGCGACGGCATCACCCTGGTCGACGCCGGCCTGCCCAACGACTACGAGCGGCTGGAAACCCTGCTGGGGCGGCGCGTGCGGGACATCAGGGCCGTCGTGCTCACCCACGGGCACCCCGACCACCTCGGGTTGGCCGAACGGCTGCGTGAGCAGACCGGCGCGGCCGTATGGATCCACGAGGCGGACGCACCGATGCTGGCCTCCCCCCGCAAGGCCAACAAGATCGCCAAGCCAGAGCGCTCGATGCTCCCCTACCTCGTGCGCCACCCGGCCATGCTCGGGGTCCCGCTGAAACTCGCCCGCAGCGGCGCGTTCACCACCCCGGCCGTGCGGACCGTGAACACGTTCCACCCCGGCACGACGCTCGATGTCCCCGGCCGCCCGCAGGTCATCCCGGCTCCCGGTCACAGCCCGGGCAGTGTCGCGTTCCTGTTCGCCGACCACGGCATGATCTGCACGGGCGACGCGCTGGTGACCTATGACGCCATCACCGGTGAGCGGGGCCCGCGCATCGTGTGCGGCGCCTTCACCCACGACAGCGCCACAGCGCTGCGCTCACTAGCCACGCTGGCCGAGATCGACGTCCCGGTCGTACTGCCCGGCCACGGCGAACCGTTCACCGGCGGGGTGAACGCCGCGGCCCACCAAGCAAGCCAGGCCGGCGCCAGCTGACGGCGACGAGCCCGCGAACGACCGGCGCGACCTGCTGTGAGGGCCTACGAGACATGGTCCAAGCGGGCGTCGAGCCGGCCGGGGAGCGGCGACTGCCCGCCGCGGCCGGCCGGAAGCTGGGCGGCCACGTCGTCCTTGTAGGCGTTGACCCCGTTCATGTCGACGCCGGAGAAAGCGGCGGTGACGCCGAACCGCGCCGCCTCGCGGGTGGTGTCGGCGACCTCGGCGGCGCGCAGGAGAGCCTTGGTCGGAATGTAGCCGGAGTGCAGGCACGTGCCGCCCACCTCGGCCTTCTCGACCAGGGCCACCGTCAGGCCGAGCTGCGCGGCCCGGAGCGCGCAGGCGTAGCCGAACCGGCGCCGGGGACGAGGATGTCGTGCTCACCGGTCCCCCATCAGAGCCTCGCGATGGCCGAGGCCGGGTTCTCGATCGCGTCGGCGACGCTGCGCATGAACCCCGCGGCGGTGCCGCCGTCGCAGACCCGGTGGTCGAAGACGAAGCTCAGCTGCGTGATCTTGCGGACGCAGAGCTCGCCGTCGACGACCCAGGGCCGGTCGATGATCCGGCCGAGGCCGAGAATCGCGACCTGCGGGTGGTTGATGATGGCGGCGCTGCCGTCGACCCGGAAACTGCCGTAGTTGTTGAGTGTGAAAGTCGCCGCGGAGCGTTCCTCGGCCGTGGCGCGACCCTCCCGCGCGGTCGCGGTGACCCGCCGGATCTCCGTGTCGAGCTGTGCCGTCGTCATCGACTCGGCACCGAGGACCGCCGGGACGACCAGACCTCGCTCGCCCTGTACGGCGAGCCCGAGGTTGACTCGGTCGAACTCCACGATCTCGTCGCGTTCGGTGTCCAGGCGCGCGTTCAGCACGGGGAACCGCTGTAGACCCGCCACCACGAACCGTGCGATGTAGGCCAGCAGCCCCGGCCCTGGGTCGGCGGGGGTGCGGGTGCTCTCACGCAGCTCCCACAGCGCGGTCGCGTCGACGTCGACCCACACGGTCGCCTCGGGGATCTCCGAGCGGCTGCGAGTCAGCGCGGCCGAAACCGCCCTGCGGAATCCGTTGAGGGGGATCCGTCGCTCGCTGGGGACGGCCGCGGCGGGAACGGGCGCGGGCCTGGCGGCGGAGCCGTTCAGCGCGCGCTCGACGTCGGCCCGCACGATGACTCCGCCAGGGCCGGTCGGCTCGATGGCCGCGAGATCGACACCGCCCTTGCGGGCCATGGTGCGCACCAGCGGCGAGACCACCAGCGGAGCACGCCGAGGTGTCGCCTCGGGGCGCACCCACGACGGTCGAGCGCCGCCTCGGGGGCGCCGTCGCCTGACCGTGGCCGATTCGCCAGAGGTTCCGTAGCCGATGAGGACGTTGCCGGAGCCCGCCCGCTCCTCCTCGCGGTAGGTCTCGCCTTCGGGCGCGCGCCCGCCCGCGGCCACCGGCTCGAGGCCGGGTCCGAGCGCGGCGACCGTGATGAGGGGCCTGCCGACCCCCAGGGTCACGCCTTCCGCGGCGTGCAGGGTCGCGACGCGTCCGGCGTACGGTGTCGGCACCTCGACGAGCGACTTCGCGGTCTCGACCTCGACCACCGCTTGATCCACGGTGACCTCGTCGCCCTCGGCGACGAGCCAGCGGACGATCTCGGCCTCGGTGAGGCCCTCGCCCAGATCGGGAAGCGGGAACGTGTGGTCGGTCATCAGTCGTCCCACTGGAGTTCGTCGACGGCGTCGAGCACCCGGTCCACTCCGGGGAGCTGGAAGTGCTCGAGCTTGGGCGGCGGAAAGGGGATGTCGAACCCGACGACCCGCCGGATCGGCGCTGCGAGCGAGTGGAAGCACCGCTCGGTGACCCGGGCGACGATCTCCGAGGAGACACTGGCGAACCCGACGGCCTCGGAGACCACGACCGCCCGGCCGGTGGAGCGCACCGCCGCGCAGACCGTCTCGTCGTCGAACGGCACGATCGAGCGCACGTCGACGACCTGCAGACGCCGACCTTCCTGGCCGGCCACCTCGGCGGCCTCCAGCGCGACGGGCACCGAGGGACCGTACGCGATGAGCGTGGCGTCCGTGCCGTCGCGCCGGACCACGGCCGTGCCGATGCCGGGCGCCGGCGCGCCGAGCTCGACCTCCTCCGTGCTCCAGTACAGCTTCTTCGGCTCGAGGAAGACGACCGGGTCGGGCGAGGCGATCGCCTCCCGCAGCAACACGTACGCGTCGGCCGGCGTGGCCGGGGCGACGACGTGCAGGCCGGGCGTGTGCGCGTAGTAGGACTCCGAGGAGTCGCAGTGGTGCTCCACACCGCCGATCCCGCCGGCGTAGGGCACCCGGATCACCATGGGGAGGCCCACCTTGCCGCGGGTGCGGTTACGCATCTTCGCGACGTGGCTCACGATCTGCTCGAACGCCGGGTAGGCGAACGCGTCGAACTGCATCTCGACCACCGGGCGCATGCCGTTCATCGCCATGCCGATCGCCATGCCGACGATGCCGGACTCGGCGAGCGGAGTGTCGAAGCAGCGGTCCTCACCGAAGTCGGCGGTGAGGCCGTCGGTGATCCGGAAGACGCCCCCGAGCGGGCCGACGTCCTCGCCGAACATGACGACCGTCGGGTCCTCGGTCATCGCGTCGCGCAGGGCGCGGTTGAGGGCCTTGGCCATCGTCATCTTCACGTGCTCGGTCCGGGACGCCGTGGTCGTGGGAGTCATTGGTGCGCTCCTTCGCGGCTCAGCTCGTCGGCGACCAGGGCTGCCTGCTCCACGAGCTGGGCGGTCGGCTTGGTGTAGACGTGCGCGAACAACTGGGCCGGGTCGGGTTCGACGTCGCGGCTGAGGCCCTCCCGGACGTGGGCGGCGACCCGCTCCGCCTCCGCCGCGAACTCGGCGACCCGCGCGTCCGAGAGGAGGCCCTGGCCGCGCAGGTAGGTGTCCAACCGCGTGATCGGGTCACGCTCGCCCCAGGCGGCCACCTCCTCGTCGTTCCGGTAACGGGTGGCGTCATCGGCGTTGGTGTGCGCCTGCATGCGGTAGGTGTGGGCCTCGATCAGCTGCGGCCCCTCGCCTGCCCGGGCGCGGTCGACGGCGCCGCCGAGGACGGCCAGGAGAGCGGCCACGTCGTTGCCGTCGACCCGCTCCCCGGGCACGCCGTAGCCGATGCCCTTGTGCGCCAAGGAAGGCGCGACCGACTGGCGCGCCAGCGGGACGCTGATGGCGTACTCGTTGTTCTGGACGAAGAACACCACGGGCGCCGCGAAGACCGCGGCGAAGTTGAGCGCCTCGTGGAAGTCGCCCTCGCTGGTGGCCCCGTCACCGGCCATGGCCATCACCACGGCCGGCTCGCCACGCAGCCGGGCGGCGTGTGCGACGCCGACGGCGTGCGGCAGCTGGGTCGCGAGCGGGGTGGCCTGCGGTGCGACCTTGTGTTCGTAGGGGTCGTACCCGGAGTGCCAGTCACCCTTGAGCAGCGTCAGCACCTCCACCGGGTCCACGCCCCGGCACACAGCGGCCACGGTGTCGCGATAGGTGGGGAACAGCCAGTCCTCGTCGGCCAGCACCTGGGCGGCCGCGACCTGACACGCCTCCTGCCCGTGGGACGACGGATAGACCGCCAGCCGGCCCTGCCGGACCAGCGCGTACGCCTGGTCGTTGAGCCGCCGCGCGATGGTCAGCTCACCCAGGGCCCGGACCAGCGCCTCGCCCGCGGGTGGGGAGTACGTCGGGGAGTCGACGGACCGGCCCTGCGGGTCGATGAGCGTGACGGGCTCCGGACCGGGAAGCAGGTGGTGCGGGTCACGTGTCATGTGAGAATCGTGCTCTGGCTGCCAATCGGATTCCACAACCGACAAGAATGCGAGAAGACGTAGCCTCGAAGTGCCTTCTTGGTGACCGAACATCCAACTGTCCCCGTCGTGGAGTGAGGAGTTCGAGACAGGTGGCCAGCCCTCTCGACGAGACCGACCAGCGCATCCTCGCCGAGCTCGCTCAGGACGGTCGGATGTCCATGCGGACGCTCGCGGAGACCTTGCACATCTCGCGGGCCAACGCCTACGCGCGCGTAGAACGGTTGCGCGCATCGGGCGTGATCAAGGGGTTCCGTGCGGACGTCGACCCGGTGGCGGCGGGACTGGGCACCTCGGCCTATGTGACGCTGAACCTGCGTCAGGCGGAATGGCGCGTGGTGGGCGAGCAACTGCGCGCGCTGCCGGGAGTCGTCCACATCGCGTTGGTCGGCGGCGAGTTCGACGTCATCCTGCTCGTCCGCGTCAAGGACAACGCGGACCTGGGACGCCTGGTGCTCGACGTGATCCAGGAGATGCCGGGTGTCGTGAGCACGCGAACCTTGCTGGTGTTCGAGGAGCCCGATCCGCTGCCCTCACCCGCCACGGCCCAGCCGCGCTGACGGTCGGATCCCGCCGGCTTTACGTGGGTCGAGATCCCGTTTCCGCGCCACCATCCACGCATGCAGGTGGGCATCACCCAGCTCTAGCAGGCGCGAACCTGACCGGCGCACGGGTGAATCGGGCGGCGCTGGACCAGGCGATTGACCTGACTAACGCGATCCTCCCAAAGTAGCCTGGGCCTGCGGCCTCAGCCCGGTCGGCACTTCGATCGTTCGTCGATCTGGATCGGCCTGGACCGTCGACGAGCAGCGCCTGACGAAGGTAGTGCTGGACGCCGCCGACACACCGACCGGAACCACCCTCAGCGAGGAGCTGATCGCCCCGATGTCGGCGTGGGCCCGTGGAGCAGGGCGGGATGATCGGGTCAGGCGCGTCGCCGCGGTGTAGCCGGACCTCGCCATGTGTGCTCGGTGTCGGCGAGGCGCAGTCTTGCGATCTTGATGAGCGGTTGGCCCTAGAGCAGGATCAGCAGCGCGACCGCACGGTCCTGCAGCGGAATGGTCAGGTCGTCGTGAACACGGCGGATCAATGCGAGCCGTTGCGCCTGGCTGATCGCCGCCGCCGCGGTCCGCACGACCGGCGGCCGTCTACTGGCACTGTCGCGAATTCCAGTGTCGCCAGTTCTATGTGACGTAGAGTTAGATGCCGATCGCGATATGCGAGATGCTGTGTGACTGATAGGTACAAGTACCCCGTACTGCCACGCGGGTCCCTGTCGGCCTATGGGAACGATCATGTGCCTGAAGGATGTGTCGAGTCAGGTCAACCCGGTCAGGAATCAAGAAGCATCAAGCACGAAGCCGGAGCTAGCCTCAACGCCGTGACTTCCATCGAATCCATCAAGGAGGCCTGATCACATGTTCACCAAGAAGGGTGACGCGGCTGTCCTCGCCAAGCTCGGTGATGCCCCTGCCCAGTATCGGGAGATTGGCGAGCGCCTGCACCGCATCATCCGGGAGAGCGCGCCGTCGCTCGAGCCGATCGTGCGGTGGGGGCTTCC
>NZ_DASWSJ010000296.1:0-10645 GCF_036402745.1 Actinophytocola sp. | reverse complement strand
CGCTCGGTGGCGAGGTGCTGACCGAGGCGGAGCTGGACGCGCTCGCCGAGGCACGGCGGCCGGTGGTGCGGCTGCGGGATCGCTGGGTGCTGGTCGACCCGGCGCTGGCGGCGAAGGCCCGTGAGCGGACGCTGAAGCCGTTGACCCCGGTCGACGCGCTCGGCGCGGTGCTGAGCGGCAGCACCGAGGTCGACGGCGAACGCGTCGAGGTCGTCACCGAAGGCTGGCTCGCCGACCTGCGGGAACGGCTGTCTGCCCCACCCGAGCCGCCGGTGCCGCCGGCCGGGCTGGCCGCGTCGTTGCGGGACTACCAGCTGCGCGGGCTGCAGTGGCTGGCCACGGTCACCGAACTCGGCCTCGGCGGCTGCCTCGCCGACGACATGGGCCTCGGCAAGACCATCACGCTCATCGCCCTGCACCTGCACCGGGGCACGGGCCCCACGCTCGTCGTCTGCCCGGCGTCGCTGCTCGGCAACTGGGAGCGCGAGATCCGCCGGTTCGCCCCGGGGGTGCCCGTCACCAGGTTCCACGGCAGCGGGCGCGAGACGGCGGCCGAGGGCTTCGTGCTCACCACCTACGGCACCATGCGCCTGGACGCCGACCGGCTCGGCGGGCAGCACTGGGACCTGCTCGTCGCCGACGAGGCGCAGCACGTCAAGAACCCGCGCTCGGACACCGCGAAGGCACTGCGCCGCATCCCGGCCACCGCCCGCGTCGCGCTCACCGGCACCCCCGTGGAGAACAACCTCGCCGAGCTGTGGGCCATCCTCGACTGGACCACCCCGGGCCTCCTCGGCTCGCTCGCCACGTTCCGCTCCCGCTGGGCCAAGCCGATCGAGGACGCCGCCGCCGACCCGGGCCACACCGACGCCGCCGAGCGGCTCTCCCGCCTGGTGCGGCCGTTCCTGTTGCGGCGCCGCAAGTCCGACCCCGGCATCGCACCCGAGCTGCCGCCGAAGACAGAGACCGACCAGCCGGTGTCGCTCACCCAGGAGCAGGCCGGGCTCTACGAGGCCGTCGTGCGCGAGACCATGGACCGCATCCGCACGGCCACCGGCATGCAGCGCAAGGGCCTGGTGCTCAAGCTCCTCACCGGGCTCAAGCAGGTCTGCAACCACCCCGCGCAGTACCTCGGCCAGACCACCGGCCCGCTCGCCGGCCGGTCCGGCAAGCTCGAGCTGCTCGACGAGCTGGTCGACACGATCCGCGCGGAGGGCGGCGGGCTGCTCGTGTTCACCCAGTACGTCCAGCTGGCCCGGCTGCTCCACCGGCACCTCACCGGCCGCGGCATCGCCACCCAGCTGCTGCACGGCGGCACCCCGATCGCCAAGCGCGACGAGCTGGTCCGCACCTTCCAGGACAGCGCCGACCCGCCGGTCTTCCTGCTGTCCCTGAAGGCCGCGGGCACCGGGCTCAACCTCACCCGCGCCGACCACGTCGTCCATTACGACCGCTGGTGGAACCCCGCGGTCGAGGCGCAGGCCACCGACCGGGCGCACCGGATCGGCCAGCAGCGGCCGGTCCAGGTGCACCGGCTGATCGCGGAGGGCACCGTGGAGGACCGCATCGCCGCCATGCTCGAGTCCAAGAAGGACCTCGCGGACGCCGTGCTCGGTCCACAGGAGACGGACGTGGGCGAGCTGACCGAGCTGTCCGACGGCGAGCTGGCCGAGCTCGTGGCCCTGCGAGGTGACCGGTGAGCGAGCGTGCGAGCGGACCGCCGGCACCGGGCGACGAGCCCGCGGTCGGCTTCCCCGCGTTCCCGGCCAGCTCGCGCAGGCCCGGCAGGTTCGCCCGCACCTGGTGGGGGCAGGCGTGGCTGCAGGCGATGGAGGACACCTCGCTCGACCAGGAGCCACTCAAGCGGGGCCGCCGCTACGCCTACGCCGGCCGGGTCGGGCCGATCACGGCGAGCCCCGGCCGGATCGCCGCGCAGGTCTACGGCGAGGACGAGTCCGTGTACCACACCGCGGTGTTCGTCGAGCGGCTCAGCGGCGAGGAGTGGCGGCGGTTCCTGGACGAGGTGGCCGCCAAGGCCGGGCACCTCGCCGCGCTGCTCGACCGGGACATGCCGCACGACCTGGTGACCGCCGCCGCGGACGCGGACGTGCGGTTGCTGCCCGGGATCGGCGACCTGCAGCCCGAGTGCGACTGCCCCGGCTGGGAGCTGCCGTGCCGGCACGCGGCCGCGCTGTGCTTCCAGGCGTCCTGGCTGCTCGACGCCGACCCGTTCGTGCTGCTGTTGCTGCGCGGCCTCGGCCGGCGGGAGCTCACCGACGAGCTCCGCGGACGCAGCCGCGCCACCACACCGGCACCCGCCGTGTCAACACCGGAAGCGCGGCCGGTGCGCCCGTTGCCGCCGCCCCTGCCGCCGCCGCCCGACGAGCCGGCGCCGCCGCTGGAGGTGCCACCGGCACCCGGAGTGAACGCGGAGACACTCGCCGCGGCCGCCGCGCTCGCGTCCCAGCGGGCCCGGGACCTGCTGCTGCGCGACGGCTCGGGTGCGGAGAGTAAGGTTACGGCAGTGTTAGGCCGGCTTCTGCGGGAGTGAGTCACGCACTGGTCGTGACCACGCGAACTCCCACCGTGTACGGCCGCAATACCGGGAACACTGGGAAAAATCGTGAATCGCCTTTGCAAACCGGGCGCTCACCTGGTATGCCCCCGCCGTTCGAGATGGCCGACACGAGTGGCCTAACGACCCCAGGGTGGTGTGCCCCGGTTGCCGGGTGTCAGGATTTCCCTCGAGCCGAGGTTCTCCCCCGGCGGGCCGTGTCGGTGGCTTCCCCCGAGATCGACCGGCACGGATCGGCGACAACGCTGCCGCGACATGGCTATCGCCGACCGCGGTGAGCTGAGTAGAAAGGTGCCGCATGACCTGGGCAAGACATGCCAGCCCGACGATTGAGCAAGGCCGCTTCGCCGAG
Organism: Actinophytocola sp.; assembly: GCF_036402745.1. GTDB lineage: Bacteria > Actinomycetota > Actinomycetes > Mycobacteriales > Pseudonocardiaceae > Actinophytocola. The sequence continues at coordinate 7,718 of NZ_DASWSJ010000296.1, read as the reverse complement.
GCACGGGCGAGCGAGAAGGTCCACTACGCGGTGCAGAACCGCAAGGCGGCCCGTACCGTCGCGTACCACTCCGCCGACGCGCAGGACTGTATGAACCTGCTCGCGATGCTCGGACTGGACACGCTCGACGGGGAACAGCAGCCGTCTACTGTGGATTGATCGGCTCACCCGGCCGAATACTCGACCACGCCGTCCACAGTGGACGAGCGCAGCTCGCCCCGGACGACGAGAACCTCCAGATGCGCCGCGGTTTCCCCGGTCGCGAGCGTCTGGTTGAACAGGTCGAGGTCGTCGAAATGGCGGTGCCGACGGGTCCAGCCCAGCCGGCGTGCCGCGTCGAACGCGGTACCGGCCCCGTCGCGCACCGCCGCCAGCGTCTCGGCGAGCCGGACGTCGTGGTGGGCGAGCAGCTCGTCCACCCGCGTGTGCACGCTCGGCGCGACCGGGCCGTGTGCGGGCAGCAGCCGCAGGTCCGGGTAGGAACGCACGAGCCGCAAGCTGTCGAGGTAGTCGCCGAGTGCCAGCTTGACCGGCGCCGGCTCCAACCCGATCGACGGCGTGATGTGCGGCAGCACGTGGTCGCCGGCGAACAGCACACCCGCCTGCTCGTCGATGAACACCACGTGGCCCCGGGTGTGGCCGGGCGTGGGCAGCGCCACCAGCGTGCGCTCCCCGACGTCGATCTTGGTGGTGCCCTCGAGCCACTCGTCGGGCAGCTCGTAGTTGCTGCCGGCCCCGTCCTCGTCCCGGGTGCCGAACGTCCGGCGCCACTCCTCGATCAGCGACTGCCCGCCCCAGCGCAGCATCTCGCGGTGCCGCCCGCTCTCCTCGCCGGACAGCACCACCCGCAGCGACGGCTGCTCACCGATGCCCAGCGCGATCTTGGTGCCGAACATGCGGCGTAACGTGATGGCCATCGTGAAGTGGTCGCGGTGCATGTGCGTGACGAGGAACCGCTGGATGCTGCCGAAGTCGTGGCCGAGCGTGCCGAGCGCCCGCTCGAGCTGGTCGCGGGCGACGTCCAGGGCCCAGCCGGAGTCGACGAGCACGAGACCGTCGCCGCTCTCGATCGCGTACACGTTCACCGCGCGCAGGCCGTCGGTCGGCAGCGGGAGCGGGATGCGGTGGACGCCCGGCGCGACCTCGAAGGCGCCCGGCTCGATCCATTCCTGCGGGCTGGTCGACATGCTGAGTTCCCCGATCGTCGTTAGTTCGCTGAACTTAGCAAATACCAACGGTACGGTTCCCAACGTGGTTATCGCTCGTTCACTAGTGCTGTTCGTGCTCGCCGCGATCGCCGAGATCGGCGGCGCCTGGCTGGTCTGGCAGGGCGTGCGGGAGCACCGCGGGCTGCTGTGGGTCGCGGCCGGCGTGCTGGCGCTCGGCGCCTACGGGTTCGTCGCGGCTTTCCAGCCAGAGGCCCATTTCGGCCGGATCCTCGCCGCCTACGGGGGCGTGTTCGTCGCCGGCTCGCTGGCCTGGGGGGTGATCTTCGACGGCCTCCGGCCGGACCGTTTCGACCTCGTCGGCGCCGGCGTCTGCCTGCTGGGTGTGGCGATAATCATGTACGCGCCCCGGCCGGCATGACGGCGCCCTCCGCCGGAGCGGAGGGCGCCTGGCGGAGCCGGGTCAGGCCGCCGGCACCATGCCGTGCGGGTCGATCACGAACTTGCGTGCGGCACCCTTGTCGAAGTCCTTGTAGCCGGTCGGCGCGTCGTCGAGCTTGATCACCGTGGCGTTGACCGCCTTGGCGATGTGCGCCTTGTCGGCGAGGATCAGGTTCATCAGCTGCCGGTTGTACCGCTTGACCGGGCACTGGCCGGTGACGAACTCGTGCGACTTCGCCCAGCCCAGCCCGATGCGCACGCCGAGCTGCCCGACCTTCGCGTTCTCGTCCACGCCGCCCGGGTCGCCGGTCACGTACAGGCCGGGGATGCCCAGCCTCGCGCCCGCGCGGGCGACGGTCATGATGTCGTTCAGCACGGTCGCCGGCTGCTCGGCGGCGCCCTCGCCGTGGCCCTTGGCCTCGAACCCGACCGCGTCCACCGCCGCGTCGACCTCCGGCTCGCCGAGGATCTGCTTGATCTTGTCCGGCAGGTCGCCCGGCTCGCGCAGGTCGACCGTCTCGCAGCCGAAGCTGCGCGCCTGCGCCAGCCGCTCGGGGATCATGTCGCCGACGACGACCGCGGACGCGCCGAGCAGCTGCGCGGAGTACGCGGCGGCGAGCCCGACCGGCCCGGCGCCGGCCACGTAGACCGTCGACCCGGTGGTCACCCCGGCGGTGTACGCGCCGTGGTAGCCGGTCGGGAAGATGTCCGAGAGCATCGTGAGGTCGAGGATCTTCTCCAGGGCCTGCTCCCGGTCCGGGAACTTCAGCAGGTTGAAGTCGGCGTAGGGGACCATCACGTAGTCGGCCTGCCCGCCGACCCAGCCGCCCATGTCGACGTACCCGTAGGCCGCGCCCGCGCGCCCGGGGTTCACGTTGAGGCAGACGCCCGTCTTGCCCTCGCCGCACATGCGGCACCGGCCGCAGGCGATGTTGAACGGCACCGAGCAGATGTCGCCGAGCTTGTGGAACAGCACGTCGGCACCGGCCTCGACGACCTCGCCGGTGATCTCGTGGCCGAGCGTCTGCCCGACCGGCGCGGTGGTGCGGCCGCGGACCATGTGCTGGTCGCTGCCGCAGATGTTGGTGGAGACGATCTTCAGGATGGCGGCGTGCGGCGCGTCCTTCTTCAGACCGAGCCCCTTCGCCACGTCGTCGGGGATCTCCAGCTTGGGATAGTCGATGTTCTCGACGCCGACCTGTCCCGGCCCCTTGTACACGACTACTCTGTTGTCCGGCATGTCGCTCACCTTTCCCTTTGCACACAAGGAAAGTACGAGAGTGAGGGACGGTTTCGTAACTGGCCGGCCGGGCAGCGGGCACCTGCCCATCCGGGTAGGTCAGAGCAGCCCGAGCTTGGTGGCAGCGTAGACGACCTCGGTGCGATGGTGTACCGACAGCTTGCGCATGATGCCCCGGACGTGGAACTTCACCGTGCTGTCGCTGATGAGCGCCACCTTGCCGATCTCGCGGTTGGTCAGCCCCTGCGCCAGCAGCCGGATGATCTCCACCTCGCGCGGGGTCAGCCGCGGCCCACTGTCCTGTTCGGACAGCGAGCGGACGACCAGGGAGGCGCTGCGCGAGTCGAAGCCGGACTCGCCGCGGCGGACCGCGCGGATGATCTTCACGAGGTCGACCACGTCGACGTCCTTGAGCACGTACCCCTTGGCACCGCGGCGAAGCGCGTCGAGCACCAGGGTCTGGTCGTGGAACGTGGTCAGCACGACCACGCCGACCTCGGGGTAGCCGGCCACGATCGCACTGCACAGGCCGAGCCCGGTGGCCGGGCCGTCCTCGCTGAGCTTGAGGTCGAGCAGGACGACGTCCGGCTGCTCCGCGCCGATCGCGGCCAGCGCCTCCGCGGGGCTCGCGGCGTGCCCGACGACCGCGACGTCGTCCTCGAGCTCGAGGATGGAACGCAGGCCCTCCCGCACGATCGTGTGGTCGTCGACGATCACCACGCGGATCAGCTCACCCACCGTCGGCCCCTGCCGGCACCGTCGCCACGACCCGGACCCCGCCGCCGCGCCGGGGCCGCACCCGCACGGTGCCGTGCAGCTCGCGGGCCCGCTCGCGGATGTTGACGAGCCCGCCGGGCGCCACGGCCCGGGCGAGCCGGCGCTGGATCGCCTGCGGGTCGCCCGTCCCGTCGTCGCCGACGGACAGCGTCACGGTGCCCGGCCGGTAGCTCAGGTCGACCCAGATGCCGTGCGCGGCGGCGTGCCGGACCGCGTTGAACATCGCCTCCTGCGCGATGTGGAACAGGGCGTGCTGGGCGGCGAGCGGCAGCGTCGCGGGCTCGCCGCGGGTGCGGATGCGCACGCGCAGCGGGGTGGTCGCGCGGAACTCGCGGACCAGGTCGAGGAGCACGCCACGCATGCCGCTGCGCTGGGGGTCCAGCTCGGACAGCTCGAAGATCGCCGCACGCATCTGGGTGAGCGCCGAGCGGGCCAGCTCCTTGGTCACCGCCACCCGCCGGCCGACCGCGGAGGAGGGCTCGTTCTGCCGGCACCACTCGAGGTTCATGCCGATGCTGATCAGGTGCTGGGCCACGCTGTCGTGCAGCTCGCGCGCGATCCGGTGCCGCTCCTGGCTGATCAGCTGCCGCTGCCCGGCCTCGCTGAGCCTGCGGTGCGCGATCTCGAGCTGGCGGTTGCGTTCCTCCAGCTCGCGAGTCCGCTCGTTGGCCTCCTGGTAGAGGCAGGCGTTCTCCAGCGCGACGGCGAGCTGGTTGGCGACGGTCTGCAGGATCGCCACGTCGCTCTCGTCGATCTCGGCCGGCAGCGCGACCAGCAAGGACCCGGCGGTGTTCCCGTCGAGCAGGACCGGCACGCCGACCATGCCGGGCAGCGCGACCGGGCGGCCCTCGGCGCGGGTGCGCCGCTCCAGGTCGGCGAACCGGCCGGGCACCGCGCCGCGGCGGAACTCCTGCCGGGCCGCCAGCGTCAGCGACACCGCGGCCGCGCCGAAGTGCCTGGCCAGCGCGTCGACGACCGCGTCGCACAGCACGTCGGGCCCGCTTGTGGTGGTGCAGAGCGCGGCGGAGATCGCGCGCAGCGCCTCGATCGCGCGGTCGAGGCCGTGGCTCTTGCGCCGCCACTCGGCGTAGAACGTCGGCTTGGACGACCGGGCGCCGGTGAGCCGCTCCAGCCACGGGTCAGAGTGCGGCAAGGCAGATCTGCTCGACATCCTCCTTGCTCACCGTCCTCGGGTTGGTGGTGATGTAGGCGTCGCCCAGCGCGTTCTCGGCGAACCGGCCGAGGTGCTCGCGCCGCACGCCGACCTTCGCGAGGCCGGCCGGGACGCCGACCTTCTCGCGCAGCGCCTCCACGGTCGCGATGGCCGCCTCGGCGCATTCCTGCGGGGTCAGCCGGGTGGTCTCGACGCCCATCGCGCCGGCCACGCCGACGAACCGCTCGGGGTGGGTGACCGCGTTGAACCGCATGACGTGCGGCAGCAGGATGGCGTTGAGCAGGCCGTGCGGGACCTCGAGGTAGCCGCCGATCTGGTGCGCGATCGCGTGCGTGGCGCCGAGGAGGGCGTTGGTGAACGCGATGCCCGCCTGCAGGCTCGCGCGGGCGATGCCCTCGCGGGCCCGCAGGTCGGCGGGGTCGTCCATGGTGGGGAGCAGATGGTCGAGGACGCCCCGGATGGCGGCGAGCGCGTGCGCGTCGGACAGGAAGCTCGCGGCCTTGGAGACGTAGGCCTCGATGCCGTGGCTGAGCGCGTCGAGGGCGGTGTGCGCGGAGAGCTCGGCCGGCATCGTGGTGAGCAGGCTCGGGTCGGTGACCGAGATGTCCGGAACGAGGGCGCGGCCGGCGATCGTGCACTTCAGCCGCCGGCGGGAGTCGGTGATGACGCAGAACTGGGAGACGTCGGCGCCGGAGCCGCCGGTGCTGGGGACCATCACCATGGGCGGGATGGGCTTGGTGACCGTGTCGATGCCCTCGTAGTCGAGGATGCCGCCGCCGTTGCCGGACAGGACGGCGATGGCCTTGGCCGCGTCGATCGGGCTGCCGCCGCCGATGGCCACGAGGACGTCGCAACCGCTCTCGACGTACTCCAGGAACCCGGCCTCGACCTCGTGGTCCTTGGGGTTGGAGGTGAGGTCGGACCAGATCCGGTAGGACAGGCCGGCCGCCCGCAGGTGCGGGATGGCCTGGTCGACCCAGCCGGCCGCGATGACCCCCGGGTCGCTGACGACCAGCGCCCGCGAGCCGCCCGCGCGGCGCGCCGCGTCGCCGACCTCCGCCAGGCTGCCCACGCCGAAGATCGACTCCGGGATGAGGAACTTCTCGAGCTTTCCCTGTGGACCCATGGGCACCCCGCTTCGTCGCCGGCACCACCCCCGACCAGGGTAATCGCCGACCTGACATTTGCCAGTTGGTACAGACCTCTTGACGGTGCGTGGTCTAGACCACATAGTGGACTGTGGATCTCCACCCGCGTTGGACCCCCTGCATCCACGAGGAGAACGATGTCCGGCATTCGATGGCGCCTGCCGGTGCTCGTGGCCGTCCTGGCCACGACGCTCGGTGTGGTGGCCGCCCCAGCTCAGGGCGCGAGTCCCGAGTCCTCCCCCGCCGTGTCGGTGGCGGCGGGGAAGGTGAACCTCGGGTACTTCGCCCAGTGGGGCGTCTACCAGCGCAACTACCACGTGAAGAACATCCAGACGAGCGGCTCGGCCGACAAGCTGACGCACATCAACTACGCGTTCGGCAACGTCACCAACGGGCAGTGCGCGATCGGAGACGCGTACGCCGACTACGACAAGTTCTACGACGCGGCGTCCAGTGTGGACGGTACGGCGGACACCTGGGACACCGGCGCCCTGCGCGGCAGCTTCAACCAGCTGCGCAAGCTCAAGGCCATGCACCCCGGCCTGAAGGTGCTGTTCTCCTTCGGCGGCTGGACCTGGTCCGGCGGCTTCGGCCAGGCCGCCCAGAACCCCGCCGCGTTCGCCGACTCCTGCTACAACCTCGTCGAGGACCCCCGCTGGGCCGACGTGTTCGACGGCATCGACATCGACTGGGAGTACCCCAACGCCTGCGGGCTCTCCTGTGACACCAGCGGTTTCGGCGCCTTCCCCACACTGATGAGCGCGCTGCGGTCGAGGTTCGGCCCGAGCAACCTCGTGACCGCGGCGATCACCGCCGACGGCTCCGACGGCGGCAAGATCGACGCCGCCGACTACGGCGGCGCGGCCCAGTACGTCAACTGGTACAACGTGATGACCTACGACTACTTCGGCGCCTTCGACGCGGACGGCCCGACCGCCCCGCACTCGCCGCTCACGTCGTATGCGGGCATCCCGGTGGCAGGCTTCAACTCCGACGCGGCGATCCAGAAGCTGAAGAGCAAGGGCGTGCCGTCGGCGAAGCTGTTGCTGGGTATCGGGTTCTACGGCCGCGGCTGGACCGGCGTGTCGCAGAGCACCCCAGGTGGCACGGCGACGGGCGCGGCGCCCGGCACCTACGAGGCGGGCATCGAGGACTACAAGATCCTCAAGAACACCTGTCCCTCAACGGGCACGGTCGCCGGCACCGCCTACGCCCACTGCGGCTCGAACTGGTGGAGCTACGACACCCCGGCCACGATCGGCGGCAAGATGGCCTACAGCAACCAGCAGGGCCTCGGCGGCGCCTTCTTCTGGGAGCTGTCCGGCGACACGTCCAACGGCGAGCTCATCACCGCGATGGCCAACGGCCTGGGCTGACCAGAACCAGGGTGCCGCGCCGCCCCCGCGGTGGCGCGGCACCCTGGCTCTCTCGCCGCGATCACGCCGCTGGACACCCCCGCCGACGTGCGGCCGACCTGGCTGCCCCGCGCGAGAAAGCGGCGGTGGGCTGCCGGGCGCGGCGATCACCAGTACGGCCCCGGCGGCGGCAGGCCGTACGCGCGGCCGGCCGGCGAGCGCGATCGCCGACCTGCGCCGGCACCTGGTGACCGGCGCGGCGTGGACAAGGATCTCGTCTACTTCCGGGGTTACTGGGTGCGCGGGGGCGCGATCGAGTAAGCATGGGGACGTGTACGACTACGCCACCCAGTTCTCGAGCCTGCGCTTCGCCGACCTCGGCGACGGGATCCTCGAGGTAGCCATGTCCGCGCCCGG
>NZ_DASWSJ010000295.1:0-33630 GCF_036402745.1 Actinophytocola sp. | reverse complement strand
AAGGGCAGGCCTGGCGTACCCCAATAGCGCACGCCACCCAGCCCAGCCTCTTCAGGAACAAGGTTCCAAGGCTCGCGCCCGGTCGAGGCGCGCATCGCTGCTCGCTCCGCATCGCGGGGATCAGGATCAAAGCCGCTCGCGTCGCATCGCCGGGATCCGAAAGCCAACCAACCTCGCCAACCGGAACCGGTAAAGCCCAAAGTGGCCCGTCCACAACGAAACCGCCACCCGCGTCCCAACCCGGGCGCCCTGAATCCCAACCCAAAGGCGCAGCACACTCCCCACCCCCTCGGCCCCCTCCCCCCAACCCCACCGGATCCCCACGAACCCGAGCGAACCTAAACAGGCCCATCCAACAAGTCGGAGTCCTCCCCCACAGCCCGCAGCTCGTCCCGCACCACCCGGAACGACAACCCCTCCGAGTACCCGCGGCGGGCCAGCATCCCCACCAGCTTGCGGATCCTGGCGGTCTGGTCCGGGTCGGTCATCGTGCGGATTCGTTTGCGGACCAGTTGCCGGGCGCGTTCCTCCTCGGCCTCGGCGTCCACTGTAGACACTGCCTCGGCGGCCACCGACTCCTCGACACCCTTGCGGCGCAGCTCGGTGGCCAGGGCGCGGCGGCCCAGGCCCTGGTAGGTGTGCCTGGAACGCACCCACACCTCGGCGAAGGCAGCGTCGTCGATCAGGCCCACCTCGTCCAGGCGGCTGAGGACCCGGTCGGCGACGTCTTCCTCAATCTCCTTGCGCAGCAAGGCTTGGCGCAGCTCGGCCCGTGTCCTGGGCCGGACCGTGAGCAGGCGCAGACAGAGATCCTTCGCCTGCTGGGCGGGGTCCACCTGCTCGGCGGGCGCCGCCCGGCGCTCTCCGGAGGACGAGTCGTCGCCTGTCCTCCGGTCGCCTCGCCGCCAGCGCGGCTGGGCCATCGGCTCAGAAGTCGACCGGGGCGGGGGCGGGCTCGGTGTCGTCGGTGTCGAGCTTGGCGCCGATGCCGAGCTTGTCCTTGATCCGCTTCTCGATCTCGTTGGCCACGTCGGGGTTGTCGCGCAGGAACTTGCGGGCGTTCTCCTTGCCCTGCCCCAGCTGGTCGCCCTCATAGGTGTACCAGGCGCCGGACTTGCGCAGAATGCCCTGCTCGACGCCCATGTCGATGAGCGAGCCCTCACGGCTGACACCCTTGCCGTAGAGGATGTCGAACTCGGCCTGCTTGAACGGCGGCGCCACCTTGTTCTTGACCACCTTGACCCGGGTGCGGTTGCCGACCGCCTCGCCGCCGTCCTTGAGGGTCTCGATGCGACGTATGTCCAGCCGCACCGACGCGTAGAACTTGAGCGCCTTGCCACCCGTGGTGGTCTCCGGCGAGCCGAACATGACGCCGATCTTCTCGCGCAGCTGGTTGATGAAGATGGCGGTGGTGCCGGAGTTGCTGAGCGCGCCGGCGATCTTGCGCAGCGCCTGGCTCATCAGCCGGGCCTGCAGACCGACGTGGTTGTCGCCCATCTCGCCCTCGATCTCGGCGCGGGGCACGAGCGCGGCTACCGAGTCGATGACGAGGATGTCGAGCGCGCCGGAGCGGATGAGCATGTCGGCGATCTCGAGCGCCTGCTCACCGGTGTCCGGCTGGGACACCAGCAGCGCGTCGGTGTCGACGCCGAGGTTCTTGGCGTAGTCCGGGTCGAGCGCGTGCTCGGCGTCGATGAACGCCGCGATGCCGCCCGCCTTCTGCGCGTTGGCCACCGCGTGCAGGGCCAGCGACGTCTTACCGGAGGACTCCGGGCCGTAGATCTCGACGACCCGGCCACGCGGCAGACCGCCGATGCCCAGCGCCACGTCCAGCGCGATGGAGCCCGTGGGAATGATCTCGATCGGTACGCGGGCCTCGTCGCCGAGACGCATCACCGATCCCTTGCCGAAGTTCTTGTCGATCTGGGCGAGGGCCAGGTCGAGTGCCTTCGCGCGATCGGGTGCTGCTGGTGCCATCTGAGATCCACCTTGGTTGTGTCGAGACCGTTTCGAACTCACGCTGCCGACGCTACGGTTAGGGACCGACAATTTCGGACGGTGGGGCCGATCTGTGGATCGACGACCCGGTTGTGGATAAGTAGGCTAGCCGAACGCTTGTTCGAGCGGTGGGCGACACGCCGGTTGGTATCCTGCGCGGTTCAGCGGCGCTCCGGCGGCACCTCGAAGGCGTCGCACACGGCGCGCCAGACCTCCTTGGCGGGCAGCCCGGCCTCCAGCGCCTGGTCCACCGTGCGGTTGCCCAGCACGCTGAACACGTGGTCGCGAGCAAGCATGTCGGCCCGGATCTCGCCGAACTCCTCGGCCATCATCTTGCGAAAGACGGTGATACGCATCGACACCACCCTACGAGACCGGGAGAATGCCCAGCATGTCGCTCGCCATGGACCTCTCACCGTCCAGCCTGGAGTCGGTCCTCATCGACATCGCCATCATCGCCGGGCTGGTCGTGTCGATCGTGCTGGGCGTGCAGGCGCTGCGTAACCGCCGCTAGCGCGGTTCGATGAGGTCCCAGCGGTTTCCGTACAGGTCGAGGAACACCGCCACCATGCCGTAGGGCTCGCGCCGGGGCGGCTCGGCGAACCGGACGCCGGCCGCCAGCATCCGCTCGTGGTCGCGGGCGAAGTCGTCGGTGTTCAGGAACAGCCCCACCCGGCCGCCGGTCTGGTCGCCGACGCGGGCCTCCTGCTCCGGGCCCTCCGCCCTGGCCAGCAGCAGGCCGGTCTCGCGCGAGCCGGGCGGGGCGACGACCACCCATCGCTTGCCGTCACCCAGTCCGGTGTTCTCGCGCAGCTCGAAGCCGAGCGCGTCGACGTAGAACGCGATCGCCTCGTCGTAGTCGCGCACGACGAGCGCCACCAGCCCGAGATGCGACATGTCAGGTCCCCGGCTGCACGTGCCGGGCGAAGAAGTCGGCCAGCGTGTCGGGGGTGAAGTCGTTGGACGCACGCAGGTCGGTCTTGGTGAGCCAGCCGACGAGCGGACGGTCCTTCACGGTGAACACGAGCATCCCGGTGCCGCCGCTGACCCCCGCCCGGAACCGGCCGTCGAGCCCGTTGCCGCGCCAGTCGGCCTCGACGTGGCTGCCCTCGTTCATGGTGCCGAGCTGGGTGTCGGCCACCTTCGTGGCGTCCTTCACCGACGCGACGTGGGCGTAGCTGACCTGGTAGTCGTCGGACAGCGCGCAGGACACGTCCGCGCCGGAGTCCGCCTCGGCCGGGCGGCAGGCGGCGGAGTCGGCGACCGGGCCGGCGAGCTGGCGCAGGCACTGGCTGAAGCCCTGGCCGTCGGTGTCGCCCTTCTGCTGGCAGTCCGCCGCGGTCGGCAGGTCGCTGGACGGCCGGAGCACGAACACCGCGCCGACCGCGACGATCGCGAGCACCACCACGGCGGCGATGCCGAGCCACGCCTTGCGCCGGCTGGGCCGCGGCGGAGGTCCGGGCGGGGGCGCGACCTGGCCCGGGAACGCGGCCGGCAGGGGCGGCCCCGGCTGGCGCGGCGGACCGGTGGGCGGACCTTGCTGCGGTGGACCGGTGGGCCGGCCCGTCGGCGGCCCGGTCGGTGGGCCGATCGGCGGTCCCAGGGGGCGGGCCGGGGGCGGCCCCGGCGGTGGTGTCGGCAGGCCGCCCAGGTTGCGGGTGCGCATGCTGACGCCTTCCTGCGTCACGTGGTGCGCGCCCAGGGCGACGGCGGTCTCCGGCTGGTCCAGGCTCGTCGGGACCACCCGCAGCTGCTCGGCAATCAGCGTGGCGATCAGCGGGATCCGGCTGGAGCCGCCGACGAGGTAGATGCCGGCGAGGCGGTCCGGGGACAGGCCGGTGTCGCGGATCGTGCTGGCCAGGAGCTCGACGCTGCGCAGCAGGCTGGGGCGGATCAGCGCCTCGAGCTCGACCCGGGTGACCAGGACGTCGGGGAACGGCTCGGGCAGCGGGACCTCGGTCTGCGGGTGCCGGGACAGCGACTCCTTGGCGGCCTTGACGTCCTCGGCCATGGCGCGCCGGGCCCGGCGGTCCCCGGTGGACTCGGGACGGAGTATGTGCTGCCAGCGGCTGGGGTCGCGGACGGACACCTCGCGGCCGACGTGCTCCAGCAGCGCCTGGTCGACGTCGAGGCCGCCCAGGTCGGGCAGGCCGGCCTCGGCGAGGACGGTGAACCCGTTCTGGCTGGTCCCGACGACGGCGACGTCGAAGGTGCCGGCGCCGAGGTCGTAGACGGCGAGCGCCTGGCCGGGGAGCAGGTGCTGGCCGGGGAAGGAGGCGAAGTGCGCGGCCGCGGCCACCGGCTCGGGCACGAGGACCAGCGACGGGCCGAGGCCGGCGAGGCGGGCGGCGGCGAGCAGGACGTTGCGGCGGGCCGGCCCCCACTGCGCGGGGTGGGTCAGCCGGACCTCGTCGGGCTGCGCGCCGCCGAGCTGGCGGGAGGTCTCCTCGGCGACGCGGCGCAGGACGGCGGCGAGCGCGTCGGTGACCGGCACGACGACGTCGCCGAGCAGCAGCGTGCCCTCGTCGACGCGGCGCTTGGGGTTGGGCTCGAACCGGGCGGGGTCCAGCCGGGCCCGCCGCTCGGCGTCCCGCCCGACGACGAGGTCGCCGTCATCCGCCGCGAACGCCGCCGACGGCATGGTCGCGGCCCCGTCCACCTCGACCACCCGGGGCGGCCGCCCGTGCGCCGCCAGCACGGCAACCGTGTTGGAGGTCCCCAGATCCACCGAAAGGACGGTCACAGCTCTCCCTCGCTCGGACCGCTACGCGTCCGGCAGGCTATCGAACGTCGACCCGAGGAGCGCCCGAGCCGCCGAACACGCGGCGGACGGCGTCGTCGCCGAGCCGTCCACCTCGACGACCCGCGGCGGGCGGCCGTGCGCGGCCAGCGCGGCGACCGTGTTGGACGTCCCGAGGTCCACGGACAGGATCGACACACCCAGGACTGACACAGTGTTCCCCCACCTACACCGACCGTTACGTCGAGCATGATGCCGCGCCCCCGCGGCCTCCCCGAAGAAGGGTCTACGCGCCGCCGTCGCTGCCTGGCTTGACGTGCTTGTCGAAGAAGTCGACCAGGTCGGAGCTGGACGAGTTGGCGTTGACGTCCGTGCTCAGGTGCATCAGCACACCGGCCACCGGCGAGTCCTTGACCTGGAAGACCAGCACGCCGTTGCCGTAGCCGATGTCGATGGCGTAGTAGCTGCCGGACATGCTGTCGCCGTTCCAGTTGCCCTCGTCGGCCTTGCTGCTGCCGGTGCCGAGGTTCTCGAACTGCGTCTTGATGGTGTCCATGTACTGCTTGGCCGTCTCGGCGCCGGACTGCGCGCTGCCGTCGGCCTTGTCGCTGCCGCCGAAGTGCATGTACATGACGGTGTAGTCGTTTTTCATCGTGCAGGACGCGGTGGTGGCGCCCGGCGTCTCCATGGCCTGGCCGCCCATCGGATTGGCGGCGCCCTTCTTGCACTCGTTGTTGGCCACGACCGCGCCGGCGAGCTGGCGCATGCAGCCGCTGAAGCCCTGGTTGTCGGCGGACCGGTCGTCGCAGCCGCCGGCCGCCGCCGTGCCGCCACCGCCACCACCGCCGCTGCTGCTGCCGGAGGTGGCGATGAGGATGCTGACCACCGCGATGACGAGCACCGCGACGACCGCCGTGGCGATGTACCAGCCGCGGTTGGACGTGCCGCCCGAGGCGGCATGCGGCGGCGGCCCGTACGCGGGACCGGACGCCATGACGGGTACCGGGTTGCTCGGCGGACCGGTCGGCAGGCCTGGCGGCGGGCCCTTGGGTGGCGGCGGTGGGCCCTGGATGCGCTGCGGGCCGCTGTTCGGGTACGCGCTCGGCGTGGGCGTGCCGCCGGTCGGGGGCCCGGGCGGGCCCGCGGCGGCGAACCCGCCGGTCCTCGGCGCCACCACCTGCCGGGTGCGCTGCACGTCCTCGATCGTGTTGCTGATGTCGCTGGTGCGCATGGTGACGCCCTCCTGCGGCACGTGGTGCGCGCCCAGGGCGACGGCGGTCTCCGGCTGATCGAGGCTCGTCGGGACCACCCGCATCTGCTCGGCGATGAGCGTGGCGATCAGCGGGATCCGGCTCGAGCCGCCGACCAGGTAGATGCCGACCAGCCGGTCCGGGGTCATGCCCGTGGACCGGATGGTGCCGGCCAGCAGCTCGACGCTGCGCAGCAGGCCCGGCCGGATCAACGCCTCCAGCTCGACCCGGGTGACCAGCACGTCGTCGAACGGTTCGGGCAGCGGGACCTCGGTCTGCGGGTGCCGGGACAGCGATTCCTTGGCCGCCTTGACATCCTCACGCAACGCCCGCTGCGCGCGCCGGTCAGCCGTGGACACCGGGCGCAGCAGCGACTGCCAGCGGCCCGGCTCGCGGTGCGACACCTGGCGGCCGACATGCTCGAGCAGTGCCTGGTCGACGTCGAGGCCACCGAGGTCGGGCAGGCCCGCCTCGGCCAGGACGACGAAGCCCTTCTGGGTGGCGCCGACGATGGCCACGTCGAACGTGCCGGCGCCGAGGTCGTAGACGGCGAGTGCCTGGCCGGAGGCCAGCGTCTGGCCGGGGAAGGAGGCGAAGTGCGCGGCGGCGGCCACGGGCTCGGGGACCAGCACCAGGTTGGAGCCCATGCCGGCCTGGCGGGCCGCGGACAGCAGCACGTTGCGCCGCACCGGACCCCACTGCGCGGGGTGGGTGAGCCGCACCTCGTCCGGCCGCGAGCCGCCGAGCTGGCGGGAGGTCTCGTCGTTGACCCGCCGCAGCACGCCGGCGAGCGCGTCGGTGACCGGCACGACCTGGTCGCCGAGCAGCAGGGTGCCCTCGTCGACGCGGCGCTTGGGGTTGGGCTCGAACCTGGCCGGGTCCAGCCGCGCCCGTCGCTCGGCGTCCCGCCCGACCACGATGTTTCCGTCCTCGGCGGCGAAGACCGCGGACGGCATCATGGAGGCCCCGTCCACGTCGACCACCCGCGGCGGGCGGCCGTGCGCGGCCAGCACGGCGACCGTGTTGGACGTGCCGAGATCCACCGACAGGACGTTCACGACTCTCCCCTCGTCCGACCCCGCCCAGCAGACCGCCACGGACGGTGCCCACCCTTGCTGACAGAAGATGCTGCCATGACCGACCGACACCATGGGACAGGTCCCACATATCCACCGGTCCGTCGCGGGTGTACTACGCGCGGTGACGAGCACGGGTTCAGAAATTGTCGGTGGGTCGAGGCACGATGGATTTCGTGAGTTCCAGCGTTGGTTCAGATGTGCTCGAGATGTTCTCGCCGGCCACCAGGGAGTGGTTCGCCGGCGCTTTTGCCGCACCCACCGAGGCGCAGGCCGGCGCGTGGTCGGCCGCGGCGGCGGGCGAGCACGCGTTAGTCGTGGCCCCGACCGGGTCCGGCAAGACGCTGGCCGCGTTCCTGTGGGCGCTCGACCGGCTGGCCACCCAGCCCCCGCCCGCGGAGCGCACCCGGCGCTGCCGGGTGCTCTACGTCTCCCCGCTCAAGGCGCTGGCCGTTGACGTGCAGCGCAACCTGCGCGCGCCGCTCGCCGGCATCGGTCAGGCGGCCCGCAGGCTGGGGCTCGCCGAGCCGGGCATCACGGTCGGCATGCGCACCGGCGACACCCCGGCCGACGAGCGCAGGTCGTTCGCCAGGACGCCGCCGGACATCCTGGTCACCACGCCCGAGTCGCTGTTCCTGCTGCTCACCTCCGCGGCCCGGGAGTCGCTGCGCGGGGTCGAGACGGTCATCGTCGACGAGGTCCACGCGGTCGCCGGCACCAAGCGCGGCGCCCACCTGGCGCTGTCCCTGGAACGGCTCGACGAGCTGCTGCCCAAGCCGGCCCAGCGCATCGGGCTGTCGGCCACGGTCCGGCCCATCGACGAGGTCAGCGCCTTCCTCGCCGGCACCCGGCCGGTGCGGGTGGTCGCGCCCAGGATCGGCAAGACCATCGAGATGCGCGTCGTGGTCCCGGTCGAGGACATGACCCAGCTCGACGGGCCGCCCCCGCTCGACGGCCCGGTCACCCCCGACCCGGACGCGCCGCCGCTGCCCGGCGGCATCGGCACGCTCGAGGAGCTGACCGGCGCGGGCGGCGGCACCCGAAGACCGTCGATCTGGCCCGCCGTCGAGGAGCGGGTGCTGCAGCTGGTCCGCGAGCACCGGTCCACGATCGTGTTCACCAACTCGCGCCGGCTGGCCGAGCGACTCACCTCACGGCTCAACGAGCTCGCGGCGGAGCGGCCGGTCTACCCGGTCGACGTCGGCCGCTTCCCCGCCGAGGCCATCGCCGAGTCCGGCTGGGCGGCGGGGGTCGAGACGCCCACGGTCGCGCGGGCGCACCACGGGTCGATGTCGCGCGAGCAGCGGACCTCGGTCGAGGAGGCGCTCAAGTCCGGCCGGCTGCCGTGCGTGGTGGCCACGTCGTCGCTCGAGCTGGGCATCGACATGGGCGCGGTCGACCTCGTCATCCAGATCGAGGCGCCGCCGTCGGTCGCGTCGGGCATGCAGCGCATCGGGCGTGCCGGACACCAGGTGGGCGCGGTCTCCCGCGGGGTCATGTTCCCCAAGTTCCGCGGCGACCTCGTGTCGTGCGCGGTGGTCGCCGAGCGGATGGCCGTGGGCGCCATCGAGGCCATGCGCTACCCACGCAACCCACTCGACGTGCTGGCCCAGCACATCGTCGCCATGGTGGCGCTCGAGCCGTGGTCGGTGGAGGAGCTCACCGCGCTGGTGCGCCGGGCCGCGCCGTTCGCGGCGCTGCCGCAGTCGGCGCTCACCTCGGTGCTCGACATGCTGGCCGGCCGCTATCCCAGCGAGGAGTTCGGCGAGCTGCGGCCGCGCATCACGTGGGACCGGATCAACGGCGAGCTGCGCGGGCGGCCCGGGGCTCAGCGGCTCGCGGTCACCTCGGGCGGCACCATCCCCGACCGCGGGCTGTTCACCGTCATGACCCCGGCGTCGGACAGCGGCGCCGGCTCGCGGGTGGGCGAGCTCGACGAGGAGATGGTCTACGAGTCCCGGGTCGGCGACACGTTCCTGCTCGGCACGTCGTCGTGGCGGATCCAGGACATCACCCACGACCGGGTCATCGCGGTCCCGGCGCCGGGCGAGCCCGCGCGGATGCCGTTCTGGAAGGGCGACTCACCGGGCCGGCCGCTGGAGCTGGGCCGCGCGCTGGGCAAGTTCCTGCGTGAGCTGTCGAGCATGAAGGAGCCGGCCGCCCGGCAGCGGGCGGTCGAGGCCGGGCTCGACACGCTGGCCGCCGACAACCTGCTCGCCTACCTCGCCGAGCAGAAGGAGGCCACCCGGCACGTCCCGGACGACCGAACGCTGCTCATCGAGCGGTTCCGTGACGAGCTCGGCGACTGGCGGCTGGTCGTGCACTCACCGTTCGGGGCGCAGGTCAACGCGCCGTGGGCGCTCGCCATCGGCGCGCGGCTGCGGGAGCGCAGCGGGGCCGACGCGCGGGTGGCGCACTCCGACGACGGCATCGTCATCCAGCTGCCGGACGCGGTCGACATCGACGGCAAGGACATCCTGGCCGCCGCCGAGGACGTGGTGCTCGACCCCGACGAGGTCGAGCAGATCGTGGTCGCCGAGGTGGGCGGTTCGGCGCTATTCGCCTCCCGGTTCCGCGAGTGCGCCGCGCGCTCGCTGCTGCTGCCGCGGCGCGACCCGCGCAAGCGCACCCCGCTGTGGCGGCAGCGGCAGCGGTCGGCCCAGCTGCTGTCGGTCGCGGCCAAGTACGAGCAGTTCCCGGTGGTGTTGGAGGCCATGCGGGAGTGCCTGCAGGACGTCTACGACGTGGCCGGCTTACGTGAGCTGATGTCCGACGTGCGGTCGCGGCGGATGCGGGTCGTCGAGGTCGAGACGCCGTCCGCGTCGCCGTTCGCGCGCAGCATGCTCTTCGGCTACGCGGGCATGTTCCTCTACGACGCCGACCAGCCGCTGGCCGAGCGGCGGGCCGCGGCGCTGTCGCTGGACAGCTCGCTGCTCGCCGAGCTGCTCGGCTCGGAGGCCATCCGCGAGCTGCTGGACACCGACGTCGTCGCCGAGGTCGAGCGGTCGCTGCAGCGGCTCGACCCCGGCCGGGCGGCGCGGCACGAGGAGGACGCGGCCGACCTGCTGCGCTTCCTCGGCGACCTTTCCGTCGACGAGGCGGCGCTGCGCGGGGTGCGGGCCGCGTGGCTGGCCGAGCTCGAGCGCCAGCGCCGGATCATCCGGGTGCGGATCGCCGGCCAAGAGCGGTACATGATCATCGAGGACGCCGGTCGGGTGCGCGACGCGCTGGGCACGGCGTTACCCGTCGGCGTGCCGGAGGCGTTCACCGAGCCGGTCGTCGACCCGCTCGCCGACCTGCTGTCCCGCTACGCGCGCACGCACGGGCCGTTCCCCGCCGGTGAGGTCGCGGCGCGGTTCGGGCTGGGTGTCGCGGTGGTCACCGGCGTGCTCGACCGCATGGTCGGCACCGGCCGGCTGGTGCGCGGCGAGCTGCGGCCGGGTGGCACGCACACCGAGTTCTGCGACGCCGACGTGCTGCGGCGGCTGCGCAGGGCGTCGCTCGCCAAGCTGCGTGCCGACGTCGAGCCGGTGGAGCCCGAGGCGCTCGGCCGGTTCCTGCCCGCGTGGCACGGGGTCGGCAAGCGGCTGCGCACCGCGCCCACCGCCGACGACGTGCTGTCCGTCGTGGAGCAGCTGGCGGGTGCGCCGTTACCGGCCAGCGGGCTCGAGTCGCTCATCCTGCCGTCGCGGCTGCCCGGGTACTCGCCCGCGCTGCTCGACGAGCTCACCACGGCCGGCGAGGTCACGTGGTGCGGCACGGGGTCGCTGTCCGGTGGGGACGGCTGGATCGCCCTCGCGCCAACGGATGTGGCCGACCTGTTGTTACCGGAGGTCGAGGCTGTCGTGCCGGACACGCCGCTGCACACGGCGGTCCTGTCCGCGATGGACGGTGGCGCGCTGTTCTTCCGGCAGCTCGCCGACCGGGTCGGCGCCATCCTGCTCGACGGCGGCGCGGAGGCACCGTCGGACGCGGATGTCGTTGCGGCACTGTGGGACCTGGTGTGGGCGGGGCTCGTCACCAACGACACCATCGCGCCGCTGCGCGCGCTGGTGTCCGGCCGGGGCGCGGCGCACAAGCCGCGCAGCTCCACGCCGCGCGGCCGTTACGCGCGGCTGCGTGGCGCGCGCCCCGCCATGCCCAGCCGGACCGGCCCGCCCACGGTGGCCGGCCGGTGGTCGCTGGTGGTCGCGCGAGAGCCCGACCCGACGCGCCGGGCACACGCGCGCGCCGAGGCGTTCCTGGAGCGGCACGGTGTGCTCACCCGGGGCGCGCTGGACACCGAGCGCGTCAGCGGCGGGTTCTCCGGGGTGTACAAGGTGTTGCGGGCGATGGAGGAGTCCGGCCAGATCGTGCGCGGATACGTCGTCGAGGGGCTGGGCGCGTCCCAGTTCGCCGCCCGCGGCGCCGTCGACCGGCTACGCGCACTGTCCCGTTCGGACGGCGACCTCCCCACGGGCGACAACGCGTCCCGGATCCTCGCCGCCGCCGACCCGGCCCAGCCCTACGGGGCGGCGTTGCCGTGGCCGGAGCCCATCGGCGACGGAAAGCACCGCCCCGCACGAAAAGCTGGCGCCCTCGCGGTCCTGGTCGACGGCCGTCCGGTGTTGTACGTCGAACGAGGCGGCCGCTCCCTACTGTCCTTCACCGACGAGGACGCCCACCTCCGAGCCGCTGCGGAGGCCTTGTCCCGCGCGGTGCGGGAGGGCTGGCTGGGCCAGCTGGCCGTCCAGAAAGCCGACGGAGAGATAGCCCTGACCTCAAACATGGCCGACATCCTGAGAGACGCGGGCTTCCGCGCCACGCCAAAGGGCCTACGCCTCCGCGCCTGACCTCGACGCACGCCCATACCCGCCCCGCCAAGAAAGGCGACCGCCCACCCAGCCACCCGCCAACCCCGGCGACTGCCCATCCCGGCCGTCCGCACGACCGGCGCCGCACAGCGGCCACCAGCAGCCGGCACCACGTGCCGGCCGCGCGTGGCTGGGTCAGGCGTCGCGCACTCAGGACTCCGCGCCGGAGTCGGTCTTCGTCGTCGGGGTGTAGCTCAGTACCAGCAGGCCGTTGCTGTGGGTCTCGACGCCGTTGAGGGCGAAGCGGACCTGGTCGCCGTCGCGGTAGAGCACGTCCGTCGGCTTCGCCTTGCCGGACAGCACCGGATGCAGCCAGATCCGCAGCTCGTCCAGCAGGCCGTTCGCCACCAGCAGCCGGGTGACGTCACCGTAGCCGTACTGCAGGATGTCGCCCGGCTGCTCCTTCAGCGCGCGGATCTCCGCGAGCACGTCACCGGTCTCGCCGAGCACCGCGGTGTTCGTCCAGCTCGGGTCCTTCAGCGTCGACGACACCACGTACTTCTTGATCGAGTTCATCCGGTCCGCGAACTCGTTGGTGCCCGCCTGGGCCGGCCACGCCTCGGCGAAGCCCTCGTAGGTCTTGCGGCCCATGATCAACGCCTGGCTCAGGTACAACTGCCCGACCGCGGCCCGCCGGGCCTCGGCGCCGAGGTAGTCGAAGTGCCAGTCCTGCATGTTCTGGATGTCGCCGTCGAGCGTCATGTACGTGGCGTTGACGATCTTGCCCATCGGAATCTCCTCCGCTAGCGCGCCGAGCCCGGCTCCAGTCGGCTCCTTGGCCATGCGTCGAGCGGGCGAGAGCGAAATCGACACGCCACGCGAAAAAACTATTCGCGAGCTTCCAGCGCGGCGAGCCGCAGCTCGAGCTGGTCGACCCGGCTGCGCAGCAACGTCACCTGCGCCTCGAGGCTGACCTCACGCTCCGCCCGCCGCTGAATGCGGGGCGAGCGGGCCGCGCGCTCGACCACCGCGTCGAGCGGGACCAGGCGCTGCGGACCGTTGGGACCATCGACCAAGCGGGACCTGACCTCGCCGTTCCGGTACCACGACCGCAGCGCAGAGCGGGACACCCCGGTCTCCTGCTCGGCCTGGGCAAGCGTGACCCACGGCGCCTCCTCCAGCTGCGCGAACAGCTCCAACTCGTTCTGCCAGCGCGACAGGCGGTCGTCCCACTCCGAGGCAGTCATACCGTCACCCTATCACTGACACTGTATTGACAGGGCTTTCCATACAGCGGACCATCGTCAGCATGTTCGAGAGATTCACCGACAGCGCCAGGAGCGTCGTCGTCAAGGCCCAGAGCGAGGCCAGAGACCTGCAGCACGGCCGCATCGGCACCGAGCACGTGCTGCTCGGCCTGTTCCACTCGGAGACGGGCGTCGCGGCGAACGCGCTCAGCCAGCTCGGCATCACCGCCGAGATGGTGCGCGCCGACGTCGTGGAGATCGTCGGCGTCGGCAAGGAGGCACCGAGCGGGCACATCCCGTTCAGCCCGCGGGCGAAGAAGGTGCTCGAGCTCGCGCTGCGGGAAGCGTTGCAGCTCAGCCACAACTACATCGGCACCGAGCACATCCTCCTCGCGCTCGAGCGGGAGGGCGGCGGCGTCGCGGCGAAGGTGCTCGCCGACCACGTCCCGGACATGCGGGACATCCCGCGGACCGTGAAGGCGCTGCTCGAGGCGCGCGGCAAGGCGGGCGGCGCCGGCCCGACCGGACCGAAGCGCACCACCGCGGCCAACGAGGTCGTCGCGGCGGCCGAGGCGCTCGCGGGCGGCGCGCCGATGGGCAGCCACCACCTGCTCGAGGCGCTCATCCGCGCCGAGGGCAGCATGGCGGCCACCGTGCTCGCCGAGCTCGGCGTGAGTCCGGACGCGATCGCCGACAAGGTCGACGAGATCGACGCCGACGCCACCACCGACGCCACCCCGCAGGAGACCGCCGCACGCAAGATGGAGCTGCGCGTCGACGGCGACGAGGTCCACCTGGTGTTCCGCGACGAGGGCACGATCGGCCTCACCAAGGCCGTGCAGGAGCTCACCGGCGGCGGCCCGATCCGCGCCACCGGCCCACTCGCCGGCCGGTTCGTTCCACTGTGGACACAGACGAACCAGCTGCTGATGTCGCTGCTGCAGTCGCTCAAGCCGGAGGGCGAGGCGGAGGGCAAGGACGTCGGCAAGGCGGCGCTGCTGGTCCGCCGGGTCCTGCACGACCGGCTCCGCCGCCGCCAGCCACCGGCCGACGCGAGCTGACCGGCCAGCCGCGACCCCCGCCCGGGGTCGCGGCTGCCGAGTCTCAGCGTGCGAGCCGGTGCCAGAACTCGTAGTCGTGGTCGGCCGGGAAGTCCGTGCGGTGGATGCCGGCACGGCCGGAGGCCAGCGACTGGACGTACTCGCCCTGCTGGAACGCCGGCCAGCGGGGCAGGCCACGCACACCAGGGTCGCCGCCGTGGACGAACGCGGCCCAGTAGTCGATCATCGCGTCGCGCAGCCGGGTCTGCGTGGCCGGGTCGAGGTAGTCGACCTCGAACAGGTACGGCAGCTCCAGCAGGTGGCTCGCCGCCACGGGAAAGCTCGGCCCGGGCATGCCCGGGAACCACGGCGTGTCCCGCTCGGCGAACTCGTAGGCGTGCGTCGGCACGTGCCGGGCCAGCAGCCGCAGCGTCTCGTACGTCGGCGCGGACCAGTTGCGGTCGGTGAGCACCGCGGTCAGCGCCTCGCTCGGCGAGTCGTACGCCGGCAGCGGGTAGCGCGCCTCGACCGCGGCGGCGTCCGCGCCGAACAGCTCGGCCAGCCGCACCGGGTACTCCTCGGCACTCAGCGGCGTCGCGCCCGGCACGAGCTCGAGGCCGCCCAGCCGGCCGCCCTCCTCGTCGTGGTTGCTCCCCAGCAGCACCGGCACCCAGTTGAACCGGCCGGCCGCGAGCGCCTCCGCCGGCGACCGCGGCAGCAGCGGACCGCCGACGACCGGGCGGAAGTCGTCGTGGCCGTCGCCCGCCGCGGCGACCAGGTCGGCGACCGGCACGTCCCGCAGGCAGCGGGCCGCGGTCGCCACGTCCGCACAGCCGACCGACGCCGCGAGCGCGACACCCTGCCGCGACGCGTCCTCCCGGGCGTGCGCGCCGTCGACACCGGCACAGGGCGCGCTCTGCACGATCGCCCGCTGGAACAGGCCCGCCGACCTCGGCGACGCCAGGTGCGCGCAGACGCTGTACCCGCCGCCGGACTGGCCGGCGATCGTGACGTTGCCGGGGTCGCCGCCGAACGCGGCGATGTTCTGCCGCACCCAGCGAAGCGCCGCCTGCTGGTCCTCGAGCCCGAGGTTGCCCGAGTCGCCGAGCGCGGGGTGCTGGAGGAAGCCGAGGACGCCGAGCCGGTAGTTGACCGTCACGACCACGACGTCGCCGCGCGTGGCCATCGTCGCGGCGCCGTAGCTGTCGCCGGCGCCGTAGGTGAAGCTGCCGCCGTGGATCCACACGAGAACCGGTAGCCGCCGGCCGCTCGCCGGGGTGGTGACGTTGAGGTTGAGGCAGTCGTCACCCTGCGGCTGCGCGGCGATCGGCAGGCTCGTCGGCTGCGGGCAGGCGTTGCCTTGCGCGGTCGCGTCCCTGATGTCGGGCCAGGGGCGTGCTGGTCTCGGCGAGCGCCAGCGCAGCTCGCCGGTCGGCGGCGCGGCATAGGGGATGCCCTGGAACGTCCGGTGGTCGGCCGCGACCGTGCCGCGGACCGCGCCGCTCCCGGTGCGGACGACCGCGGGGTCGCCGCCGCCGGTCGACGCCGCCGCCTGCACGCCCACGGCCGCGAGCCCGGCGAGCGCCAGCCCCACCGCGAGCCGCCTGTGAAACCCGTTCATCGCTGTCTCCTCCTGTTGGTGCGGTTGACTGTACAAACGCCTTAGGCAAATGCGCAAGACGATCGCCTAAGGCGTCCGTCCCAGACGGTTGGTAGGCTCGCGCGCATGGGAAACCGGGAGGACCTGCTCGAGGCCGCGAAGCGCTGCCTGCTCGAGAAGGGCTACGACCGCACAACGGTGCGGGACATCGCGTCGGCGGCGAAGGTCAGCATGGCGGCGATCGGCTACCACTACGGCTCGCGCGAGGCGCTGCTGAACGAGGCCCTGTTCCGCGCGATGGACGACTGGGGTGACCAGATCGGCCGCGCGCTGGCCCCGGACGCGGCGGCCGGCGACTCCCCGGCCGCCCAGTTCGAGTCGAAGCTGGCCCGGCTGGTGTCGTCGTTCGGCGAGAACCGGCAGTTCTGGCTGGCGAGCGTGGAGGCGTTCATGCAGGCGCAGCGCTCGCCCGAGCTGCGCGACCAGCTGGCCGCAGGTCAGGCGGAGGGCCGGCGGGGGCTGGCCGCGATGGTGCTGGGGGTGCCGGAGGAGGACGTGCCGGACAGCGCGGTCCGCTCGATCGGGTCGGTGCAGCTGGCGCTGATCTCGGGCCTGATGATCCAGTGGCTGACGGATCCCGACGCGGCCCCGAGTGGGGCGGAGGTGCTGGCGGGGCTGCGGACGCTGCTTGGCGTGCCGGAGAGCTGAGCGTGGCCTCCGGCCCCCGGTATCAATTCTACCGGCGGGCACCGACAGTTCCGGCCGATGTCGATCAAGCCTGTGGACAGCTTCGCGCCCCCCGAAATCGAGCCTCTCGGTGGGGTCAGACAGTTTGGCGATCAGCGAGGGGCCGACGTCTCGGCGGTCCGCGGCGGCGGGCGGCCACGATCTCGGCGGTCCGCAGCAGCCGAGGAACCCGCAGTTTCAGCGATCAGTGGCAGCCGATCAGCGCGATCGGGCGGCTGACAGGCTCGGCGATCTGTGGCCGTCGAGGGGCCGATGGTTCCCGCGGCCGGCGGGGGCCATGTCCTGGAGGCCGGAGGGCTCGGGCTCAGCGGGGGGTGAGGACGCAGAACTCGTTGCCCTCCGGGTCGGCCAGGACCTGCCAGGGGACGTCGGCCTGGCCGACGTCTGTCGGGTGGGCGCCGAGGTCGGCGAGGCGGGTCACCTCGGCAGCCACCGAACCGTCCGGGTAGGGCGCGACGTCCAGGTGGACGCGGTTCTTCACCGTGTGCGGGTCGGCGGTGCGGACGAGCTCCAGCCAAGGACCGCGGCCGTCCGGGTCGCGCAAGGACGCGAACTCCACGCCGGTGCGCTCGACCGGCCAGCCGGTGGCCGCCGACCAGAAACGAGCCAGCTCCGTGGGCGACGCGGCGGCCGCCACGATCGCGGCCACGGCGCCGGTCGACGCGTACTCCGGGCGGGGCTCGAGCACGCAGAATTCGTTGCCCTCCGGGTCGGCGAGGACGAACCACGGCACGTTGCGCTGACCTATGTCGATGCGCTTGGCCCCCAGCGCCAGCGCATGGTCGACAACGGCCATCTGCTGGTCGGGCGCGGCGCTGGCCAGGTCGAGGTGCACCCGGTTCTGGACGGTCTTCGGGTCGGGGACCGGGACGAACACCAGGTCGAAGCGCCAGCCGTCGTCGGGGGGCGCCTGCAGGTCGACCTCGTCGGCGTCCTCCAGGCTGATGTACCAACCCAGCAGGTCGCGCCAGAACCGGGCCAGCGCGGGCGGATCGGCCGCGTCGACGACCACATTGACCAGTCGCGTGGACATGATCGAGACGCTAGCCGAGACCACCGACAGAAATCAGTGCGTCGCCAGCCGCAGCAGGTGCCACAGCTGCGCGACGCCCGCCCGGTCACCGTCCGGCGTGGCGGTGGGGATCGGGCGGCGACCCCACAACCACAGGTACATCCCGGTGGGATCGCTGGTGATCGTGGCGTCCGCGGGCTCGTCCGGCAGCGCCTGCCACGACGCGGTGCCCGTGGCGGCGATCCGCGCGATCCACCGCCGCCGCCCGGCGACCACCGCCACGTCGCCGGTCCACGAGTTGGTGACGCCGAGAACCTCGAGCCGGTGGGTGAACCACAGCGACAGGATCTCGTCGATGCCGTCGAACGCGATGTCCTCCGCGACGCCGCCGACCAACATGGCGGCGGCCGCCTGCTGGACGTCGATGCGGTGGACCGTGCTCTCGTGCGCCATCCGCCGGTACCAGAACCCGTAGGTCTGGTCGAGCGGCCACCAGGTCGGGCAGCCCTCGGCGGGATCGTGCGCGGACAGCTCGGCGAGGAGCCCGCGGAGGCCCACCCGTAAGTAGTCCTCAGTGGACTGACCCGCCGCCGGCGCGCGCTGCCAGACGGTGGGCACGCCACCGCCGGAACGCAGCCACGACACGACCATCCGGTAGACGCTGCCGACGTGCCGCACCGTCTCGCCCAGCGTCATCCCCGGGGCGTACTTGATGACGGTCTCCGGATCCGCGCCGCGCGCCGACGACGCCAGCAGCTCACCCTCCAACTCCAGCACCTCGAGCAGGCGGCCGTGGTCGGCCAGTGCTCGACCGGTCATGGCGTGCCGTGGATCGCGCGCACGACCAGGTCGAGGAACTGCCTGCACTGGCGGACGAGGTCGTCGGCGGACCGGTCGGTGACCGCGCGGGTGATGCCGGCCTGCACCGACGCGCGGGTGGCCGAGCAGGACGCGAAGAACGCCGCCCACTCGCGCAGCTCGGGTGCCACCGAGGCGAGCAGCGTCCACACGCTCATCGGCCGCGAGCGCGCCCGGTGCGGCCGCCCGCGCATGGCGAGCAGCGCCGCGGCGGCGCGCAGCGCGGCGAGGTAGGCCTGGGCGAACCGTTGCGCCGGGTCGGGGTCGTGGGTGGCGTCGGCGAGGCCGCGCTCGGCCTGGGAAAGCAGGGTGAGCGCCGGCTCCGGCACGGTCATGGGCTCGTTGTCGCGGTAGTCCAGAGTGGTGGTCACCTGACGCCTCCTCGCGTGCACAGTCGTCACCCGGCGTGACGACCTGCCGTGGGGAAGCCGGCGGCGCTCGGTGGTGAGGCGCTTCCCCCGCCCCACCACCGAGCTCTGCTCGAACGTCTGTTCGAACGATTCGAGCTTAACTCCGGGCACCGACAGACTCAACCTCACCCCGGACTTTCAGCGGCGACGCACGCCACACCTGTGCTCTGATGTGCCCATGACCTCTCTCGACCACCCCTCGATCAGCACGTTGTCCGCTGCGCTGCGCGAGGCCGGGCTGCCGGCCGCCGCCGACGGGATCCGCATCCTGGACGACGAGGCGCGCACCGCGGCGGCCGCCGCCGCGGCACTCGGCGTCCCCGTCGGCGCGATCGCGAACAGCCTCGTCTTCCGCGCTACCGAAGGTGACCGGGTCAGCCCGTTGCTCGCGCTGACCTCCGGCGCGCACCGGGCCTCCCCGGCGCGGTTGGCCACGCTGGCCGGGGTGTCGCGGGTGAGCCGGGCGGACCCCGCGTTCGTGCGCGAGCACACCGGGCAGGTGATCGGTGGCGTGTCGCCGGTCGGGCATCCCCGGCCCATCACCACGGTGGTCGATCGGGCCCTGGCCGACCACGAGGTCGTGTGGGCCGCGGCCGGGCACCCGAAGGCCGTGTTCCCGACGACGTTCGCCGAGTTGGTCGCGCTGACGGGGGGCATGGCTGCGGACGTCGCGGCCGAAGAGGAGAATCCCGTGTCGTGACCGCGGTTCCACCACGGGTCGAGCGCTTCGTCGACCTCGGCCAGGACGAGTTGCGCGCCCGGCTGCCCGAGGCGCTGTCGCTGTACGTCACGGCGATGCGCTACCCCAACGGCACGGCCGAGCAGCGCGCGCCGATGTGGCTGGCGCACATGCTGCGCACCGACTGGCGATGCGTGGCCGCGCTCGACCCGGACGACCACCTGGTCGGCATCGCGTACGGCTACCGCGGGGCGACCGGCCAGTGGTGGCACGAGCAGGTGCGGCGCGGCATCATCGAGCGCTCGGGCCAGGAGTTCGCCAACTCCTGGCTCGACGACTACTTCGAGCTCACCGAGGTCCACGTCCGCCCGGCCGGCCAGGGCCGCGGCGTGGGCGAGGATCTGCTGCGCCGGCTGCTGGCGGAGGTCCGGGCGAGCAAGGTGCTGCTGTCGACGCCGGAGGGCCCGTCGCGCGCGTGGCGCCTGTACTACCGGATGGGCTTCACCGACGTCCTGCGCCACTACCGCTTCACCGGCGACCCCCGCCCGTTCGGCGTGCTGGGCCGCACCCTCCCCCTCGAGAGCTAGACCGCGGCCAGGGCCTCGATCTCGACGCGGAACGACGGGTTCACCAAGCCCGCCACCTGGACCAGCGAGCTGGCCGGCGGGGGCTGGTCCGCCGGCAGGTACTGGTCGCGGATCTCGCGGAACGTCGGTAGGTCGGCGAGATCGGTGAGGAACACGGTCAGCTTCACCACGTGGCGAAAGTCCGCGCCCGCCCCGGCCAGGGCCGTTGCCAGGTTCTCGAAGACCTGGCGGACCTGGCCGGCGGGATCGGCGGGGATCTCGCCGGATGCGGACAGCGGGACCTGGCCCGAGATCACGACCAGGCGGCCGGTGAACGACACCGCGTGGCTGTAGCCGTTCGGCGGGGGAAGGCCGTCCGGGCGGGGAAAGAAGGACGTCACAGGGCCGCGAGCCGCTCGCGCATCGTGTCCAGACCCATCTGGCCCATGCGCAGCGCCCGCATGTGGAAGTGCTTCAGGTCGAACTCCGCACCGGCGCGGGCACGGGCGTCGTCGCGGGCGGAGAGCCACAGGCGTTCGCCGAGTTTGTAGGCCGGGGCCTGGCCCGGCCAGCCCAGGTACCGGTCGATCTCGTCGCGGACCAGGGCCTCCTTCGCGATCGTGCGGGTGAGCATGAACTCCAGGCCCAGGTCCGGCGTCCAGCGCTCGCCCTCGTGGAACCCGGTGCCGCGCGGGATCTCCAGCCGCAGGTGCATCCCGATGTCGATGATCACCCGCGCCGCGCGGAACAGGCTCTCGTTCAGCATGCCCAGCAGGTCACCGTCGTCGGAGAGGTAGCCGAACTCACCCATCAGCCGCTCCGCGTACAGCGCCCAGCCCTCGCTGTAGGCCGGCACCCACGCCAGCAGCCGCTGGTACTTGTTGAGCCGCTTCGCCTCGAAGGTCGCGGTCGCGATCTGCAGGTGGTGGCCCGGCACGCCCTCGTGGTAGACGGTGCTGACCTCGCGCCACGTGGTGAACTCGTCCTCGCCCGGCGCCAGCGCCCACCACATCGCGCCCGCGCGGGAGAAGTCGTCCGACGGGCCCGTGTAGTACGCCCCGCTGCCACCGCCCGGCGGGGCGATCTTGCAGTCGAGCCGCATGATGTCGTCGGGGATCTCGAAGTGCACGTCCCGCAGGTCGGCGAGCGCCTGGTCGGACAGCCGCTGCATCCACTCGCGGAGCGCCGCGCGACCGCTGACCTTGTACCGCGGGTCGGCGTCGAGCACGCCGGCCGCCTCGCGGACGCTCGCCCCCGGCCTGATCCGCCCCGCGACCTCCCGCATCTCGGCCTCGATCCGGAGGAACTCCGCCCAGCCCCACTCGTAGGCCTCCCCCAGGTCCAGCCGGGCGCCGAGGTACATCCGCGACCACAGCCCGTAGACCTCCGCGCCGACCGCGTCCTCCGCCGGCGCCTGCGGCAGCAGCTCGTCGCGCAGGAACTTCGCCAGGTCCGCGTAGGCCTGCCCGGCCGCGGCGGCCCCGGCGTCGAGGTCGGCCCGCAGCGCGTCGTCGACCGGCGCCTCGGCGGCGAACGACGCGAAGAACGCCGGCTCGTCGTCCAGGCCGGCCCAGGTCGAGCACTGCTCGGCGACCTTGGACACCTGCCGCACCGCCGCCACCCGCCCGTTCGCCGCCGCGTGCCGCAGGCTCTCCCGGTAGCTCGCGAGCGCCTCCGGCATGGCCGACATCCGGGCGGCGATCGTGCGCCACGCGTCGGGCGAGTCGGTGGGCATCAGGTCGAACACCATGCGCAGGTCCTGCACCGGGCTCGCGAGCACGTTCAGCGACGCGACGGTCAGCCCCGCGTCGTAGATCTCCCGCTCGATGCCCAGCCGCTCGGTGAACACCGCCTTCGCGTCGCGCTCGCCGTCGTCCGCCGGCTCCTGCGCACCCACCGCCCGCAGCGCGGCCGCGATCAGCTCGGCGCGCGCGGCGTGCCCGTCCGGGGACAGGTCGGGCAGCTGGTCGTCGTAGTCGGTGATGCCCAGCGACGTGGCGGTCATCGGCTCGAGCCGGACGTAGTCGTCCACATAGGAGTCGCAGATGCGGTGCACGGGGGTGTCCATGGTCTGCGACGGTACCCAACGCGGCACGTGGTTTCGAACGGGAAACCGCCTGGTGTCCGGCACTCGTGCAGCTCCTGGCAGGATGTCCCGGTGCGCAGCGCTGGCCGAGATCAAGTTCGCAGGGGGCTCGGGCTCGTCGTGCTGCTCGGCGTCATGATGGCCACGCTCACGGGCTGCCTCCGGGTGCACGCCGCGCTCGCGATCTCCCAGGACGACGTGATCTCCGGTGAGCTCGTCATCGCCGCGCTGCCGGTGAGCAAGGACGACAACGGCCCCAAGCTCACCGTCCCGCCCCAACTCGCCGACAAGGTCACCACCGAGCCCTACACCGCGGACGGCTACGTCGGCCAGAAGGTCACGCTGAGCGGCGTGCGGTTCGCCGACGTCACGGTGCTCGTGGAGTCGATCTCGACGATGCGGCAGTACCGGATGTCGTTCCGGCGCTCCGGCGACCTGGTGTCCCTCGCCGGCTCGATCGACCTCACCCGGGTGCCGCCCGACCGGGCCGACGTGCAGATCAAGATCGCGTTCCCGGGCCGGATCTCCCGCACCAACGGCGACAACGTCGACGGCACGATCAGCTGGGCCCCGAAGCCGGGCGCGGTCACCGAGTTCGCCGCCACCGCGCAGTACTCGAACGCGGCCGGCGTGTCCTGGACCCAGTGGGTGGCGCTCGTGGGCGGCGGCGCGGTGGGCGTGGCGGTGCTGGTGGTGCTGCTGGCCCTGTTCACCCACCGGCGCAGCCTCAGGCTCGAGCGAACCCAGGCCCGCCGGGCCTAGTCCGCCTCCCCGGGATTCAAAGTGTGCGTTGCGTCCCGGCGAATGGTGCGGGTATCGAGGTGGGTGGTGGCTGGGTGCCGTCACGGTCCCCTGAGGTTCCGGTGGTCGGCGCAGGACTTCACACGATGATCTACGAGACAGGCCTTAGCCGGCGGCCTTAGCCGACTGGTCGTAGTTCGCCTTCGTGTCGGGGCGGGTGGGCACCAGGCCGAGCCGGTCCACCATCTCCTTCGTCGCCTTCGAGCGGTTGAACGTGTAGAAGTGCAGGCACGGCACGCCCTCCGCGAGCAGCCGCTCGGACAGCTCGGTGGTGACGTCCATGCCGGCCGCGCGGAACGCCTTGGCGTCCTCGGCGAGCGGGCCCAGCCGGTCGGCGAGTGCCTGGGGCACCTCGGCACCGGACAGCTCCACGGTCTTCGACAGGATCTTCGGCGTGGTGAGCGGCATGACGCCGGGCAGGAGCAGCGCGTCGCAGCCGCGTGCCGCGACCCGGTCGCGCATCCGCAGGAAGTCGTCGGCCTCGAAGAACAGCTGGGCGATCGCGAAGTCCGCGCCGGCGCGGAGCTTGCGGACGAGGTACTCGGTGTCGATGTCGACGTCGTCCGAGCGCGGGTGGCCGTAGGGGAACGCGGACACGCCGACGCAGAAGTCGCCGAGCTCGCGCACCAGGCGCACCAGCTCCTCGGCGTAGGCCAGCCCCTCGGGGTGCTGCACCCACTCGCCCATCGGGTCGCCGGGCGGGTCGCCGCGCAGCGCCAGCACGTTGCGCACACCCAGCTCGGCGTACCAGCCGATGACGTTGCGCAGCTCGGCGACCGAGTGGTCGACGGCGGTGAGGTGCGCCATCGACACCAGCGTGGTCTCGCGGACCACCCGGCCGGTGGTGCGGATGGTCCGGTCCCGGCTGGACCCGCCTGCCCCGTAGGTGACGGAGACGAACGCCGGGTCCAGACCCTCCAGCGACCGGATGGAGTTCCACAGCCGCTGCTCGTCCGCGTCGTCGCGAGGAGGCATGAACTCGACGGAGAACACCGGCCGGTCACCCGGGATACGCGCCACCACCGAAGTCATGGGTCCAGGGTAGTAAAGCCGCGTATCGCGCAACCCGGCCTACCAGCAAAGCGCTAGCGGACCCCCGCTGATATGTGAGCGGGGACGACCACGCACCATGGTCCGCGTGCCCCCGGCTCCTGATCTCCCCACCGCCGTCGACCAGGCGGTCCGCGCCGACATCGACGCCGCCGTGCATCTCCACGTCGAGGACATCCTCGCCCGCTACCTGGCCGAACGCCGCGCCGAGCTGCCCGAGCTCGCCCGCACGTTCGCCCAGGCCGTCGACACGCTGTCCGACTTCGCGCTGCGCGGCGGCAAGCGGCTGCGGCCCACGTTCGCCTGGTGGGCCTGGCGCGCCGCGGGCGGCGAGCCGGACGGGCCGCGGGCCCACGCGGTGCTGCACGCGGTCAGCGCGCTCGAGCTGATCCAGACGTGCGCGCTCGTGCACGACGACATCATGGACGCCTCCGAGCTGCGCCGCGGCCACCCGACCGTGCACGTCCGGTTCACCGAGGCGCACCGCGCCGGCGACTGGCTGGGCGAGCCCGAGCGGTTCGGCATGGCCGCCGCGATCCTGCTCGGCGACCTCGCGCTGGCGTGGGCGGACGACATGTTCGAGAGCGCTGCTCTCGAACAGGACATGCGCTCCGCCGCGAGAGCGCCGTGGCAGGCGATGCGCGCGGAGATGTTCGCCGGGCAGTACCTGGACGTGCTCGCGCAGGCCGAGGGCGACGAGTCGGAGGAGCGCGCGCTCGGCGTGGCCAGGCTCAAGACGGCGGCGTACA
The DNA here is from genome assembly GCF_036402745.1 of Actinophytocola sp. Taxonomy (GTDB): domain Bacteria; phylum Actinomycetota; class Actinomycetes; order Mycobacteriales; family Pseudonocardiaceae; genus Actinophytocola. Next base: position 8,928 of record NZ_DASWSJ010000295.1, on the reverse strand, counting down.
CGGTGGAGCGGCCGCTGCACATGGGCGTCGCGTTCGCCGGCGCCGGGCCACGCACGGTCGAGGCGGTGCGTGCGTTCGGCGCGGACATCGGCGTGGCGTTCCAGTTGCGCGACGACCTGCTGGGCATGTACGGCGACACCGAACTCACCGGCAAGCCGGCCGGCGACGACCTGCGCGAGGGCAAGCGGACGCTGCTGATGGCCCTCGGCATGGACTTCGCCACCCGCGCCGGCCGGGGCGCCGACGCCGACTTCCTGCGCGCCGCGCTCGGCGACCCCGAGCTGCGGCCGGACACCCTCGCCCGGGTCCGCGAGCTGCTCGTCGAGGTCGGCGCGGTGGCCGAGCTGGAGCGGCGGATCACCACGCTGACGTCCTCGGCGCTCGCGGCGCTGGACAAGTCGGGCCTGGCCGAGCCGGGTGTCACCCGGCTGCGCGACCTCGCGATGGCCGCCACCCGACGGGACCGCTGACCTTGCGCGTCCTCACCGGGCCCACGGACCATGTGGTGGTCGTCGGCGCCGGGCTCGCCGGGCTCTCCGCCACGTTGCACCTGCTGGGCGCGGGCCGCTCGGTGACGGTGCTGGAGGCGGCGGCGGGACCGGGCGGCCGGGCGGGCTCGGCGGCGATGGCGGGCTACCGGATCGACACGGGCGCGTCGGTGCTGACGATGCCGGAGCTGATCGAGGAGGCCCTCGCCGCGGTCGGCGAGTCGCTGGCCGACCGGCTCTCGCTCACCAGGCTCGACCCGTCCTACCGGGCGCGCTTCGCCGACGGCAGCAGCCTCGACGTGCACGCCGACGCGGACGCGATGGCCGCCGAGGTCACCCGGTTCGCCGGGCCGCGGGAGGCCGACGGCTACCGGCGGCTGCGGTCGTGGCTCACCGAGCTGTACCGGCTGCAGCGCGACGAGTTCATCGGCGCCAACTTCGACTCACCGCTGGACATCGTGGGCCCGCAGCTCGCCCGGCTCGCGGCGATCGGCGCGTTCGGCCGGCTCGGGCCGGCGATCGGCCGGTTCCTGTCCGACGAGCGGCTGCGCCGGGTGTTCTCGTTCCAGTCGCTCTACGCCGGGCTCGCGCCGCACCAGGCGCTGGCCGCCTACGGCGTGATCGCCTACATGGACACGATCGCGGGCGTGTACTTCCCGCGCGGCGGGGTGGGCGCGGTCGCCGACGCCCTCGCCGACGCGGCCGCCGGCGCGGGCGCGTCGCTGCGGTACGACACCGGGGCCGCGTGGCTGGAGCGGACCGGCGAGCGGGTGACCGCGGTCCGGACCACGCACGGCGAGCGGATCCCGTGCGACGCGGTCGTCCTCACGCCGGACCTGCCGGTGAGCTACCGGCTGCTCGGCGGGGCGCCGCGCCGGCCGGTGCGGCCGCGGTGGTCGCCGTCGGCGGTGGTGCTGCACGCGGGGGTCACCCGCAGCTGGCCGGAGCTCGCCCACCACACGGTGTTCTTCGGCGACGCGTGGTCCCGGACGTTCGACGAGATCCTGGTCCGCGGCCGGCTGATGAGCGACCCGTCGCTGCTGGTCACCCGGCCGACGGCGACCGACCCGGGCCTCGCGCCCGCCGGCCGCGAGCTGGTGTCGGTGCTGGCGCCCTGCCCGAACACCGCGGTCGGCCGGATCGACTGGCCACGGGTCGGGCCGGCGTACCGGGAGGAGCTGGGCCGGGTCCTGGCGGCGCGGGGGCTGGTCGACTTCGACGCGTCGGTCGAGGTCTCCCAGCTGGTCACGCCGGCGGACTGGGAGGCGGCGGGGCTGGCCGCGGGGTCACCGTTCTCGCTGGCCCACACGTTCCGCCAGACCGGGCCGTTCCGGCCGCGCAACCTGGTGCGCGGGTTCGGCAACGTGGTGCTCGCCGGCTGCGGCACGACACCGGGTGTCGGCATCCCGCCGGTGCTGGTCTCGGGCCGGCTCGCGGCCGCCCGGGTGACCGGCGCCGGCCGCCGCGCCCGGCGGATCGTGGCAGGTTCCGGCCGGGTCGTGCCGGTGGCCGCCGCGCCGGCACCGGCGCCGTGAGCCAATCGTGGCCGAGCAGACGGGAGGATCCCGCACATGCCGGCTCGCGGAGTTGGGATACTCCTCGCACAGTGCGGGTGTGCGCCGCCGGCGAGTGACGGACGGCGCGGATGGGGAGCAACCATGCGGCGACAACGAGGCTGGCACCCGGCGGCGACCACGAGGCGCCGCCGGGGCACGCTCGCGGGGGTGCTGGCCGGCGTCGTGCTCGCGGTCGCCGGCTGCACCAACGCGGTCGCCGGCGCGCCGACCGGGGTGGACATCGGTCCGCTGACCACCGCGGAGGGCACCGCGGAGTCGCTGGTCGACTTCGCCGAGGCGGCGGCCGTGCACTACACGGGCTCGCTGGTGGCGCAGGACGGCGCCGAGCTCACCGTGGACGTCACCGCGACGCTCACCGGCGAGGTGTCCGGCAAGATCACGGTCAACGGCCTCGCCGCGGACCTCCTGCTGGTCAGCGACACGCTCTACCTCAAGGGCGCGGCCGACTTCTGGACCGGCATGGTGGCCCGGTTCGGCGTCACCTCGGGCGACGGCGGCGCGCTCGCCGGCCGCTGGGTCAAGCTGCCGACCTCGCTCATCGGCGTCGAGTTCGGCGAGATCTTCACCCCGGACGTCGTCAGCCAGACCGCCGGCAAGGTCAAGCAGAAGGCCGGCGCGGACCTGACGAAGAACGCCAAGGAGAGCGTGGCCGGCGTCGACGCGTACGTGATCAAGGTCGAGGGCGGCACGGTCTACATCGCCGCCGCCGAGCCGCACGGGGTGCTGCGCTTCGAGCTGGACAAGATCGGCAGCACGGACACGACGACGGTCACCCACGCGGTGCTCGACGTCACCGACAGCTCGCCCGGGGTCGTGGCGTTCTACCACTCGCTGGACAAGGCATCGGCCGGGCTCAACACCGCGGTCGACGCGCTGGTCGGCGTCGAGCAGGGCGCGCACCGGTTCGAGGCGTGCGGCGCGCCGAGCTGCTCGCTGGTCGTGGACATCACCAACAGCGCGAAGACCGCCGTGCGGGTGCACCTCAAGGCCGACTGGACCGGCGACGGCGCCGCGCTCGGCAGCTGCGAGGGCCAGGTCGGCCCGGTCGCGCCGGGGGCGGCCGGCAAGATCAGCTGCAAGATCGCGACCCCGCAGTGGGTGAGCTTCTACCAGAAGGCGAACTCGGTGCCGGGCACGCACCCGTACGGCGCGCAGTGGTCCGCGCTGGTGCTCGCCGACCCGCCGGACCTGACCGACCTCAAGACGCGGGCCGCGACGAAGCCGGCCACCCAGGACGTCGCGAAGACCGATGGCACGTACGCGCTGTACCAGATCTCCTACGCCGGCAAGGTGTGGAAGTACGGCGTGGTGTCGAGCCGGTACTGGCAGGACCACGCGACCGAGCAGCTGCGCAGCTGCCTCGCGAGCACGAAGTCGGCGTGCTCGGCCTCGCTCGTGACGGCCACGGAGGACCCGGTGTCGGCGCACGCGCTGGCCGCGCAGCTGGTGGCCGGGCACAAGGACGGGTGTCCGGCCGGCCAGTGGGTGAGCTGCCCGCGTTGAGTCCCGAGCTAGCCGCCGCGTACCAGGCCTGCCGGCGGATCAACGCCCGCCACGGGCGGACGTACTTCCTGGCGACCCGGCTGCTGCCCGCGGACCGGCGCCCCGCGGTCCACGCGCTGTACGGCTTCGCCCGGCTGGCCGACGACATCGTGGACATCTCCACCGGCGACCGGGCCGGGGCGCTGGCCGGCCTCTCGCGGTCGCTGGCCGACGTTCTCGCCGGGGACGTGCCGGCGAGCCCGGTGCTGCTGGCGCTGGCGGACACGGTGCGGCGGTACGAGATCGCGCCGTCGCTGTTCGAGTCGTTCCTCGCGTCGATGCGGATGGATCTCACGGTCACCGAGTACCGCACCTTCGCCGAGCTGGCCACGTACGTGCACGGCTCGGCCGAGGTCATCGGGCTGCAGCTGCTGCCGGTGCTCGGGACCGTCGGGCCTCCCGAGGAGGCCGCGCCGTACGCGGCCGCGCTGGGGGAGGCGTTCCAGCTGACCAACTTTCTCCGGGACGTCGGGGAGGATCTTGCTCGGGGGCGGCTCTATCTGCCGGTCGAGGAGCTTGCCGCGTTCGGGGTGGATCGTGGCCGGCTCGAGTGGGTTCTCCGGTCCGGGCGCGGGGATCCGCTGGTTCGGCGGGCGCTCGCGCATCTGGTCGCTTACAACCACGCGGTCTATCGGCGGGCCTTGCCGGGGATTGCCTTGTTGCGGCCGGAGGCTCGGCCCTGTGTGCGGACGGCCGGGTTGCTGTACCGGCGGATCCTGGACGAGATCGTGCGGTCGGACTATGACGTGCTGGGGCGGCGGGTTGTCGTGCCTACCTACCGGCGTCTGGGGATCGCGTTGCCTGGGCTTGTTCGGGCCTTCGTCTCGCGTTCCGGCGTCTCTGGTGTCTTTCGTTCCGGTGGCTCCCCGGCTGGTGTCCCTGTTGTCCACAGGGGGCCTTAGCTGCGCCGTTTTGTCGGTGGTCGTCCGTAGGATGGATCTCGGGGGGCCGGAGGCCACGGCGTCATCCGTGTCGGTGGTCGGCCGAGCCCTTGTCGTCACTCTCTGCCCTTGTTCGGGCACCACTAATCGCGCCTCGACGCGGATCGTGGCTCCGGTCGGGCGTCTTTGGCCGATCTGTCGGCCTCCGGCCTACAGCGCGAGGGCCTGGGCGCGGCGCTTCACCTCTCGGCCGCCCGTTGCCCTCAGGGCGTCTATCGGGCGGCCGGGCAGGGTGTCGTCCGGGGTGAACAGCCAGCGGACCATCTCGTCCGGCGCGAAGCCGGCGTCCGCTAGGACCGTGATTGTTCCGGGGAGGCCCTTGACGATCGTGCCGTCGGTGGCGAGGAAGGCTGCCGGGACGCACAGCACGCCGTCGCGGCGGACCGCGACCAGGTGGCCGTCCCGCAACGCCTGTCGCACCTTCGTCACCGGCAGGCCCAGGCGCTGCGCCACATCGGGCAGCGGCAGCACCTCAACCTGGGGATCGAGCACGTCGTTGGCGGAGGGTGTCGCACTCACGCCTCACACGATGCCACACCAGCGACCGTCCCGCCCTGACGATTTTCGACGACCGATGGACACGGAATCGACGGCTTCACCACGCGCCGTGGACGCGCTCCGTACCATCACGGACGTGGACGAAAGGGGAGCCCGGCTCATTGGTGCGCTGCTGGAGCAGCGATACCGGGTTGACGCGCTGCTCGCACGCGGTGGGATGTCCTCGGTCTACCGCGGCCTGGACACCAGACTCGACCGCCGGGTCGCGATCAAGGTGATGGACGCGCGGTTCGCCGACGACCGCACCTTCGTCGACCGGTTCGAGCGGGAAGCGCGCTCGGCGGCCAAGATCCATCATCCGAACGTCGTTGCCGTGCACGACCAAGGGGTGGACGGGAACATTGAGGGCGACCTCGTCTACCTGGTCATGGAGCTGGTCGACGGCGGCACCCTGCGCGACCTCATCAACGAGCGCGGCGCGCTGGACGTCCCGCTCGCGCTGGCGATCATGGAACCGGTGCTGGCCGCACTGGCCTCGGCGCACCGGGCCGGTCTCGTGCACCGGGACGTCAAGCCGGAGAACGTGCTCATCGGGCACGGCGGCGAGCACGGCACCGCGGTGAAGGTCGGCGACTTCGGCCTCGTCCGCGCGGTCGCGAGCGCCGGCACCACCAGCTCGAGCATCATCCTCGGCACGGTCGCCTACCTCTCCCCCGAGCAGGTCACCACCGGCACGGCCACCGCCCGCGGCGACGTCTACTCCGCCGGCATCGTGCTCTACGAAATGCTCACCGGCGTCACCCCCTACACCGGCGACAACCCCCTCTCGATCGCCTACCGGCACGTGAACGACGACGTGCCCGCACCGAGCGTGCGCCTCACCGGCCTGCCGCCCGCGCTGGACGAGCTGGTCGTGCGCGCCACCCGCCGCGACCCGGACACCCGCCCGCAGGACGGCGCCGCGTTCCTGCAGGAGATGCTCGCCCTGCGTGCCCAGCTGTCCGTGCCCGCGGTGCCGGTCCCGGTGCCCGAGCCGACGATCCAGGACCGCACGATCCCCGTGACACCAGTGGACCGGGCCCGCGCGCTCACCCCGCCCGCGGCCGACGACCCGGAGGCCACCGCGGTCGGGCTGAACCTCGCCGAGGTCGGTCAGCCGGCGGCGGTCGCCACCAGCAACGCCACGATCGTCCGGCACCTGCCGGCCGGGTTCCAGGCGATGGGCCCGCAGGGCACCCGCGCGATGCTGCGCACCGGCCTCGACCAGGCCCCGCCGCCCCCACCCGCGATGCACCCGAACCTCGGGTCGCCGAGCGGGGGCTTCCCGGTGCCGCCGATGCCCCCGCCGCCCCGCAAGCCGAGCCGCGCCCAGCAGGGGATGCCGCCGCCGAAGCGGAACAACAACATCGTGCTGTGGAGCGTCGTCGTCGCGCTGGTGCTCGCCCTGGCCGGCACCACCACCTGGTGGTTCACCGCGGGCCGGTGGAGCACGGTGCCGAACGTGGCGGGCCAGCAGGCGACCAAGGCGCAGACGCAGCTGCAGCAGGCCGACCTGCAAGCCGACTTCACCCACGTCTGGGACAACAATGTCGACGCCGGCCTCGTGATCCGCACGGAACCGGCGGCCGGCAAGGACGTGCTGCGGGGCGAGAAGGTCAAGCTGGTCGTGTCCTCCGGGCCGCCACGGGTACCGGACGTCGTCCCGGGCACGAGCGTCGACGACGCGAAGCAGGCGATCAAGGACGCCGGCCTGCAACCGGGGCTCGACGACGGCCTGAACGAGTTCAGCAACGACGTCGCGAAGGGCACCGTGGTGCGCCTCGACCCGGAGAGCGGCACGCCGCTGCGGCTCAACGAGCGGGTCGACATCGTGCTCAGCAAGGGCGCGGAGCCCAAGCCGGTGCCCGACCTGCGCAACAAGACCAAGGACGAGGCGTTCGCGCAGCTGACGGAGCTGGGCTTCCAGCCGGTCGAGGGGCAGGCCCAGTTCGACCAGGACATCGAGGGCGGCCGGGTCATCAGCACCGACCCCCAGCCGGGCACGGTGCTCGACGGCGACAACAAGCAGGTCACCGTGGTGCTGTCGAACGCGGTGACCGTGCCCGACGTCAGCCAGAAGTCCCAGCAGGACGCCGAGGCGACGCTGCGCGGGCTCGGGCTGGACGTCGATGTCCAGAGCCTCGGTGGTGGCGGCGGTCCGGTGCTCGCGCAGAACCCGCCCGCTAACAGCCGGGTACAGGCCGGGACGAAGGTCACCATCTGGACAGTGCCCTGACCAGCACGAACGGGTGAAAATCGTTGGTGTCGCACGGGCTTAACGCACTGACCATGCGCGGGACACGTGCCGCTGGTGAGGTGGAGCGTATGTCACGACTCAGCGGACTGGACGTCGCGTTCCTGTGCCTGGAGACGCGGGCGCGGCCCATGCACATGGGCGGGGTGGCGGTCTTCCGCCCGACGCGTGCCGTCGACCTCGACGACCTCGTCGCGCTGGTGGCCACTCGCGCGGCGGCGGTCCCGGAGCTGGGGCGGACGGTGGCGCCCGTCTGGTTCCCGCCGGGTGCCGCCGAGTGGCGCGACGACCCGCGGTTCTCGGCCGCCGACCACGTGCACGGCTACCAGGTTTCCGATCGGCGGACGTTCGAGGCGTACGCGTCGGGCTGGATGGCGACGCCGCTGGACCTTTCCCGGCCGCCGTGGGACGTGCATGTGGTGACCGGGCTGCCGGACGGGGAGTTCGCGCTGCTGGTGAAGCTGCACCACGCGCTGGCCGACGGCGCCGGTGCGGTCGGGATCGCCGGCGCGTTGCTGGACCAGGGCACGCTGTCCGCGACGCGGGGTGCGGCTCCGGCCGCGCCGTGGAGTCCCGCGGACCTGCTGCGCCAGGGCCGGGAGGCGCTCGGGCTGGCCGGCACCGTGCTGCGCGCGACCCGCCGCCCGCCCACGCCCGCGCTGATGGCCGGCAGCTCGACCTCGCGCAAGCTGGCGTTCGTGCGGCTGGACGCGGCGGACGTGCGGCACATCCGCCGCCAGCACGGCGGCACGACGAACGACGTGGCGCTGGCGGTGATCGCGGGCGGCCTGCGGGACTGGCTGCTGACCCGGGACCTGCCGGTGGCCGGGGTGACGCCGCGAGCGCTGATCCCGGTCAACACCCGGGGCCGCGGTCAGGGCGAGGGCGGCAACCAGCTGTCGGCGTACCTGTGCGACCTGCCGGTCGGCGTGGCGGACCCGGTGGAGCGGCTGCGGTTCGTGCGCGCGGCGATGGATCGCAACAAGGCCGCCGGGGCGTCGGCCGGTCCGGGGACGGTGCCGATCTTGGCCAACATGCTGCCTTCCGCCGTGCATCGGGTGCTCACGCCGTCTGCCGCCTCCGCCGCTCCGTTCTTGTTCGACACCGTCGTGACCAACGTGCCGTTGCCTTCGGTGCCGCTTTCGTTGGGTGGGGCGTGGTTGCGGGAGGTTTATCCGTTCGCTCCGCTGGCTGGGGGGCATGGGCTCGGCGTGGCGGTGTCGGCCTATCGGGATGCCGTCCACATTGGACTTCAGGTCGACCGGGACTCCGTGCCTGACGTGGACGTGCTGGCTGCCTGTGTGGTCAAGGCCTGTGCCGCGCTTCATGAGCGGGCCTAGTCGTCCACAGGCTTCCGCCGCTGGCGCCGTTCTTGTCGGTGGTCGTCCGTAGGATGGATCTCGGGGGCCGGAGGCCAAGCCCTTCGCGTCGCTGGGGTCGAGGCTCGCGCTTTCCCTTACGAGCGAAGCATCTCTGCTACCAGGAAGGCCAGCTCGAGGCTCTGCTGCGTGTTCAGCCTCGGGTCGCAGGCCGTCTCATAGCGGCCGTGAAGGTCGTCGTCCGAGATCTCCTGGGCGCCGCCCAGGCAT
>NZ_DASWSJ010000294.1:0-21854 GCF_036402745.1 Actinophytocola sp. | reverse complement strand
GCCCGCCGACCCCGAGCAGCGGCTGTGCACCTACACGGCGGCGAAGGGCTCGGTCACCGAGGAGCGCCTGCGCACCCTCGCCCTCGGCGTCGCCGCCTAGTCCGCCTCCCCGGGATTTAAAGTGTGGGTTGCGTTCCGGCGGATGGTGTGGGTGTCGGGGTGGGTGGTGGCTGGGTGCCGTCACGGTCCCCTGAGGTTCCGGTGGCCGGCGCTCAGGACTAGTCCGCCTCCCCGGGATTCAAAGTGTGGGTTGCGTCCCGGCGGATAGTGCGGGTATCGGGGGTGGGTGGTGGTTGGGTGCCGTCACGGTCCCCTGAGGTTCCGGTGGTCGGCGCAGGGCTTTACCCGATGATCTACGAGACAGGCCTTGGCCTGCAGGGCGTCAGGAGCAGGGCTCGCGCCGCGCCGCCCGCCGCCATGATCGCGCTCACCCGCGACGCCGGGGTCAGGTCCGCGACGAAGCCCCGCACGGTCAGTGGGGGAGCTTGACCACCGTGACGAAGAAGCTGTCGATGTGGCGCACCACTTCGATGAACCGGTCGAAGTCCACCGGCTTGCTCACGTAGGCGTTGGCGTGCAGGCTGTAGCTCCGCACGATGTCCTCCTCCGACTCCGAGGTCGTCAGGACCACCACCGGGATCATGCGCAGTTCCGGGTCGTCCTTCAGCTCCGCCAGCACCTCCCGGCCGTCGACGCGGGGGAGGTTCAGGTCCAGCAGGATCAGGCCCGGCCGGGGCGCGTCCGCGTACTCGCCCTCGCGGCGAAGGAACTGCAACGCCTGCTCGCCGTCGTTGACGACGTGGAGGCGGTTGCGGATCTTGTGGTACTCGAACGCCTCCTTCGTCATCAGCACGTCGCCGTCGTCGTCCTCGACCAGCAGTACGTCGATCACGTCCAGGTCAGTCATCGGTGTCGGTCTCCTCGGTGAGCACGGGCAGAGTGAAGCAGAACCGGGAACCGGACGTAACCTCGGTGTCCAGCCAGATCCGCCCGCCGTGGTACTCGACGATCTTGCGGCACATCGCGAGCCCGATCCCGGTGCCCGGGTAGTCGCCCTTGCCGTGCAGGCGCTGGAAGATCACGAAGATCCGCTCGGCGTACTCGGGCTGGATGCCGATCCCGTTGTCGGACACCGAGAACTGCCAGAATTCCCCGTCCCGCTCGGCCGAAACCACGACGTGCGGTGGCGCCTCGCCGCGGAACTTGATCGCGTTGCCCACCAGGTTCTGGAACACCGTGGTGAGCAACGGCACCTCCGCCTTCACGACGGGCAGCTCACCGGCCTCGACGGTGGCGCCGGACCACTCGATCGCCTCCGCGAGGTTCGTCTTCGCCTGCTCCAGCAGGTCCGAGCACGACACCTCGTCGCTCCGGCGCGCGATCCGGCCGACCCGGCTGAACGCCAGCAGGTCGTTGATCAGCACCTGCATCCGCTTGGCGCCGTCGACCGCGAACGCGATGTACTGGTCGGCCCGCTCGTCGAGCTTGCCCTGGTAGCGCCGCTGCAGCAGCTGGCAGAAACTGGCCACCTTCCGCAGCGGCTCCTGCAGGTCGTGCGACGCCACGTACGCGAACTGCTCCAGCTCGGTGTTCGACCGTTCCAGGTCCTGGGTCCGCGCGTCGAGCTCGGCGTGCGTGGTCTGCAGCGCGGACAGCTCCTGCAGGATCCGCTCGCGCATCAGGTTGACGTCCGCGCCCAGCTCCCGCACCTCGCGCGGCCCGCTGTGCTCGACGCGGTGCCGGAAGTCGCCGTCGGCGACCGCGCGGACCTCCGCGGCCAGCCGGGACACCGGCCGGATCGCCGCCCGGCGCAACCCGATCGCGAGCGCCAGCACGATCAGCACGAACCCGATCGCGATGCCGACGCACGCGACGTTCAGCGTGGTGGCGGACCGGTCCAGGGTGGCTGTCGCGCGCGTCCGGGCGCCGTCGAGATCGGCCTGCAGGACCGCCACGGCGCCGCGCACCTCGTCGAAGAACGCCTTGCCCGCGTTGAGGTTCTCGCTCCCGGCGGGCCGCCCGGTGGTGTCGACCGTGGCGATGGCGGGCTGGGCGTAGCTGACCCGCCAGTTCTTCGCCCGGTCGGTGACGTCCCGCAGGTCAGCCTCGCCCGCGGGAATCCCGGCGAGATACCCCTCGAGCCGCGTCGTCGCGTCCGCCGCGGCGGCCACCCCCTCGGTGTAGGGGGCGAGGAGGTCCTGCTGGGCGCCCAGCGCGTAGCCGCGCACCCCGGTCTCCTGGTTGACCAGCGCCGACTCCAGCCGCAGCGAATGCTGGATGGCCGGGTCGATCCGGTGCACGACCTGCTGGCGCGCGTCGGCGAGGTTGGTCAGCGCGAGGATCCCCACGGTGATCGCCGCCACCGAGAACAGCGCGAGCACGCCGACGCTGACGTTGATGATCCGGCTCAGCGGCCAGCGCGTCGCCGCGTGGTCGCGTGCGGTGAGGGTCGGCGTCTCGGGCGCGAGCGCCTCGTCGACGGCCTGGGTCATGCCGTCCGCGCCCAGCTGAGCGCCACCACGGCCATGTCGTCGTCCAGGTCGCCGCCGTTGAGCTCACGCACCCGGCCGGTGATCTCCTCCAGCAGCCGGTCCGACGACTGCCGCGGGTCCCGGGCCAGCGCCGCCTCGACGAGCTGGACCAGCCCGAAGACGTCCAGGCGCTCGTCGCCGCTGCCGACCCGGCCCTCGATCAGCCCGTCGGTGTACATGAGGACCGTCCAGCGGTCGCCGAGCCGGATCTCGTGGCTCGGCCAGGTGGACCCGTCGCCGACGCCGACCGGGGTGCGCGGCGACGCGTCGAGCGGGCGCACGCCGTCGGGGGTGATCAGCAGGGGCGGCGGGTGACCGGCGAGGTAGAGCCGTCCGGCCGTGCGGGACGGGTCGATCGAGAGCATGCCCAGCGTCGTGAACAGGCTCGGCCGGTGCCGCTCGTGCGCGAAGACCTGGTCGAGCGTGGTGAGCGCCTCGGTGGTGGGCCGCGCGGCGAGCACCATCGTGCGCCACGCGACGCGCATGGACACGCCGAGCGCGGCCTCGTCGGGCCCGTGCCCGCACACGTCCCCGACCACCGCGTGGACCCGGCCGTCTGCGGACTCCACCACGTCGTAGAAGTCGCCGCCCAGCAACAATCGCTGCCCGCCCGGCCAGTAGCGGGCGACCACGGTGAGCGAGGGGTCGGAGACCAGCGGCGTCGGCAGCAGGCCGCGCTCGAGCCGGGCGTTCTCCTCGGCGTAGATCTGCGCCTCGCGCAGCTGGCGCTGGATCTCCTCGGACCGCACGCGCTCGACGGCGTAGCGGATCACCCGGTCCAGCAGCTGCCCGTCGACCTGACCCTTGACCAGGTAGTCCTGCGCGCCGATGCGCACGGCCTCCTCGCCGAGGTACTCGTCGGTGAAGCCGGTGAGCACCACGACAGCGACCTCGGGCACGTTCTCCTGCAGCCAGCGCAGGCCGTCGAGCTCGTGGGTGTCGGGCAGGCCCAGGTCGAGCAGCACGCAGGTGCGGCCGTGCAGGGCCGCCTTGGCCTCGGCCAGCGACTGCACGCGACGCACGTCGACCGCGGCGTCGACCTCGTGCAGCAGCTCCTCGACCAGCACCGCGTCGCCGTCGTCGTCCTCGATCAACAGCACCGTGGTCCGGTCGGGTCTGTCCACAATCGGCGTTCCGCTGAGCGCAACGTGCCGGGCTACCATCGTCGGCCTGCTCGTCCTCGTTCCGGGGTGCCGACCTCCGACGGTCGATACAGTTGGCTCATCGTAGTGGTTGCCCGCCCCGCGCACCCTCGTCAGATTGCCAGGTCCGGCCGCAGCCCGCCGATCGTCCAACTCCCCTTGCGGCGCACCACGAACGTCACCGCCGCGACCGGGCCGCGACGACGAGGAGGCCCGCCCGGCGCGGTGCCGGACGGGCCTCGGTCGCGCTACCCGCCTACAGCTTGGCGCACTGCCCGGAAGCGATGCCGCGCACCGTGTTCCGCCGGCTCTCGTTGCCCGGGGCCGGCTGGTTGCCCAGGCACGACAGCGGGCCGGTCACCTTGTTCGCGGCCACGACGATGGGTTCGGCCCCGCCGTTGAGGAGCAGCGTCACCGGACCCGTGATCGTCGCCGTGTCGATGCGGACGCCGCCCGTGTTGCCGATCAGCGTCACCGGGCCGGTGATCGTCGCGTCCTCGATGAGGACCGGGCCGGTCGCGACCGTCACCGTCACCGGGCCGAGCACCGTGGTGCCCGACAGCGTGAACAGCGCCGGCTGGGTCGCCGTGACCGGGCCGGTGATCCGCCCACCGGTCGCGATCAGCGACGCGCCCGGCCGAACCGTCACCGCGCCGGTGATCGTCGCGTTGTCCAGGCAGGTCAGGCCCGTCGACACGGTCAGCGGGCCGGTCCGCCGGCCGGTGATCGTCGTCGTGCACTGCGGCCCAGGCCGGCCCACCGACGACCGGACCGCCGGGTCGGCGGTGACCGGCGAGCTCGCCGCGAGGTACGCGGTGAGCATCGTCAGGTCGTTGTCACCCGTCGTCGTCGCGTCGGTGCCGCCCGCCAGGGTGGTGAAGTTGTCTCCACCCGCCGCGAGGAACGAGTTCACCGTCACCCGGTAGGTGCCCGTCGGGCTGATCGGCGTCCCGTTCAGGGTCATCGACGTGATCCGCTGGCCCGCCGGGTTGTCCGGCAGGTACAGGTAGGCGAAGCCACGGGAGACGCCGAGGTGCAGCACCGGCCGGGACGCGCCCGCCGGCTGCCACTGCTGCTCGAGCACCTGCTTGAGCTGCGCCCCCGTGTAGGTCTTCGTCACCACGTCGTTCGCGAACGGCTGCACCGCGAACGCCTCGGCGTAGCTGATCACCCCGTCCGTGCCGCGGAGCAGGTCGGCCCGCAGCCCGCCCGGGTTCATGAGCGCGATCTGCGCCCCGCCCCGGCCCGGCGCGCTGGTGCCCGCGAGCTGCACGTCGGCGACGAAGTTCCCGAGCACCGACTCGGCACCGCGGTCCTCGGCGCCCGACGGCGTCACGGCCCGCTTGATGTCCGCGGTGATCGAGCCCAGCGGCCGCTGGCCCAGCACGTCGGCGTTCGCCTTGGCGTCCGCGACGAGCCGCGCGACGTCGGGGTCGACCGGCGCGCCCACCACGTCGAGCAGCGACGCGTCGCTGGACACGATCGACTTCGTCGTCGGGTCGACCGACAGCGTCACCTTGCCCAGCTTGACGCCGTAGTCCTCGGCCTGCAGCACCGGCCGCAGCCGGTCGGTGCCCGGGATCGGGGCCTCGAACGCGTACGGCTGGTGGGTGTGGCCGCTGAGGATCACGTCGATGTCGGCGCCGGCGTTCATGTACTTGCCGAACACCGGGTCCGCCTGCAGGTCCGCGACCGAGCCGATGTTCTGGGTCGCCGCGCCCTCGTGCGCGAGCAGCACGACGACGTCGGCCTCACCGTTGGCCGCGTTGCCGTCCTTCAGCTCGGCGGCGACCGCCTCGGCCTCGGCCACCGGGTCGTGGAAGGTGATGCCGGCGATGCCGTCCGGGCTGACCAGCGACGCGGTCTGCTCGGTCACCACGCCGACGACGCCGACCCGGATGCCCTGGACCGTCCGCACGTCGTAGGCCGGCAGCACCCGCTCGCTCCCGCGGTACACGTTCGCACCCAGGTACGGGAAGTCCGCCCGGTCGGTGACCCGGCCGGTGAGGTCGGCGACGCCCTTGTCGAACTCGTGGTTGCCCACCGCCGACACGTCCAGGTTCATCAGGTCGAGCGCGTCGAGCGTCGGGTTGTCCTGGTCGATGGCCGAGACGAACGTCGACGCGCCGATGTTGTCGCCGGCGGACAGGAACAGCGTGTTCGGGTTCTGCCCGCGCAGCTGGCCGACGAGCCCGGCCAGCTGGGCCGCACCGCCACGCGGCCGGCCGTCGGGCGCGTTGCCCGGCGACTCGAGCCGGCCGTGGAAGTCGTTGATGCCCAGCAGCTGCAGCCGCACCGGACCGGTGTCCAGCCCGACCACGATCGGGTTGTGGTCGCTGGCCCGGTACGGGTTCGGCGCGTAGAACGTCGGCGAGCCGTCGTACTCGAACGCGAACGACTCGTGCGCGTTGATCTGCCAGACGTCGACCCCGGTCACCCGGTCGGCGAGCGAGGGCGAGGCGATGGCGTGGTCGAGCGAGCCCGACTCGCCGCCGAACACGTAGCTGGACTCCCGGCCGTCGTTGAGGTCCACATAGGACTGATCGGAGAGGGCCCGCATCGGGTCCTCGTGGGTGTAGGCGTTGAAGTCGCCCAGCAGCAGCACGTCGTCGCTGCCGCTGTCGGCCTTGAGCGTCGCCACGAACGCGGCCAGCGAGCGGGCCTGGCGGACCCGGTCGCCGTTGAACGGGCCCTGCCCGTCACCGATGTCGGCGTTGTCGCCGGTCGCGGAGCTGGACGAGCTCTTGGACTTCAGGTGGTTGGCCACCACGGTGAACGTCTCGACGCCGGCGTGGAAGGTCTGCGCGATCGGCTCGCGGGCGTTGAACCACACCGACTCGTCGTTGATCGTCCGCGACTCGCCCCGCGGGGTCACCGACGCGGGCTTGAAGACGATCGCCGTGGTGATGAAGTCCTGCTGGCTCGCCGGGGGCAGCGCCGCGGGGGAGCGGACGTAGTCCCAGGTGCCCGCGCCGTCCTTGTCGTTCAGCGCGCCGACCAGGCGCTTGAGCGCCTGCTGCGGGTCGTTGGCCTCGAACCGGACCGAGTTCTCGATCTCCGCGAGCGACACCACGTCCGCGCCGAGCCCGCTGATCGCGGCGACGATCTTGGCCTCCTGCTTGGCGAGCCCGGCCGCGTCGGCCGCGCCGCGGGCGTTGCCGCCGAAGTGGACGAAGTAGTTCAGCACGTTGATGCTGGCCAGCCGGATGTCGCCGCCGACCTGCTCGGGCGCCGGCGTGCGGGGGTTGGTGACCTTGAACGTCGTGCGCCCGGTGACCGGCGTCTGCGCGGTCACCGGCGTGGTCGGCTGCAGCCGCCACTCGTTGAAGCCGTAGGACAGCACGGTCGGGGAGAACGCCTCGACCGAGTCGCCCACGCGCAGCGGCGCGTCCGGGGACAGGTAGGGCGGCAGCTGCCCGGCACTGGACAGGTTGGTCGACGAGCCGTCGTCGAGCAGCAGCCGGGCGAGCTTGTTCGCGGCCGCCTGGTCGAGTGCCTGCGGGGTGCCCGGCCGGTAGAGGTCGGTCGGGATCGGCGCGGCCTTGTCGCCGGCCGCGAGGATCACCTCGCCGAACCTGTTGGTGTTGTAGACCTCGGAGACGGTGAACTGGCCCACCGGCGCCACCATCATCGACTCGACCGACTCGCGGGCGGCGGGGTCGAGCGGGAGGCTCAGCGGCGCGGGCGCGGGCAGCGCGGCGTCGTGCGCGCAGATCTGCACGTCGGCCCTGGCGCCGATGGAGACCTCGGTGAGGCCGTTGAACTCGCTGACCGTGCCGCGCACCCGGACCTGGTCGCCGATCGCGACACCGGGGTGGTTGGCGGGGATCGAGGTCAGGTAGACGAAGACGCCGTCGGAGGCCACGCCGGCCCGCGGCTCGCGGTCGCCGGAGCCGGCGGTCTGGACGTAGACGCCGTTGTAGCCACCGGTGCGGTGGTCGGCGGTCACGACGCCCTCGACGACGACCTGGGTGCCGGCGAGCGGGGAGGCGTCCCCGGTGCCCTGGACCTCGGCGATCGTGTGGTTCACCGCGAGGTCGCAGCCCACGGGGTCGGGACCGGGGTCGGGGTTGCCGGTGCTGTTGCGCGCGCCGAACGTGTTCTGCGCGGGTGCCTGCCAGGTGCCGTTGATCTTCTGCAGGGAGAAGCCGACCGGGGTGCTGGTGGTCTCGGCGACGCCGATGTCGGTGGCGGCCATGCCGTTCGCGGGGCCGCCGGTGCCGGTCAGCGCGCCCTCGTAGGTCAGGAACTCGGCGACCGTCCCATCCGGACGGACGAGCGCGACGCCGTCGGGGGAGCCGTTCTGGATGCCGTCGGTCGGGTAGGTCGCGACGACCACGCCCGCCGCGGGGACCGTGTCGGAGAGGGTGCGGGTGTTGTAGACCGCCCCGCCGTTGCCGTTGTACAGCGCGAGCTGCCAGCCGGAGAGGTCGAAGCCCACCGGGGCCTCGATCTCCAGGGCCTCGCCCGTGTCCGTGCCGACGTTGTCGTAATGGATCTCGCTGAGCAACGGTGCGGTCGGTTCCTCCGCGGCGGCCGTCGAGCCGCTGAGCGTCGCGATCGTGGCGACCGCGGTCAGCGCTGCGACGGCTTGAAGCGAACGGACACGTCTCCAACTGGGCATGGGGCAAGGCCTCCGGTGGGGGATTCGGGCAAACCCGCCGGAGCCTAGGTCGGATATGTGTCGGCAAAAGAGCACGGAGATGTACGTGACGCGATCGTTAGGGGTTTCGGCGACGCTTGGTGATCACGCGATATGCCCTGGTAGTCGGGCATGCCGAACGGAGCAACCCCCTTCCTCCGAACCTCGCCCGGAGGCCGGTCGCCCTCCGCGGGGACGCTCGGGACGTGGCTCCGCCGGGAGGGGCTCTACGGCGCCGTCGAGGACCTGCCCGAGCTGCTGCACGCCTACGGCAGCGTCCACGACCACCGCCGGGCCGAGGCTGACCTGAGCCTCTCGCCTTGATCCTGGTGTATCAGCGGTCGCCGGGACGTCTCTGTGGGGCATGCGAGTCTCCCCCTTTCTTCCTCCGCACACCGCGCGCTAGTTGGTGTGGCAATGGTCGTCGCGGAGCAGGGCCGCTACCGACGGGATGCGGCGGACTCTCGCCAGGCAGCGCTGGCGGGTCGGGCCGATCGCGCCTACCGGCATGCCGAGGCTTGTGCTGATCTCCGTGTACGGGGTCGGCGGGTCGGAGAACAGCAGCGACAGCAGCTCCTGGTCCCGCTCCGACAACCCGGTCAGCGCGTCGCGGACCGTTGTTCTGCGTTCCTCCACGAGCAGGGCGACGACCGGCGTCCCAGGCTCGACCTCGTCGACGTCCTCCTTCGGGATCTGGCGACCCCGCTCCCTGAGCTGGGCGAGGCACTCGCGGCGCGTCGTGGTGGCCAGCCAGCCTGGCAGGGCCTCCGGCTCGCGCAGGGTGGTCAGCGACGACACCAGGCGCAGCCACACCGAACCCGCGACATCATCGGCGTCGGCGCCAAAGATCGCATATCCCCTGCACACCGAAAAAACGAGCGGCGCATAACGCCGAACGATTTCCCGCCAGGCCGATTCCACGCCCCCGGCAGCCCTTTCCAGCAGCCCCGCGACCGGCGAATCACAACGCATTTTCTTCCTCCCTCACAACCCCCCGGAGCTCCCCGCTCCGACCTTGCGTCAACGATTTCGCCTCGCCCTGCTCGCGGACCTTGCGGCAACCTTGCGGACGGGCCATTCTCAACAGGTCCGTCGCCAGCAAAAGGTCGATCACCGGGGGCCCGCTGCATGGAATTCCGGCTGTTCGGGGAGGTCCAGCTGCGGGCCGAGGGCCGGTCGCTCGACGTCGGAACCCCGCGGCAGCAGGCAGTGCTCGCCGCGCTCGCCGTGGACGCGGGACGGCCGGTCCCCATCGAGACGCTCATCGACCGCGTGTGGGACGACGACCCGCCGGCCGAGGCACGCAACGTCCTTTACTCCCACCTCAGCCGGATCCGCCGCCTCCTCAAAGGCGGCACCGCGCGGATCGAGCGGCGCAGCGCCGGCTACGTCCTCGACGTCGACCCCGACCAGGTCGACCTCCACCGGTTCGCCCGCCTCGTCGAGCAGAGCAAGACGGCCGCCATCACCGACCGGGCGGCCGCGCTGGCCGAGGCCCTGCGGATGTGGCGGGACACGCCATTGGCGGGCATCCCGGGGGAGTGGGTGGCCAAGACCCGGGACAGCTGGCAGCGCCGTCGCCTCGACGCGGCCGCGCGGTGGGCCGACGCGGAACTCGAGCTCGGCCGGTCCGACGCGGTCCTCGCCACGCTGCCCGACCTCGTCGCCGAGAACCCGTTGGCCGAGCCGCTCGAAGCGCTGCTCATGCGCGCGCTGCACGCCGCAGGCCGCGACGCCGAGGCGCTCGACCGCTACGCCGACCTCCGGCGCCGCCTCGCCGACGAGCTCGGCACCGACCCCGGCCCGGAGCTCCGCGCCCTGCACACCGCACTCCTGCGCGGCGAGCTCCCCGCGCCCGTACCCGACCGGACACTCGCGACACCCGCACAGCTGCCGCCCGACGTGTACGGGTTCGCCGGTCGCGACGCCGAGCTGCGCCAGCTCGACGCACTGGCCGGCAGCGGCTCGGGCACGATGCGGATCGCCGCGGTGTCGGGCACGGCCGGGGTCGGCAAGACCTCGCTCGTCGTCCACTGGGCGCACCGGCTCCGCGACCAGTTCCCCAATGGACAGCTCTACGTGAACCTCCGCGGCTTCGACCCCACCGGCTCACCGGTCACCCCGGCCGAGGCGATGCGCACCTTCCTCGACGCGTTCGAGGTTCCCCTGCAACGCATCCCGACCGGCTTCGAGGCACAGGTCGGCCTCTACCGGAGCCTCCTCGCCGACCGGCGCGTCCTCGTGGTCCTGGACAACGCGCGCGACGTCGAGCAGGTGCGTTCGCTGCTCCCCGGCGCGCCCGGCTGCCTCGTGGTCGTCACCAGCCGCACGCTGCTCTCCGGCCTCGTCGCCGTCGGCGCCCGGCCGGTGACCGTGGACCTGCTCGACGCCGGCGAGGCGCGCGAGCTGCTGGTCGGCCGGCTCGGCGCCGACCGGGTGGCGGCCGAGCCGTGGGCGGCGGGCGAGATCGTCGACCTGTGTGCCCGGCTGCCGCTGGCCCTCGCGGTGGTCGCCGCCCGCGCCGCCACCTACCCCACGTTCGCCCTCGCCGAGCTGGCCCGCGAGCTGCGCGAGACCCGCGGCGGCCTCGACGAGTTCTCCGGCGCCGACCCGGCGACCGATCCGCGGGCCGTGTTCTCCTGGTCCTACCAGCAGCTGACCGAGGCGGCCGCGCGGCTGTTCCGGTTGCTGGGCCTGCATTCCGGGCCCGACCTCGGCACCCGCGCCGCGGCGAGCCTGACCGGCCTCCCGGCGGCCACCGCCCGGCGGCTGCTCACCGAGCTGGCCCAGGCCCACCTCGTCGCCGAGCACAGCCCCGGCCGCTACGCCTGCCACGACCTGCTGCGGGCGTACGCGTCCGAGCTGGACCTCGCGCTCGACACGGACGCCGACCGCCGCGCCGCGACCCGTCGCATGCTCCGCCACTACGTCCACAGTGCCGACAACGCCGACCGGCTGCTCGACCCGCGCCGGGACGCCCCACCCACCCTCACCGCCGTGCCGTCCGATGTGGACCCCGAGCGGGTGCCCGACCTCGTCGGCGCGCTGGCCTGGTTCAACGCCGAGCACCGCGTGCTGGTCACCGCCGTCCACCAGGACATCGAGTTCGACGCCGAGGTCTGGGAGCTGGCGTGGACGATGCGGCGTTTCCTTGCCCACCAAGGACACTGGCACGACGAGGTCGACGTCCTCACGGTCGCGCTCGCGGCCGCGGAGCGCCTCGGCGACCCGGTGCGGCAGGCCTACGCGCATTGCTACCTGGGGTGCACCTACGTCTGGTTCGAGCAGCACGACGACGCCGACCGCGAGCTGCGCAGGGCGCTCGAGCTGTACCGGGACTCCGGCGACACCCCCGGCCAGGCCCACGTCCGGTACTACCTCGCCTGGATGCTCGAGCGGCAGGGGCGCAACGTCGAGGCGCTCGCGCACGCCGAGCAGGCGCTGGAGCTCTACGGCTTCGCCGGCCACTCGGCCGGCGAGGCCAAGAGCCTGAACGCGGTCGGCTGGTTCCATTCCATGCTCGGCGACCACCGCGCGGCCATCGGCTACTGCGAGAAAGCCCTTGACCTGCAGACGAGACTCGGTGACGAGGTGGCCGCGGGCTCGACCTGGCACAGCATCGGCTACGCCCACGACCGCCTCGGTGACCACACCCGCGCGATCGCCTGCTACCGGGCCGCGCTGAACCTGTACCACCAGTCCGGCTACCGCTTCGGCGAGGCGCTCGCGCTGCGCTCGCTCGGCGAGTCCTATCGCGACACCGACGACGCCGAGGCGGCCCGCGTCGCCTGGCAGCAGGCCATCGAGATCTACGACCAGCTCGGCCATCCCGACGCCGACGACACCCGCGCCAAGCTGAGGAACCTCAACCCCACCACACAGTGAAAGGTGCCGCGATGACCGAGCACACGATCTCCGCCGACGAGGTCGACGACCTGCTGGCCAAGCTCGACGCTTTGGACGTCAACGACGCACAACGCGCCTTGCTCGTGGCCGTCTTCAAGGTCGCCGTCGACGTCCAGGAGGGCAACAGGGGCGACGAGCGCCCGTTCAGCGAGCAGTTCGCCGCCGCCTTCAAGTCGAGCCAGGCCGATCGGGTCCTCGCCTACGCCGAGGTCGCCCCGCCGCGGAGCCCGGGCACCGACTCGATCATCCGCTCCACGGGGCCGTCGGCCTCGACCACGGCGGCGGCGATCATCCGGGGAATCATCCGGGACTCCACCGAGGGCATCATCCGGCCCACGCCGGAGGGCATCATCCGGAAACCGGCGGAGGGCATCATCCGGAACCAGCCGCCCGCCCCAGACCCGGCGCCCGCCCCGTCTCCGGACCCGGCGCCGAACCCGGCGCCCGACCCGGAGCCGCCGCACGAGGGCGGCGGCAGCCCCGACAACCCCGACCACCACGGCTAGGTAACGCGGTCGTGGCCGGCCTGCCGACGGTCCTGGTGTCGATGCCGTTCATGAACGTCAACCGGCCGTCGATCCAGCTCGGGCTCCTCAAGGCGATCGGCGAGGCGCACGGCTTCCCGGTGCGCACGCTGCACGCCAACCTGGACTTCGCGGCCCGGATCGGCGTGGACCACTACCGGCTGCTGGCCGAGCAGTACGGCCGGCTGGTCGGCGAGTGGCTGTTCTCCGTCGAGGCGTTCGGCGACGCCGCACCCGATCGGGAGGCCCGGCTGCTGGCCGAGTTCGGCGACGAGCTCGGCCACCCGCCGGAGGCTTTGCTGCGCATTCGGGACCACGACGTCCCCGATTATCTCGATGGCATTGTCGCCGGCTTTCCGTGGCAGGAAATTCGGGTGGTCGGCTTCAGCTCGACCTTTCAGCAGAACACCGCGTCATTCGCGCTGGCGCGCAGACTGAAAGAAGGATTCCCGGATATCGTCACCGTGTTCGGCGGCGCGAACTTCGACGGCGACATGGGCGCGGAACTCCTCCGCTCGGTCGACTGCGTCGACATCGCGGTCAGCGGCGAGGGTGACGCCGCGTTTCCCCGGCTGCTGTCCGCGCTCGCGACCGGCGCGGACCCCACCGGCATTCCCGGCGTCGCCACCCGGTCCGGCACCACGGCGCCCGCGCCGCCCACCGAGCGGCTCGACGACCTGCCGGCGCCGGAGTACGGCGAGTTCTTCGACCGCGCGGCGGGCCTCGGCCTGCCGACCGGCGACGTCTGGCTTCCGTTCGAGTCGGCGCGGGGCTGCTGGTGGGGCGCCAAGCACCACTGCACGTTCTGCGGGCTCAACGGGTCGACGATGACGTTCCGCGCCAAGTCCCCGGCCCGGGTGCTCGACGAGCTCGCCGGCCAGGCCCGGCGCTACGAGCGCTTCCGCTTCGAGGCGGTCGACAACATCCTCGACCCGAGGTACCTCAAGGAGCTGTTCCCCGCGCTCGCGGACCGCGACTACGAGCTGTTCTACGAGGTCAAGGCCAACCTCACCCGCGCGCAGCTGAAGGTCCTGGCCGACGGCGGGGTGACACACCTGCAGCCCGGCCTGGAGTCGCTCAGCTCCACCGTCCTGCGGCTCATGAACAAGGGGGTGCGGGCGGCGCAGAACATCAACCTGCTGCGCTGGGCGCGCTACTACGGGATCGGCGTCGCGTGGAACATCCTGTGGGGCTTCCCCGGCGAGACCGCGGAGGACTACGCGACGCAGGCGGCGGTGGTGCCGCACCTGGTGCACCTGCAGCCGCCCGGCAGCGCGAACCAGGTCTCGCTCGAGCGGTTCAGCCCGCTGTTCGAGGACCCGGACCGGTTCCGGCTGCCGGCACCGAGCCCGGAGCCGAGCCACCGGTTCGTCTATCCGTCCACTGTGGACATCGACCGGGTGGCGTACTTCTTCGGGTACGAGCCGCCGCTGCCGCAGGCCGCGTACGCCCCACTGCGCAAGGCGGTGGGGGAGTGGTCGCTGGCCTGGCGGTCCGGCTCGCCGCCGGGGCTCGCCTACCGCTCGGCGCCGGGCTTCCTGCGGATCGAGGACACCCGCCACCCCGGCCGCGAGGGCACGTACACGTTCCGCGACACGCTGGCCGACATCTACCTCGCGTGCGGCGACCGCCCGACCACCGCACCGGCCGTCCACACCGCGATCGGCGGGACCGTGCCGGTGGCGGCGATCGAGGCCGCGTTCGACCAGTTCCAGGAACGCGGCCTGATGTTCCTCGACGGCAACCTGGCCCTGTCCCTGGCGATCCCCGCCACCGCTGGTCGTTAGGGCACGGCCGCGCGCTGGCGGTTGGCCGTGCACAGCCGGCCGGTGCCGCACAACAGGAATCCCGTCGGCCCTGGCCGTGACCGCGCTCGTCGTGCTGGAATACAAGGCGGTCCGATCGGGGGTGGGGGACATGGCCGAACCCAGCACGGCACTGTCCGGCGCCGCGCCGCAGCGGCTGCGTACCAACAGCCTCGGCGTGCCCGGCGTCGTCTTCTTCGTCATGTGCGCCGCCACGCCGCTCACGGTCGTCGGGGCAGTGGTGCCGACCGGGATCGCGGTCACCGGCCGGGTCGACCTGCCCGTCGCGTTCGTCGCGGTCGGCGTCGTGCTGGCGTTGTTCTGCGTCGGGTACGTCGCGATGGCCGGGCGGATCCGGCACGCCGGCGGGTTCTACGCGTTCGTCAGCCGCGGGCTCGGCCGGCCGCTCGGCGTCGGCGCGGCGTGGGTGGCCCTGCTGGCCTACAACGGTTTGCAGGTCGGGCTGTACGGCGCGATCGGCGCCGCGGCCGGGCCGCTGCTCCAGAGCTGGCTCGGCGTCGATGTCGCGTGGTGGGTGTTCGCGCTCGTCGCGTGGGTGCTCGTGGCCGTGCTGGGCCTGCTCAACGTGACGATCAGCCGCAACGTGCTCGGCGTGCTGCTCCTCGGCGAGGTCGCGGTGATCGTGGTCTACGCGGTCGCGAACCTGCTCGACCCGGCCGGTGGCACGGTCCCCACCGAACCGCTGGACCCGGCGAACCTGCTCTCGCCCGGGGTCGGCGCGATCCTGGCGCTCGCGGTGCTCGGGTTCGTCGGGTTCGAGGCCACCACGGTGTTCGCGGAGGAGTCACGCGGGCCCGACACCGTGCGGCACGCGTCCTACCTGACCGTCGCGGTGATCGCGGTGCTGTACGGGCTGAGCTCGTGGGGCACGGTGGCCGGCGCCGGCCGCGCGGTCGAGGCGGCGCGCGCCAGTGGGCCCGACCTGATCTTCCAGCTGGCGTCGGCCCGGCTCGGGTCCGGGCTCGTCGAGGTCGGCCGGATCCTGTTCGTCACCAGCATCCTCGCGGCCATGGTGTCGTTCCACCTCACGACCGCGCGGTACTTCTTCGCGCTGGGCCGCGAGCGGGTCTGCCTGCCGGCGGGCTTCGGCCGCACGTCGCCGCGGACGGGCGCGCCGGTCGCTGGATCCCTTGTGCAGAGCGGGATCGGGCTCGTCGTCATCGTGGGGTACGCGGTCGGCGGCTGGGATCCGGTGGTGCACCTGTTCTTCGCGTTCGGCACGTCCGGCGGGCTCGGGGTGTTGCTGCTGATCGCGGTCACCGCTTTGGCGGTGCTGGGCTACTTCGCGCGGCACCCGTCCGGTGAGACGCTGTGGCGGCGCCGGGTCGCGCCGGCCCTGGCCGCGGTCGCGGTGGCCGTGGTGCTGTTCCTGGTCGTCGCGAACTTCGGCTCGCTGCTCGGGGTCGACGACAGTTCCCCGCTGCGGTGGGGGGTGCCCGGGTTGTTCGCCGTGGTCGGGATCGCCGGGGTCGGGTGGGGCCTGGCCGTGCGGGCCCGGGACAGGGCGCGCTACGACGGCATCGGCCTGGGTTCGGTTGGGGAGGATCGCTCGTGATCACCATCCGCCGCGCCACCGCCGCCGACCTCGAGCCGGTGAGCGCCCTGATCGCCGCCGCGTTCAGCGACCTGGCCGTGACCCACTGGCTCATCCCCGACGACGCCGCCCGCGAGCCGGTGCTGGCCGCGAACTTCAGGATCCACGTCGAGCACGCCCTGACCCACGGGATCGTCGACGTCGCCGGCGGCGCCGCGGTGGCCGTCTGGTTTCCCCCGTCCGTCCCCGAACCCGCGGACTACGACGCCCGCCTGGCCGCGGGTTGCGCTGCGTTCGCCCCCCGCTTCCGGTTGCTGGACGCCGCGTTCGAGGCCCACCACCCGAAGGAGCGCCACCACCACCTGGCGTTCCTGGCGACGCACCCGAGCCAGCAGGGCAGCGGCCTGGGCACGGAGCTGATCCGCCACCACCACACGTGGCTGGACGGCCACGAGATGCCCGCGTACCTCGAGGCGAGCAGCGAGCGGGCGAGAGATCTGTACCTGCGTGAGGGCTACGAGGCGGAGGAACCCTTCCACCTCCCCGAAGGCCCACCCCTGTGGCCGATGTGGCGCAAACCCGCACCACCCTCTAACGCTTGACGACGGCCCGCATCACCATTCTGAACAGTTCCTGCGCGTTGTCGGTGTTGCCTTGCGCGCCCCGGCTGAGTGCATCGCGCTCGTGCTCGGCGCCGCCCTCGCCCGCATAGATGAAGTAGGGCGTCCGCTGGTCGGTTTGGCGTACCTTTTCGAGCAGCAGGTAGCCTTCCCGAGGGCCTTCCCTCCGCCCCATATCGGAAATGATCGCCCCGAACTCCCTCCGGCTCAGCTCCCCGAGTGCCTCGGTGGTCGACCGGCTGAGCGTGAAGTTCAACCCCATGGCCTCGAGAGCCCGCCGCTCGTGAAGGTTGTTGTCGGGCCGATCGTCGACCCACAGAACCTGATCGGCGAAGTGCGGCCGCCCCGCGGAGTCGCGCACCGTCCGCACCAGCTCGCCGAGATCACTCTCCGTCGGACTCTTGTCGTGCTTGATGGAGGCCACGGTGAGGGACGCGGTCGCGGACAGCAGCTTGACGTAGTTCTCCTCGTCCTTGAAGTCCTGCGGGGAGAACAACTTGTTGCTGTGGCGGCCCACCAGCCACGCGAAAACGCCCAGGACCAGAACAGGGAAGATGACGAGGAAATACACCAGCGGGAGGCGCTCGGCGGGTGACATGGAGCCGGAGAACGTCGTGACAAGCGCGGCCAGCCCGTACACGAGCACGATGAACAACGCGATGATACCCAGCGGATTTCGCGCCAGCCTCTGCGCGGCGTCGCCGAATTTGCCGGTGTCGTTCACGGTTCCTCCAGCGGGCCTGGCCCGGATGGCAAGATCTGGGATTTCGACAAGCCATACCCATATCGCGTCGGCGCGCGTACAAGGTATCCCACCTGGATGGGAGAGGGTCACCAGCCGGAACGTTCCGCTCGGGTACTGATCGGCTCACCAGTGCAGCTCGTGGCAGCTCGGCGCCGAGGCGCCGGTCTCCACCTGCAGCGTGGCGTGCTCGAGGTGGTAGTCGTCGGCGAGCAGCTTCTGGGCCGTCCGCAGGATCTCGTCCTGGTCGGTGCCGGCGGCCACCGCGACGTGCGCGGACGCGACCTCCATGCCGGAGGTCAGCGTCCAGACGTGCACGTCGTGCACCTCGAGCACGCCCGGGAGCGCGCACAGCGCCCCGGTGAGCTGGTCGACGTCGACGCGCTCGGGCGCGTGCTGGAACAGGATCTGCAGCGACCGGCGGGCCAGTGTCCACGTGCGGGGCAGCACGAACAGGCCGATCGCCACGCCGATGACCGGGTCGGCGTAGCGCCAGTCGAACAGCAGGATGAGCGCGCCGCTGACCAGCACGCCGAGCGAGCCGATGAGGTCGGCGACGACCTCGAGGTAGGCGCCGCGGACGTTGAGGCTCTCCGTGGATCCCTTGCGCAGCAACAGGAACGCGCCGACGTTCGCGGCGAGCCCGAGCAGCGCCACGACGAGGACGGTGAGCCCCGGCACCTCGGGCGGGTCGCTGAACCGCCGCACCGCCTCGTACAGGACGTACCCGGCGACGCCGAAGAGCAGGATGGCGTTGGCGAGCGCGGCGAGGACCTCGGCGCGGTAGAGCCCGAAGGTGCGGCTGGGGCGGTGCCGGGCGCGCTTGGCGGCGAGGATCGCGGCGAGCGCGAGGCCGACGCCGATGACGTCGGTGACCATGTGCGCGCCGTCGGAGATGAGCGCGAGCGAGGACGTCGCGACACCGGCCGTGACCTCGACGACCATGAACGCGGCGGTGATGGCGAGGGCGGCGGCCAGCCGGCCCACGTAGCGCCCCGACGCGCTCGTGTGTCCGTGCCCGTGACCCATGCCCGGCTCCTCTCTGCCGGAGTCAACATATAGTCATATGCGCATGCATGCAATATTCTACGTCGCCATGCCGCGTTCCGCTCGAGTCTCCATCCACCGGCCTATAGCCCTGGTCGTGGCCGGCGCGAACCGGGCGCCGAGCGCGCCGATCCGGGCCTCCGGCGTGACCGGCACGACGAGCCGGTTGTCCCGCACGGCGGCCAGCACCGCCGCGGCGACCTTCTCCGGCCCGTAGCCGCGCTTGCCGTAGAGGGCGTAGGCGCGTTGTTGCCGCTTCTTCTCCTCGTCAGGGGTCGTGCCGGCGAAGCGGGTGGTCGCGGTGATGTTGGTGTGCACGAAGCCCGGGCAGATCGCGCTGACGCCGATGCCGTGCGGGGCGAGCTCGCCGGCGAGGCACTGGGCGAGCATGAGGACGCCGGCTTTGGTGGTGCTGTAGGCGGGGAGGGCCGGGCTGGGGACGTACCCGGCGGCAGAGGAGGTGATGACGACGTGCCCGCCTTCGCTGCGGTCGACCAGCCGCGGGAGGAAGGCGCGGAGGGTGTGGATGACGCCCCAGAGGTTGACGTCGAGGACGCGCCGCCAGTCCTCCTCGCTGGTGTCGAGGAACGAGCCGCTGACCCCGATGCCGGCGTTGGCCATGAGGAGGTCGGGGACGCCGTGCTGGCTGGTGACGTGCGCGGCGAGCTTGTGCGCGGCCTGCCCGTCGGCGACGTCGAGCTGGTAGGCGAGCCCGCCGGCCTGCGCCGCGGTCCGCTCCGCGGCCTCGAAGTCGATGTCGACGCAGAGCACCTCGGCCCCGGCCGCCGCTAGCGCGAGCGCGGTTTCCTTGCCGATGCCACTCCCCGCCCCGGTGACGAGCGCGAGCTGGCCGTCCATCTCGCGGGCCGTGGCGCCGACCCGCGCCCTGGCCAGCTCCCGAGGCGCGTCCTGCCCGTCCACATGGTCGACGAACTCGGTGATCAGCCGGGCGACGGCGGCCGGGTGGGTGCGGGGCGCCCAGTGTCCGGCCGCGAGCTCCCGCCGCCAGAGCACGTCGCACCAGGGCTCGGCGACGTCGAGCAGCGGGCGGGTGACGTAGGGGTCCTGGGTGAGCGCGATCTGCTGGACGGGGAGCCGGATCGTGCTGGGTCCCCCGCCGGCCGGCCGGCCCACCATGTTGGCCCGGTAGAGCTGCACCCCGTTGCTGGCGTCGCGATAGGTGGCCCGGAACTTCCGCCGCAACGCGGGAATCCGCCACACCAGCTCGGGAACGACAGGCACCTGAAAAGCCCCGATGTACCACGAGTGCAGAACCTGCCGGATCACCTTGCCCGGCCGGCGCCGCCACCCCCGCATCCAGACCCCGATCTGGTCGAGATCGGGCCCCGAGATCGAGGTGTACGAGCGGAACTTCCGCGGGTCCAGCGCGGGCCAACACTGGATGGATCCCCAGTCGTGCCCCACGAGATGGACGGTGTCGTCGGGACTGACCGCGTCCTTGACAGCGAGGAGATCGGCATTGAGCCGATCCATCCGATACCCATCCCGATCGGCGGGCGCCGCGGACTCCCCGTGCCCCCGAACGTCATACCGAACGACGTGGAACCGCTCGGCGAGCCGCTCCGCGACCCCGTCCCAAACGCGCGAGTTGTCCGGATACCCATGTACGAGCAACACGGTCGCGGCCTGCGGATCCCCCTGCTCGAAGACCGCCAAGCCCACCCCACCCGACTCGACAACCAGCCGCCGCACTCCGCTCATGCGAGTCACGGTAGCCGCCCCGGGCCCCCGGGACCGGATACGCTAGGCTCACCCGCGAGAACAATGGGCCCTTGTAGCTCAGGGGATAGAGCACTGCCCTCCGGAGGCAGGTGTCGCAGGTTCGAATCCTGCCAAGGGCGCCCACCCCCCACCATGCGAACAGCCACTGACCAGCATGAGTACTGGTCAGTGGCGATCTTTGTCTTACCCGGCTGGATCCGGCGTTCTACGAGCGTTTACGGACAATGCACGGACAAGGCGCGAGCACGCGTACCAGGGCGTTCAGTGCCCGATGGCTTCCTGGACCCGCCGCCGGTTGACCACGTCTTGGCCGTACAGACACGCCGCGTAGACCTCAAGGATCGCGTGACGTGGTTTGTGACATGCCCGGGAGCGGAAAGGATCTGTCAAGCCATCCGCGAGATGCGCTCTCAGATCAGCAGGCCCGCACGGGTCGCAGGGCCGCTCGTCCAGGTTCGTTCGACGGACGACATCACCCTTCCGACCAGTCGCTCGGCCTCGGCATCGCCTGTCCACCGGCCGCAGGTCCGAATGGTCGCGGTTCCTGCCCGTCGCCGCGTCCAGACGGCCGGCCACCACAGCGGAGCCACCGCAGCGGGCCATCGCGTCGGCCTACGAACTCGCCCGCACCGAGGAACCAGGAGGGTGATCAGCAAGTCGCGCGACCAGGGCGGCCATGAGACCGGTCGGTAGGTCGGGCACAGGGGTCTTCCGGGTCGGGTTCGGCTGCTTGGCGGGGTGGGTGCGTGGATGGACTCAGATATGCGGGATGGGCCGGTAGATGAGCTCTTGGGTGTGGCCGTCGAGCGTCCGGCTCTCGATCAGCTCGAGGTCGAAGTCGGCCGCACCCCCGAAGATCGGGTCCACTCCGGTCTGACCGGTGATCACCGGGAAGATCGTCACCTGGACGCGGTCGACCAGACCGGCGGCCATCAGCGCCCGGTTCATCGACAGGCTGCCGTGCGAGCGCAACGGCACCTCGGACTCCTTTTTGAGCCGGGCGACGACCTCGACGGCGTCGCCGTTCACGAGGGTCGCGTCCGGCCAGTCGAGGGGTCCGTCGAGGGTCGTCGACACCACCGTTGTCGGCAGGTTCCTCATCGTGGTGTTCACTGGGTCACTCACCTCGGACTCCTCGGTGCTCGGGCCTAGCGCCTGCACGAATTGCCGAAAGGTGTTGGCCCCGAGGACCATCCGCTGCTCCTCGCCGTACAAGGCGAGGCGGCGGTCGAGAAACTCGGGGCCTTGCTTGCCCCAGTAGCCGCCCCAGTCGCCGTTGCTGTTGTAGGAGCCGAAGCCGTCGAGGCTGGAAAAGACGTCGAAGGTGTAGATAGCGGTCATGATGCTCTCCTCGAGTGCGGTTCTGCTCCCTGGGGGCGCCCGTCGTGGGCGGCCTCTCACTCCTGCTACGAACACCGCTGGCCCGATTCGACACCGCGTCCCGGACTTCGTTCGAGGATTTCCGGTACGCCGGTGGTGAGCGGTCCGGTGACCGCGATGGCCGGCTGGGATGAGGTGCTCATGCCCCCTCGTTTCTGTCCGATGTGGTCGCTCTCGACCACGACGGAACAGAGGGTGCCGGGAGCGACCTTCAGTT
>NZ_DASWSJ010000293.1:0-17001 GCF_036402745.1 Actinophytocola sp. | reverse complement strand
CGCCTCGGCGACCACGACGCTGAACACCTACGGACACCTGTGGCCCGACGCGGACGATCGCACTCGAGCTGCCACGGACGGCCTGATGTCCGCAGCACTCGACAATCCTGCGGACTCTGGTGCGGACTGGGCGCCGTTAGCAGGCGTCTGAGCAGCACATTGAGGCGATGTCAGACGTTGAAGCGGAACTCCACCACGTCGCCGTCGGCCATGACGTAGTCCTTGCCCTCGATGCGGACCTTGCCCGCCGCCTTCGCCGCGGCCATCGAGCCCGCCTCGACCAGGTCGTCGTAGGAGACGACCTCGGCCTTGATGAAGCCGCGCTCGAAGTCCGTGTGGATCACCCCCGCGGCCTGCGGCGCGGTCCATCCTTTGTGGATGGTCCAGGCGCGCGACTCCTTCGGGCCCGCGGTCAGGTAGGTCCGCAGGCCCAGCGTGTGGAAGCCGGCCCGGGCCAGCGAGTGCAGGCCGGGCTCCTCCTGGCCGATCGACTCCAGCAGCTCGCGCACCGACTCCTCATCGTCCAGCTCGAGCAGCTCTGCCTCGACCTTGGCGTCGAGGAACACCGCGTCCGCGGGGGCCACCAGCGAGGCAAGCGCCTCGCGGCGCGCGGGGTCGGGGAGGACCGCCTCGTCGCAGTTGAAGACATACAGGAACGGCTTGGAGGTGAGCAGGCTGAGCTCGCGCAGCAGCGAACCATCCACTTCGGACCGCGCGGCGAACAGCGTGCGTCCCGCGTCGAGCACCGCGACGGCCTCCTTGGCCGCCTCCAGCGCCGGCCGCGCCTCCTTGCGGGTGCGGGCCTCCTTCTCCAGCCGGGGCAACGCCTTCTCCAGCGTCTGCAGGTCGGCGAGGATCAGCTCGGTGTTGATCGTCTCGATGTCGCTGGACGGGTCGACCCGACCGTCCACATGCACCACGTTGGGGTCGTCGAACACCCGGATCACCTGGCAGATCGCGTCCGCCTCGCGGATGTTGGCGAGGAACTTGTTACCCCTGCCCTGCCCCTCCGAGGCGCCGCGGACGAGGCCTGCGATGTCCACGAAGGACACCGTGGCGGGGACCACCCGCGCGCTCTCGAACATTGTGGACAGCACGGCCAGGCGCGGCTCGGGCAGCGGGACGACCCCGACGTTGGGCTCGATCGTGGCGAACGGGTAGTTCGCGGCGAGCACGTTGTTACTGGTCAGGGCGTTGAACAGGGTGGACTTGCCGACGTTGGGCAGTCCGACGATCCCGAGGGTCAAACTCACTGGGATGAGTCTACGGACCCCCGTCCGGCCGCCTGCGTGCACCAATGCTGTAACCCAATCGTGGTAGCGAACGGGCTACGGGGAGCGACATACAACACGGAGTGTCTTGTTATGGCACGCAAGTAGGCAGGATTAGCCCGTTTGGACGCTAGTCAGTCTGGCTTACCTCAACAACACTCCGTGAGCACCTCTGGACTCGTTCAGACCTGCGCGCGCGAGCCGCCCCAAGCTCGCTTCGCTCTCAGAAGAAGAAGGACGTGGGATGACCCAACGTGATTCGCGCCGGCGAGGCAGAAGGACCGGCCTCACGGCGGCCTGCACGGCCGCGGTGGTCGGCATCTCGCTGGCCGCGCTGCCGGCGAGCGCGGGCGCCGCTACAGCGGCCCCGCCGAAGGCGCCGACCATCGGCACAGAGCTCGGAAAGCAGGACCGGGATCTCGTCGCCCAAGCCAAGCGCGAGGGCAAGAGCACCGTCGAGATCCAGGTGATGGGCGACGCGGGGGTCGTCGACAAGCTCAAGGCGCAGGGCGCGGAGATCAGGTACCGCGCGGACGAGCTCGGCTACGTCCGGGCCGAGGTGCCGGTCGACAACGTCGACGAGATGGCGAAGATCGCCGGTGTCAACGCGCTCAACGTCGACCGCACGGTCAAGCTGGACGACCCCCGTCCGGAGGGCATTCAGACCCCGTCGCCGCAGCCGGCGCCGGACAAGAACACCCCGCGGGTCAACCCGTACATGCCGACCGGTGACACCGGCGCCGCCCAGTTCGTCGAGCAGAACCCCAAGCTCGACGGCCGCGGCGTGACGGTCGGCATCGTCGACACGGGCGTGGACCTCGGCCACCCGTCGCTGAACACCACCAGCACCGGCGAGAAGAAGATCGTCGACTGGGTCACCTTCACCGACCCCGGGTTCACCAACGGCGTCAACAAAGACAACGACCCGACGTGGATCGACATGACGAGCCCCGCGCCGGGCCAGCCGAGCGGCTACCGCTTCGGCCTGTTCAACGAGCGCGACGCGCGCCTCGGCGGCGAGCTGGGCAACGACGTCAACCGCGACGGCAACCCGGCCGGCAGCATCGGCACCTTCGGCGTGCTGTGGGACCCGGCGACGAACACCGTCTGGGTCGACACGGACCAGGACAAGGACTTCGCCGACGAGAAGCCGATGACCGACTACAAGGTCAAGCAGGACATCGGCAAGTTCGGCACGGACAACCCGGCGACCGCGGTCTCCGAGTCGATGCCGTTCGTCGTGCAGACGAGCCCGTCGACCCAGTCGGTGAACATCGGCATCGTCTCCGGTGAGCACGGCTCGCACGTCGCCGGCATCGTCGCGGGCAACAAGCTGTTCGGCGGCAACATGAACGGCGCGGCCCCCGGCGCGAAGCTGGTGTCGGTCCGGGCGTGCCTGTTCGTCGCCGGCTGCACCGCGCACGCCATGGACGAGGGCATGATCTACGCCGCGCGCGACGCGAACGTCGATGTGATCAACATGTCGATCGGCGGCCTGGACCTGGTCAACGACGGCAACACCGTGCGCGAGCGGCTCTACAACGAGCTGATCGACACCTACGGCGTGCAGATGTTCATCTCGGCCGGCAACGACGGCCCCGGCGTGAACACGGTGAGCCAGCCGACCAACGCCAACAAGGTGATGAGCGTCGGCACGTACATCACCAAGGCGACCTGGCAGCGCAACTACGGCTCGAACTCCGCGCAGGAGGACAACATCCACCCGTTCTCGTCGCGCGGTCCGCGTGAGGACGGCGGGTTCAAGCCGAACATCATCGCGCCGGGTGCGGCCATCTCGCCGATCCCGACCTGGATGGCGGGTGGTCCGGTCGCCGGCACCTACGCGCTGCCGCCGGGCTACGCGATGCTGCAGGGCACCTCGATGGCCTCGCCGCAGGCCGCCGGTGCGGCGGCGCTGCTGATGAGCGCCGCCGTCCAGAAGCACGTCGACGTCACCCCGGCGCAGCTGCGCACGGCCATGACCTCGACCACCCGGTTCCTGAAGAACTACCAGGCCTACGAGCAGGGCAACGGCCTCATCGACGTGCGGAAGGCCTGGAACGTCCTCAGGGCCAGGCCGACGACGGTGGACATCACCTCGGCCGTCCCGGTCAACACGGTGCTGTCGGGCTTCCTGGCCACCCCGGGCATCGGCGTCGGCATCTACGACCGCGAGGGTGTGAAGAAGAACGACCGGTTCACCCGGGAGTACACCTTCACCCGCAACTCCGGCCCGGCCGGCCCGGTGACCTACGACGTGAAGTGGGTCGGCAACGACGGCACGTTCCGGTCGGAGGACGAGATCACGCTGCGCAAGGGCAGCGCGGTCAAGTTCCGGGTGTCGGTCAACCCGCGCTCGTCCGGCGTGCACTCGGCGATCCTGAACCTGGACAGCGAGATGACCACCGGCATCGACTACCAGACGATGAACACGGTGATCGCCGCGGAGGACTTCACGGCGAGCAACAGCTACCAGGTCAAGCACAGTGGCGAGGTCGGCCGCAACGACTGGGACAGCTACTTCGTCCGGGTGCCGGCGAACACCCCGGCGCTGCTGGTGAACCTCGACGGCGGCGGCACGACGCCGGGCGCCGGCCAGATCCGGTTCCTGCGGTTCCACCCGTACGGCGTCGGGATCGAGGACAACTCCTCGCCGAACTGCTACAACCCGCCGGTGCCGCCGGGCAACGCCTGTGACTCCGGGGACCCGACCAGCCGGACGTTCGCCAATCCGCTGCCGGGTGTGTGGGAGATCGTGGTCGAGGCGCGGCGGACCTCGGACGCGGCGTCCGCGCCGTACACGTTGACCACCTCGGTGCTGGGCGCGAGCGTGTCGCCGAACCCGGACACCATCGCCTCGGCGCCGGTCGGCCAGCCGATCTCGCGGTCGTACACGCTGACCAACTCGTTCGGTCCGTTCACCGGCCGGGCGACCGGCACCTCGCTGGGTAGCGCCAGGCTCGGCACGCCGACCATCGCGGACGGGGCCCAGCAGCAGTACCCGGTGACGGTCACGGCGGGGGCGACCTCGTTGCGGGCCAAGATCGGCGGCACGTCCGACCTCGGCGCCGACCTGGACCTGTTCCTGTTCAACTGCACGAGCGGGACCTGCCGTCAGGCGGCCTCGAGTGCCGACGGGGACTCGGAGGAGGAGGCGACCGTCGCCAACCCGACGCCGGGTCAGTGGGTCGTGCTCGTCGTCGGGTACGCCGTGCCGGCCGGCACGACGACGTACAACTACGTGGACGTGTTCTCCGGCCCGTCGTTCGGGTCGATCCAGCTCACGGACACCGACCAGGCGCGTCCGGGCGGCGCGTCCTGGACGGTCCCCGGCACGGTCACGCCGGGCTCGGTGCCGGCCCCCGGCCGGGTGCTGTACGGCAACGTCCGGGTGCTGACGAACACCGGTGCGCTCGTCGGCAGCGGTGACGTCGTGATCCAGTCGGTCACCCCGTAGCAGCCCGTAGCAGCTCTGCCGCGAAAGGCCGCTCCCGGTTCGCCGGGGGCGGCCTTTCGCGTCGTCCATCGCCGCGTCCGTTTCCCGCGAGCCGGGGCGCGTCGGCGCTGGCAGCATGGGGTGCGTGCGAATCGACGAGGAGCAGGGATACCGGGCGTCGGCGTCGCGGGACGCCCGGTTCGACGGCCAGTTCATCGTGGCCGTGCGGACCACCCGGATCTACTGCCGGCCGTCCTGCCCGGCCATCACGCCGAAGCGGCAGAACATGCTGTTCTTCCCCACCGCGGCGGCCGCGCAGCAGGCCGGGTTCCGCGCGTGCCGGCGGTGCCTGCCGGACTCGGTGCCGGGCTCGCCGGAGTGGAACCTGCGGGCCGACCTGGCCGGCCGGGCGATGCGGCTGATCACCGACGGCGTGGTCGAGCGCGAGGGCGTGCCGGGCCTCGCCCGCCGGGTCGGCTACTCGGAGCGCCACCTGACCCGGGTCCTCACCGCGGAGCTCGGCGCCGGGCCGCTCGCGCTGGCGCGGGCGCACCGCGCGCACTCGGCCCGGCTGCTCATCGAGACCACCGGCCTCGGGTTCGCGGACATCGCGTTCGCGGCCGGGTTCGCGAGCGTGCGGCAGTTCAACGACACGATCCGCGCGGTGTTCGCCACCACGCCGTCGGGGCTGCGGGTGGCGGCCAAGCGCCGGTCCCGGTCCGCGGGCCCGGCCGCGGGCAAGGTGACGCTGCGGCTGCCGTACCGGGAGCCGTTCGACGTGGCCGGCCTGTTCGCGTTCCTCGCCGCCCGGGCCGTTCCCGGGGTCGAGACCGTCCAGGACGGCGAGTACGCGCGGACGCTGCGGCTGCCGCACGGCACCGGCACCGCGCGGCTCCGGCCGGCCGGCGGGCACCTCGACTGCACCCTGAAGCTCACCGACATGCGTGACCTGGGCAGCGCCGTGTCCCGGCTGCGGCGGCTGTTCGACCTCGACGCCGACCCGGGCGCGGTGGCCGAGGTGCTCGGCGGCGACCCCGCGCTGGCCGCGTCCGTCGCGGCGACACCCGGGATGCGGCTGCCGGGCAGCGTCGACGGCGCGGAGATCGTCACCCGGGCACTGGCCGGCCAGCAGATCTCCGTCGCCGCGGCCCGGACCGCGCTCGGCTCGCTCGCCGCGGCACTGGGTGACCCGCTGCCCGCCCCGGACGGCGCGCTGACCACGCTGTTCCCCACGCCCGCCGCGATCGCCGCGCGGGGCGCGGAGGTGCTCACGGGGCCGCGCCGGCGCATCGACACGATGCTCACCGTCAACGCCGCGCTGGCCGGCGGGGAGCTCGACGTCCACGTCGGCGCCGACCCGGACGAGCTGTCCCACACGCTGCGGGAGTTCGCCGGCGTGGGGCCGTGGACGGCGGGTTACGTGCTGATGCGCGTGCTCGGCGCGCCGGACGTGCTGCTGACCACGGATGTCGCGCTGCGCAAGGGAGCCGGGGTCCTCGGCCTGCCGTCCACTTCGGACGAGTTGCTGGCGCGGGCGAGCGCCTGGCGGCCGTGGCGCTCCTACGCCGGCATGCACCTGTGGCGGGCGGGCTAGGGGCAGCCGCAGGACCTGCGGTGGATGAACGTCGTCGGCAGGCGCTTGGTCACCGGCGGCCTGGCCGGGTCGGCGATGCGGTCCAGCAGCATCCGCACCGCCGTCCGGCCCATCTCCGCGATCGGCTGCGCCACGGTCGTGACCGGCGGGTCGAGGAGCTCAGCCCACTCGACGTCGTCGTAGCCCACCACCGCCAGGTCCACCCCGACCCGCACCCCGCGCCGCCGGCACTCGCGCAGCACGCCCGACAGCATCGTGTTGTCACCCGCCACCACGGCCGTCGGCGGCGACACCAGCTCCAGCAACAGGCCCAGCGCGGCCTCGGCCGGCGTGCCCGGCACGACGAGCGACTCGTCCCACGTCAGGCGCGAGCGGCCGAGGCCGAGCCGGTAGCCGAGCACCCGCTCGGACGTCGTCGCGAGGCCGGTCGCGCCGGTGATCATCCCGATCCGCCGGTGGCCGAGGTCGGCGAGGTGGCGCACCAGCCCGGACGTCGCGTACACGTTCTCCGGGCCCACCTGGTCGACGTCCTGGCTCGTCGTCAGCCGGTCCAGCAGCACGACCGGGATCCCGAGCGTGCGCAGCTGCGGCAGCGCCGTCCCGGACGCGCGCGGCGACGGCGTGAGGACCAGGCCGTCGACCCGCCGCGAGCGCAGCGTGCGGACCGCGGACTGCTCGGCGTCGGGCTCGTCGTGGGTGTCCGCGAGCACCACGGTGTAGCCCGCCCGCGTGGTCTCGTGCTCGATCGCCCGCAGCAGCTCGGGGTTCGCGGCCAGGGAGATCGCCACGCCGAGCGAGCGGGTCCCCCCGGTCACCAGCGACCGCGCGATAACGTCGCCCGTGTACCCGGTGTGCTCGATCGCGTCCAGCACCTTCGCCTTGGTCTCCGGCGCGACCGACCTCGTCGAGTTGACGACGTGCGAGACCGTCGTGATGGACACGCCGGCCAGCCGGGCGATGTCCCGCATGGTGATCACGGACAGCTCCTGAATCGGTACGGCCGCAAGCGTTTGCGCAACCGGTTGCGTCACGGTACAGAGATCAATAACTTCGCCGCAAACCGCCTCGCCGTGGGAGGTCCACATGGGACGACTTTCCTCGGCCCGGATACCGCTCCTGGTCTACCCGACGGCCGTGCTGGTGATGCTCGTGCTGGCGTTCGGGCTCGCGAGCCGCTCGTTCCTCGACGTCGACAACCTCTCCCATGTGGTCGCGCAGGCGCTGGTGGTGGGCACGCTCGCGCTCGGCCAGCTGCTCGTCGTCCGCGCGGGCGGCATCGACCTGGCCAACGCGGCCGTCGCGGTGTTCGCCACGCTGCTGGTCGCGAACCTCGCGCTCACCGGCACCCCCGCTGTGCTGGCGCTGGTCATCGGCGTCCTCGCGGCCGCGGGGATCGGCGCGGTGACCGGCGGGCTGGTGGCGGGGCTGCGGCTGCCGCCGTTCCTCGTCACGTTCGCCCTGCTCGTGATCGTCACCGCGGTCAGCCGGAGCTACGCGCGGGGGCGGACCTTCGCGGTGACCGACGACGTGCTCGGCTTCCTGGGGACCACGAAGTACCTGTTCGGCCGGATCGAGCTCACCTACGGCATGGGCGCGCTGCTCGTGCTGGCGCTCGCCGTCTGGTTCGTGCTGGCCAGGACGCGGTGGCGGTCGGTGCCGGGGCTGTACGTGGCGGCCGGCGTGGTCTACGGGATCGCCGCGTGGCAGGCGCTCGGCCGGGTGCCCATCGCCGGCCCGGACGCCCTCCCGCTCGGCAACCTCGACTCGATCACCGCGGTCGCGCTCGGCGGCATTAGCCTCTTCGGCGGCCGGGGCAGCGTCGCCGGCACGCTGGTGGGCGCGCTGGTCGTCGCGGTCCTGCGGACCGGGCTCGGCCAGGCCGGCGTCGACACGCTGTACCAGGACGTGACCGTGGCCGTGCTCCTGCTGGCCGCGGTCGCGGTGAACCGGTTCGGGCAGTGGAGGCACCGATGAGTGGCATGGCCGTCGTCTCGGTCGGGTTGTGCACGGTCGACCTGGTGCAGCGGGTCGCGTCGCTGCCGGCGCCGGGGGAGAAGGTGCAGAGCAGCTCGGTGGAGCTCGCGGCCGGTGGCCCGGCGGCCAACGCCGCGGTGGCCGTCGCGGCGCTCGGCGGGGTGGCCCGGCTGTCCACCGTGCTGGGCTCGCACCCGTTGGCGCAGCTGGCTTTCGGCGACCTGACGGCATGCGGCGTCGAGGTCACCGACGTGCTGCCGTACCGGGTCGCGCCGCCCGCGGTGAGCGCGGTGTCGGTGCGGGAGTCCGACGGCGAGCGGACGGTGGTGTCGCACAACGCGGCCGGCGTGGCGGCGGTGGCCGACGTCGACCTCACCGGCGCGGGCGCGGTGCTGCTCGACGGGCACCACCCGGAGCTGGCGCTGCGGGCCGCGCGCTTGGCCCGCGCGCTCGGCATCCCGGTGGTGCTCGACGCGGGCAGCTGGAAGCCGGTGCTGGCGGAGCTGCTGCCCCTCGTGGACGTCTGCGCGTGCTCCTCGGCGTTCGAGGCGCCGGCCGACCTGACCAACCCGGTCGTGATCCGCACGGCCGGCGCGGACCCGGTGCGCTGGACGGCCGGCGGGGAGAGCGGCGAGGTCGTCGTGGCACCGACCGACGTGCGGGACACGGTGGGCGCGGGCGACGTGTGGCACGGCGCGGCGGCGCTCGCGGTGGCCCGGCTGGGTGCGGTGCCGACGGCGGCCGACGTGCCGGCGGTCATCGAGTTCGCGAACCGCGCGGCGGCGGTCCGGATCGGCCACGAGGGCGCGCGGTCCTGGGTGATCCCGATGCGGCAGCTCGCCTCATGACGTTCGACGAGCTCCTGGCGCGAGCCCGCGGGCTGATGGACCGCGAGCGGGCCCTGCTGGGCATCTGCGGCGCGCCGGCCGCGGGGAAGTCGACGCTGGCCGAGGAGCTGGTGGCCGCGCTCGGGCCGCGGTCCGTCCACATCGGAATGGACGGCTTCCACCTGGCGCAGGCCGAGCTGGCCCGGCTGGGCCGCACCGAGCGCAAGGGCGCGCCGGACACGTTCGACGCGGCGGGGTACGTGAACCTGTTGCGCCGCCTGCGATCCCGGCCGCCCGGCGAGACCGTCTACGCGCCGGCCTTCCGCCGGGACCTGGAGGAGCCGATCGCCGGCGCGGTCCCGGTGCCGCCGCGGATCCGGCTGGTCGTCACCGAGGGGAACTACCTGCTGCTGCCCGACCCGCCGTGGCGTTCGGTACGCGAGCTGCTGGACGAGGTCTGGTTCCTCGAGCCGGCCGAGGACGACCGGCGGCGGTGGCTGATCGACCGGCACCGCGCGTTCGGCCGCACGCCGGAGCAGGCCCGCGAGCGGACGTTCGGCTCGGACGAGCGCAACGCGCTGCTGATCAACGCCACCCGAGAGGCGGCCGACCTGGTCGTTCCCGTCACGCCGAGATGAGCTCGACGGTCGACCCGGTGCGGGACTTGTGCACCCGCAGCCGGGTCGGGATGCGCTGGCGCAGCTCCTCCACGTGCGACACGAGCCCGACGACCCGGCCGCCGGCCCGCAGCTCGTCGAGGGTGTTCATCACCTCGTCGAGCGTGTCGGCGTCGAGCATCCCGAAGCCCTCGTCGACGAACAGCGTGTCGAGCAGCGCCCCGCCGGTCTCCGCCGCGACGACATCGGCGAGCCCGAGCGCCAGCGCCAGCGAGGCCAGGAACGTCTCGCCGCCGGACAGCGTCTTGGCGGAGCGGACCTGGCCGGAGTAGTCGTCGAGCACGTCGAGGCCGAGCCCGCCGCGCTTGCCGCGGGCCCCGGCGGCGTCGCTGTGCACGAACGAGAAGCGGTCCTCGCTCATCCGCCGCAGCCGCGCGGTGGCCGCGACCGCGACCTCCTCCAGCCGCGCGGCGAGCACGTAGGCCCGCAGCGACATCTTCCGCGCGTTCTGTCCGCGCCCGTTGACCACGTCGGTGAGCGCGTCGAGCTCGACGTACCCGGCCACCGCGGGCACGAGCTCCACCCACACCACCCGCAGCCGCCCGGCCAGCTCGCCGACGGCCTTGCTCACCTGGCTCGCCACCCTGGCCCGCGCGACGGCTTCCTTGACCTCGTCCTGCACCAGCGAGAACGCGTCCGCGGCCGCGCCGAGCTCCACCGCCCGCGCCGGGTCGACGTCGGCCAGGTCGGGATCGGCGAGCACCTGCCGCCACCCGGCCTCGCGGGCCTGCGCCTCGGCAAGTCGATCACCAAGCCGGGTGATCGTCCGGTCGTCCCGCGCCGCGTCCCGGGCCTGCTCGACGTCGTCGAACCCGGCCTCGGCGACGGCCCCGGCCAGGGCCGCCCGCTGCTCGTCGACCCGCGCGGCGGCGGTGTCCCGGGCCGCCGTGGCCGCGGTCAGCGCCTCGAGCCCGGCGGCGACGTCGAGCAGGTACCGGCGCCGGGTCGCGACGTCGGGATGCCCGCCCCGGGCCGCCTCCAGTCGGCCGGCCCGCTCGGCGATGCGCGCCTCGACGGCGGCCCGCTCGTGCTCGTACCCGTTCGCCTGCCGCTCGGCCGTGCGCAGCCGGTCCCGGGCCTGCTCGGCCTCGGTCTCGAGGGCTCGCACGCGCTCCCGCAGCCGGTCGTGCGCGTCGGCGCGTTCCTCGGTGTCGTCGTACGCCACGCTCGCCTCGGCGAGGGCCGCCCGCACGTCGCCGACGTCGCCGAGCCGGTCCCCGAGCGCGGCGAGGAACCGCTCGGCCCGCACCAGCTCGTCCTTCGCCGCGTCCCGCGCGGCCTGCGCCTCCTGCTCCCGCCGCACCGCCGCGCGCTCGTCGCGCGCGGTGACCTGGCTCGGCATGCCGCGCGCGGGCGCCGGGTGCTCGGCCGACCCGCACACGGGGCACGGCGCCCCGCCTGCCAGCGCACCGGCGAGCTCCGCGGCCATGCCGTCCAGGCGCCGCTGCCGGATGTCGAGCAGCTGGTCCTTCGCCGCCTGGTGCGCGTCGACCGCGCCCGTGTGCCGCTCGGCGAGGGTCCGCACGGCCACGGTCGCCGCGGGGACCTTGGCGGCCTCCTTGGCGAGCGCGGCCAGCTCGTCCCGGGTGGACAGCAGGCCGGGCAGCTCGGCGACGGCCCGCGCCGCGTCCGCCACCTGCTCCCGCGCGTCCTCGATCTCCCGCGGCAGCAGGGAAAGCCGCTCGGTCAACGCCGTCACCGCGGTCGCGGCCCCCGCCGCTGACGCGTGCAGCCGGGCGAGCAGGTCCCGATCGGACTCCTGCCGCGCCGCCTCGTCGACGAGCCCCGCGAGCGCCCCGGCCTCCTCCCGCACCGGCCCGGCCGCCGCGTCCCGGTACTCCTCGGGCAGCTCCCCGCGCCGCGCGGCGACCGTGTCCTCGGCCCGGCCCGCCAGGGCGAGGACCCGGTCCAGCTCCCGCGCCACCGGCACCACGGCGGCCGCCCGCCGGGCCGCGGCCAGCTGCGCGCGCCACGCCTCCCGCGCGTCCGCCTCCGCCGCGAGCGCGGCCAGCCCCTCGTGCGCGGACCGCGCCCGGTGCACCCGGTCGGCCAGCGTCCGCAGGGCCAGGTACTCGCGCTCGCACCGGTCCCGGGCCGTCGAGACCTCCAGCTCCTGGGTCACCGCCGCCGACGCCTCGGCCGCGGTCCGCGCCACGAGCCCGTCGAGCCACGCCTCGTCCGCGCCGTCCGGCGGCTCCTCGCCGACGACCTGCGCGAGGCGGGCCAGCAGGTCCAGCTCGGCGCGCCGCTTGTCGTCCAGCACCCGCTTGGCCTCGACCCGGCGGTCCCGGAACCACTGCTCCACCAACGCGAAGTGCTGCGTGCCGAACAGCTTCTCGAGCAGCTTCTCCCGCTCGCCCGTGTCCGCGCACAGGAAGCGGGCGAACTCGCCCTGAGGCAGCAGGACGACCTGGAAGAACTGCTCCTTGCTCATGCCCAGCAACCGCTCGATCGTGCGCCCGACCTCGTCGATCCTGGTCAGCCCGTCCGGCGCGTGCCCGCTCGGCGCGTCGCCCACCCAGGTGAGCGACGCCTTCGCCTGCTGCTTGGTCTCGCCACCGCCCCGCTTCTTGGGCCGCGCGTACTCCGGCCCGCGCACGAGCCGCAGCCGGTGCCCCCGCACGGAGAACTCCAGCCGCACCTCGGTGACCACGGCGGGGTCGGCGTAGTCGCACCGCAGCCGCTTGGCCTGGTCCCGAACCCCGGGGACCGCCCCG
Organism: Actinophytocola sp.; assembly: GCF_036402745.1. GTDB lineage: Bacteria > Actinomycetota > Actinomycetes > Mycobacteriales > Pseudonocardiaceae > Actinophytocola. The sequence continues at coordinate 4,505 of NZ_DASWSJ010000293.1, read as the reverse complement.
AACAGCGCGAACGCCACGGCGTCGAGCAGCGTCGTCTTCCCCGCCCCGGTGTCCCCGTACAGCAGAAAGAGCCCATCGGCCCCCAGCCGATCGAAGTCGACCACCTCGTGATCGGGATAGGGCCCGAAAGCCGTCAATTCCAAGCGATGGAGCCTCACGCCGCTTGCGTCCCGCGCTGGTTGGCGAGCTCCGCCCGCTCCTCGTTCGCCACCGCCGCCAGCGCCTCCCGCAGCAGGGCGCGCTCGCCGTCGGTCGGCTCGGCGCCGCGGCAGTCGTCGACGAACTGGCAGGCCACGTCGTGGTCGGAGCGCCCGCGCACGGTCGTCGCGTACCGCAGTGGCGTTGCCGTCGCGCCCTCCGGCCGCCAGTCCAGGTGCACCGCGTGCGGGAACCGCTCCTGCAGCCGCCGCAACGCATCCGTCGGCCGCACCCGGTCGGTCAGCTCCACCGACAGGTAGTGGCCGGTCAACGCCGCGTGCTCCGGCGCGGCCAGCAGCGACTCCAGCGTCCCGGAGACCGTCGCCAGCGGCCGCGGCACCGCCAGCTCGCGCCGCTCCACCCCGGCCAGCCCGTGCGCGTCCAGCTCCACCAGCCACACCGACTTGTGGTGCCGCGCCTCGGAGAACGAGTACGCGACCGGGCTCCCCGAGTACCGCAGGTGCCCGGCCAGCCGCTGCGGCCCGTGCAGGTGCCCCAGCGCCACGTAGTCCACGCCGTCGAACACCGCGCTCGGCACCTGCTCCACGCCGCCCACCGCGATGGTCCGCTCCGACGCGCTCGGCGCCCCGCCGGTGACGAACGCGTGCGCCAGCACCACCGACCGCACCCCGTCGCCCCGGCCGGCGAGGTCGGCCCGCACCCGGGCCATCGCCTCGGTCAGCACCCCCGCGTGCCCGGCCGCGTCGATGCCCATCGAGTGCCGCGCCGGCTCCGGCTCGAGGTAGGGGATGCCGTACAGCGCAACGGGTCCGTGCTGGTCGTCTAGCAGCACCGGCCGGTCGAGCTCGGCGATCCGGGTGCGCAGGTGCAGGCCACCGGCCGCGGCGAACTCGGAGTACGCGCCGAGCCGTGGCGCGGAGTCGTGGTTGCCCGGCGTGATCACCAGCCGGGCGCCCGCCGCGCGGATCCGGTCGAGGATCCGGGTGCACGCGAGCACCGCCTCACCCGCCGGCACCGCGCGGTCGTAGAGGTCGCCGGCCACCACGACGACATCGACCCGCTCGTCGGACACGAGGTCGGCCAGGCCGCCGAGCACGGACTCCTGGTCGGCGAGCAGGTCGCGGCCGTGGAACATCCGGCCCACGTGCCAGTCGGAGGTGTGCAGCACCCGCATGCCCGCCAAGTTAGGGCCGCCGGCCGGCGAACTGGGGGAGGCACGCGGCTACCGCCGGTACACCCCCGCGAAGAAGCGCCTGCCGGACTCGGTGACGTCGTCGGTGAACGACACCTCGGCCAGCCCCTCCCCGGCGAACGACGCCAGGTCGGCGCGGCTCACGGGCCACGGCCGCGACCCCACCGGCTCGTCGTCGCCGCGGCCGGAGCACCGCACGAGCAACGTCCCGCCCGCGGCCACCGGCGCGGCGAGGGCGGCCACCACGTCCCGGCGGGCGGCGAGCGGCAGCGACTGGATCGTGTAGAGCTCGAACACGAGGTCGTACCCGCGCGCCCACGCGGCGGGGAGCGCGAGCAGGTCGGCCACCCGATAGTCCACAGTGGACTCCGGGAAACGCTTGCGGCACCAGCCGATCGCCGTCTCCGACAGGTCGAACGCGGTCACCTCGTAGCCACGCCGGGCGAGCTCCTCGGCGTCGTCGCCGAGCCCGCACGCGACCACCAGCGCCCGCCGGCCCGGCCCGGCGTCCTGCGCGTCCAGCCACTCGAGCAGGGTGGGGTTCGGCCGCAGCCGCGCCCAGGGCACCTGGTCGAGGTCGGCGCCGACCGAGGCGTACAGCTCGTCGAACTCCTGCGTGCTCCAGTCGGGCACCGCGTCCTCCCCGAAATTGTCGGTGGGCTGGCCCATGATTCTCCCGACCGCGTTTTCGCCGCTAGAGAGGGGACAACCGGTGGCCGCTGTGTTCGGCACCGTCGCCGTCGTTCTGCTGCTGGTGATCGTCGCCGGGCTCGCGCTGTTCCGGCGGCTCTACGCCGACAGCCAGCGCCGGCTGGACGAGGCCGGCTTAGCCGTGCGGCAGGAGCGCGAGCGCACCGACGCACACGCGGCGGCGCTGCGCCGCTACGAGGTCACGTTCGCCTCCATCCACGGCCGCGGCGAGCTGGGCGAGCAGGTGCTCGTCGAGACCGCGCGGTCGCTCGGCTTACGCGAGGGCCTGCACTTCACCGTCCAGACCGACGTCGCCGGCGGCGGCTCGGTGCGCCCGGACATGCTGCTGCTCGTCGGCGACGGCCGCCGGGTGCCGGTCGACGCCAAGATGAGCATCGCCTGCTGGATCGAGGCGGTCGAGACCGACGACGCCGACGAGCGGCTCGACGCGCTGCGGGTGCACGTGCGCAACATCCGCTCGCGGGCCACCGACCTCGCCGGCAAGGGCTACCAGCGCTGGGCCGACGCGATCTACGGCACGGTCATGTTCGTCCCGTCCGACGCGGCGGTCGCGGCCGCCATGGACGCCGACCCCGACCTGCTGCGCTGGCTGCTCGACCGCCGGGTGTTCGTGTGCGGGCCCACGGGGTTCGCGGTCATCGCGTCGGCGGCCATGCTCGCGGCCAGCGAGCGGGTGCTGGTCGAGGACATCGAGGCGGTGCGGGCGCATGCGGCGGCCGCGCACCGGACGGCCGAGGGCGCGGTCGACGCGGTCAACGTGTCGAGCACCCACCTGCAGCGGTTCCTGCAGGCGCGGCGGCGCGAGCTTGACGCGCTCACCCAGTTCGCCGCCGCGGTGGCGCCCCTGTCCGACGCGGCCGGCAGCCCCACGCCCATCGCGGCGGTGCGGCGCGCCGACGAGGTGGTCGTCAACGGCTCGCCGGCGGCACGCGACCTGGTGCCCGCGGAGTCGCCGATCGAGCCCCGCGGCGAGCCGTTCGACCCCGAGGGGCCGCCGTTCTGACCCGATTGATCCGACGATGGGGCGGGGTGCGTGACGCGTCTCGCCAGACGGTTGCGCCGAATGGCCGATCGGGTCGCGGCCGTTCGGCGCCGATGGGTCGGTCAGCCGGGACACGAAGCTGTGAGAATCTGCCTGATCGTGCGCACACTCCGAGTGATCGCCACAACGCCCGCAGCGGGGTGATATGTCCGGACCGGAGGCGACATCTGACCGTTAACCTCACATAACTGAATTGATGCCGTCCCGAGTCCTTGGAAGCGGACAGTAGGCGGGTTGTGTCCGGGTTCACATCTTGGAGTGGAGTCGGCGCCGTCGTTTGGAGAACGGCGACCGGCAAGGTCTGCCGACCTACTAACGTGTGCACTCGTGACCGCGACCCGCGATCGCCGGAGCGATCCTGCACAAGACGCCGAGCCGGCGTGGGATGACCGCCCCATCCTTGGCACGTCTCGTGGACTGCCCTGGTGGGGTGCCGTGCTGCTCGCCTTCGGCTTGGCGGCGATCGCCGCGTTCATCGACATGCAGCGCCAGGACACCCTGGGCAAGATCTACCAGGGCGCGTACATCGTCGGATGTGTCGCGGCCATCTGCTGGGTGCGCCGGCGCAGCCTCTTCGGCCCGATGGTGCAGCCGCCGCTGGTGTTCGCGGTCACCGCGATCGCGGCGGTCGTCATCCTGGCGCCGAGCAGCGGTAGCGGCGGGCTCAAGCAGCTGATCTTCTCCGTGGCGCTCCCGCTGACCAGCAACTTCCCCACGATGGCCATCACGACGGGGGTCACCGTGGCCATCGGCGGGTTCCGCCTGTGGCGCGAACGCGACCCGGACCCGGAGGTCCGCCCGAGCCGCAAGTCCCGCACCGGCGACGTTCCTGGCGACGACCGCCCGGCCCGTGGCCTGCGCGGCCGCGGCGACGGTGACGAGCGCCCGGCCGTCGGCACCCGAGGCGGCGAGCCCTCAGCCGGCCGCCGCGAGCGCCCGAGCAAGGACCGCGTCCCCCCGGCCCGCAGAGGCCGCGGTGAGCCGGACAGCCGAGGCCGCGCCGAACCCGACGCCGGCCGAGCCCGCCCCGAACGCGCGGAGCCCGACCCCGCTCGACCCCGCCCCGAGCCCGACGCCGCTCCCGAGGCCCGGCGGGGCCTACGCAACCGCCAGCCCCGCGACCCTCGCCGCGAGGGCGACCGCGACCCCGGTGCCCCCCGCGGCGACCGAGGCGCACGCGAGGACCGCCCCCGAGGCGACCGAGGCACGGGCCGAGGCCGCTCCCGCGAGGGCGACCCGCCCCCACGCCGCCGTGACCCGGGCGCGGAAGGCCGCCCCCGCCGGGAAGACCGCCCCGCCCGCCGCGACCCCGACCGCGGCACCCCACCAGCCCGAGAGCCCCGCCGCCGCCCCCCGGACCCGTACCGCTGACCGAGCGGAAAGCTCCGGCAGACCTGGTCG
>NZ_DASWSJ010000292.1:0-7905 GCF_036402745.1 Actinophytocola sp. | reverse complement strand
CCGGGGCCGGGCGTCCCGGGCCGAGTTCTGGTACTTCGTGCTCTTCTGCCTCGGCGTGTTCCTGGTCGCCGGCCTGGCCGGGGCGGCCATCGGCGGTGAGGAGTGGGCGTCCGGTTTCTTCGCCGGCGCCTACGTCCTGCTGCTGGTCCCGTGGGTGGCCGCCGGCATGCGGCGGCTCCACGACACCGGCCGCGGCGGCGGCTGGTGCTTCCTGCTGTTCTCGATGATCGGGATGTTGGTCGTGCTGGTCCTGTGGACCGAGCCCGGCCAGCCGCAGCCGAACAGGTTCGGCCCCTGACCCCGCGCCCCGGCTGATCAGCGGCGGCGGGCGCCCCGGGCCGCGGCGGCGCCGGCGGCCAGGACCACGATGGCCGCCGTCAGGGCCCAGCGGCGTTTCTCCTCCGTCTCCGGGCGGACGCCGGTGGCCGCGACCACCGGCTTCTCCCGCCGCCGCAGAGTGGGCTGGGGCGGGGCCGGAACCTGGGGCTCGGCGGGCGGCGGTGGCGGCGGTGGTGGGGGTGGCGGGACGGCCCGCGGTGGCGGCGGCGGGGTGGGGACCGGCGCCGGGGGCGGCGCGGGTGTCTCGACGGGAACCGTGGGGACCGGCGGGGGCGGGACCGGGGGCGGCGCCGGAGGTGGTGGCGCTGGGGATGGTGCTGGGGGTGGCGGTGGGGGAGCCGACGTCGGGTGAGTCGGCCACGGGCGGGGTGGCGGCGGCCGGCCGGCGAGCGGGGCCGGGTCGGCGATGGCGCCGGGCGGGGTGCCGGTCTGGCCGGGTGGGGTGCCGGACGCGGGCAGGGCCACCGTCACCGCCGCGACCGCTGCCAGCACCGTGGCGGCCGGGACGGCTAATCGGCTCACCGCAGGCGGTCCAGTGCGGACACGAAGGCGGCGGGCTCGATCTCGGCGCCGCCGCTGTAAGGGTTCTGCAGCTGCTGGGTCGCGAACAGCAGCAAGGTCATCGTCGCCGCGAGGGTCGACACGATGAGAATGTGGGCGAGTGGGCGGGGACCGCCGAACATCAGGGGCAGCGCCAGCGACATCGCCGCGCCGGCCACCAGCGCGAACCACACGACCGAGCTCACGCCGCCGCCGGTCGCCGTGTTCAGCCGGTCCTGCCGCGCCTGGTAGGCCCCCCAGAGCTGCTGCGACGCCTCGGACTTCTGGTCGATCGTCCACGCGTCGGTGGCCGGCGCCGCGGCCACCAGCCTGCGTAACTTCGATAACTCGTCCCAGCCCCGGTCGCCGACGCCCTGCCCCTCGCGCATCCGCGGCCATTCCTCGTTGATCACTGTGCCGGCGTACGCCCTGGCCTCGTCGGTGATCCGGGCGCGCACCGGCGCGGGTAAGGACTCCGCGGCCCACACCGCCGCCACCACGCTGTCCGCCTCCGCGTACGAGCCGTCCTCGGCGGCGCCGGCCCCGTCGAACAACGAGATCAGCACGAAGGCCACCAGGACCGCCTGGATGCCGCCGACCAGGGTGAAGACCTGGCCGGCCGCCTCGTTGTTCTCCACGGTGCCGTCGGTCGCGCCGATGCGCCGGATGAGGTACACCGCGAGCGCGGCCACGAGGGCCACGCCGGCCACCCACAGGAGGCCGCTGACATAGATGTTCATCTGTGTTCCCGGGGTTAGGAGGTGGGGTCGGATCAGTCCCGCCGCAAAGCCTCCGCGAGCGGCGGCTCGACGAGCTGGCTCTCCGGCACGGTCTTGACCACCTTGCCGCGCACGAAGATCTGCCCCTTGCCGTCGCCCGAGGACACCCCCAGCCCGGCCTCGCGCGCCTCCCCCGGACCGTCGACCACGCAGCCCATCACCGCGATCCCACCCCCGCCCGCAACCTGGCGAGTCGCTTGAGGACGGTCGTGGCGATCCCGTGCGCGTCCAGGCCGTGCGCGCGCAGGATCTCCTCGCGACCCGCGTGCGGAAGGAAAGCGTTCGGCAGCGCGAACGTGGCCACGCAGGCCGGCTCGCCGGTGGCGGCGAGCGCCTGGGCCAGCCGGCCGCCGAGCGCGCCGGTCACCGTCGTGTCCTCGACCGCCAGCACCAGGCGGTGCGCGGCGGACAGCTTCAGCAGGCACGGATCCAGTGGCGCTGTCCATTGTGGATCGACGACGGTGACCGGCACGTCATGGGTGGCGAGCTCCTCGGCCGCGGCGAGGCATGCCCCGGCGAGCGGGCCGACCGCCACGAGCAGCACCTCCGCGTCCGGGTGCTCGAGCAGGATGTCGCAGCCGCCGAGCGTGCGCACCGCGGGGATGTCGGGCCCGGCGGTGGCCTTCGGGTAACGGACCACGGTCGGCGCGTCCGATATGGACACCGCGGCCCGGAGCAGCGAGCGCAGCGACGCGGGGTCGCGCGGCGCGGCGATCCGCAGGCCGGGGACGACCGGCAGCACCGACGCGTCCCACATGCCGTGGTGGCTCGCGCCGTCCGGCCCGGTGACCCCGGCCCGGTCCAGCACGAACGTCACGCCGAGCCGGTGCAGCGCGACGTCCATCAGCACCTGGTCGAACGCGCGGGACAGGAACGTCGCGTAGATCGCGACCACCGGGTGCAGGCCGCCGATCGCGAGTCCCGCGGCCGAGGTGACCGCGTGCTGCTCGGCGATGCCGACGTCGAACACCCGGTCCGGGAACCGCTCGGCGAACGGGCCGAGCCCGGCGGGCAGCGTCATCGCCGCGGTGAGGCAGACGACGTCCGGCCGCTGCGCGCCGATCTCCGCGATCTCCGCGGCGAACACCGACGTCCACGACGCGCCGGGACCGCCGACCGCGTCGACCGCGTGCATCCGGTCGGCGTCGTCGTGCTCGGCGGGTGGGTGGCCCTTGCCCTTGGTGGTGACGCAGTGCACGACCACCGGCCGGCCGAGCCCGCGCGCAGCGGTGAGGACCCGCTCGAGCGAGGCGAGGTCGTGCCCGTCGACCGGGCCGAGGTAGGCGAAGCCCAGGTCCTTGAACAGGTTGCCCAGCGGCGCCGGGCCACGCAGCTCGCGGAGGTGCGCGGCCAGCGCGCCGACGGTGGGCGCGTAGGAGCGGGTGTTGTCGTTGAGCACCACGACCACCGGCCGCTCCGGCGCGTCGCCGAGGTTGTTGAGCGCCTCCCAGCACATGCCGCCGGTGAGCGCGCCGTCGCCGACGACGGCCACCACCCGCCGCTCCGCCCCACGCAACGCGAACGCCTTGGCCAGACCGTCCGCATAGGACAGCGCGGTCGAGGCGTGCGAGTTCTCCACGACGTCGTGCGGCGACTCGGCCCGGGACGGGTAGCCCGACACCCCGCCCGCCTGGCGCAGCGCGGTGAAGTCGCCCTGCCGGCCGGTGAGCAGCTTGTGCACGTAGGTCTGGTGGCCGGTGTCGAACAGCAGCACGTCGCGCGGCGAGTCGAAGACCCGGTGCAGCGCCAGGGTCAGCTCGACCGCGCCCAGGTTCGGGCCGAGGTGGCCGCCGGTGCGGCCCACCCGGTCGACGAGGAACGCCCGGATCTCCGCCGCGAGGCGCCCAAGCTCCGAAGTGGACAGTCCGGCGAGGTCGGCGGGCCCGGCGATGTCGGCGAGCGTCATGCCGGCCGCACCTCCCGGAACGAGCGGGCGAGTGGGGCGTGGCGCGCGGGAGGAGTACGGGGGACCGGGGACGGCATTGCGGAGGACCTCCTGCGGTCAGTGGTCGCGGCGGGTCACCAGGCGGGCCAGCGCCACCAGCTCGGCGGCCGCCGGCCCGTGGTCGACGGTGTCGAGCTGGTGCAGCGCACGCACCAGTAGGTCGTCGGCCGTGGCCTTGCTCCAGGCCCGGCCACCCGCCGCCTCGACCAGGGCGGCGGCGCGGACGAGGTCGTCGCCGGCCAGCGGGGCCGCGCCGCGGTAGAGCGCCGCCAGCTCCCGGCCGGCCGCCGTGTCCGACGCCAGCGCGGACACCACCGGCAGGGACTTCTTGCGGCTGCGCAGGTCGGAGAACACGGGCTTGCCGGTGACCGAGGGGTCGCCCCAGATGCCGAGCAGGTCGTCCACGTGCTGGAAGGCGAGGCCGAGGTGCTCGCCGAAGGTCCGCAGCCGCTGCACCCGGGCGGCGTCCGCACCGCCGAACAACGCGCCGAGCGCGCACGCGCAGCCGATCAGCGCGGCCGTCTTGTTGGCGGCCATGCCCTCGCACTCGACCAGCTCGACGGTGTTCCGCCGCTCGAAGGACATGTCCGCGCTCTGCCCCTCGACGAGGTCCTGCACCGCCGCGGCCAGCATCCGCATGCCCCGCCCCGACGCCGGATGCCCGCTGGTGGCGAGGACGTCCAGCGCCAGGGTGAGCAGCGCGTCACCCGCCAGGATCGCCGCGCCGATCCCGAACAGGCGCCACGCGGTCGGGCGGTGCCGGCGGGTCTCGTCGCCGTCCATCACGTCGTCGTGCAGCAGCGAGAAGTTGTGCACCAGTTCCACCGCCACCGCGGCCGGCACCGACTCGCGCGGCGACCCACCGGCGGCCGCGGCCGAGAGCAGCACCAGCGCCGGGCGCAGCGCCTTGCCCGGTGGCGCGGACGTCGGGCCGCCGTGCTCGTCCCACCAGCCGAGGTGGTAGCCGGCGACCCGGCGCATCGACGCGGGCAGCGTGTCCACCGCCGCCCGCAGTGCCGGGTCGACCAGGGCACGGCTCCACGCGAGGGTCTCGCGGGCCGGCTCCCGGGCATCGGACAGCTCCGGCGCGGCCGTGTTCCGTGCCGGCATCTCAGCGCCCGATCTCGACGTGCTCGAGGACCCCGAGCGCGTCCGGCACGAGGACCGCGGCGGAGAAGTACGCGCTGATCAGGTAGGAGATGACCGCCTTGTCGTCGATGCCCATGAACCGCACGTTCATGCTCGGCGAGACCTCGTCGTCGATGCCGGTCTCGTGCAGGCCGATCACGCCCTGGTCCTCCTCGCCGGTGCGCAGCACGAGGATCGAGCTGAGGTGGCCGTCGGTGACCGGGAGCTTGTCGCACGGCAGGATCGGCACCCCGCGCCACGACTGGACGGCCGTGCCCTCCAGCTCGATGTTGGCCGGGTAGATCGAGCGCTTCGTGCACTCCCGGCGGAACGCGGCGATCGTGCGCGGGTGGGCGAGGAAGAACTTCGACTTGCGCCGCCGGGACAGCAGCTCGTCGAGGTCGTCCGGGGTGGGCGGGCCGGTCCGGGTGAACACCCGCTGCTTGAGGTCGGCGTTGTGCAGCAGGCCGAACTCGCGGTTGTTGACCAGCTCGTCCTCCTGGCGCTCGCGCAGCGCCTCGACGGTGAGCCGGACCTGCTGCTCGGTCTGGTTCATCGGGTCGTTGTAGAGGTCGGCGACCCGGGTGTGGACCTTCAGCAGCGTCTGCACGACCGAGAGCTCGTACTCGCGGGGCGCCAGCTCGTAGTCGGCGAACGTCGCGGGCAGCTCGAACTCGCCCGCGTGCCCCGAGGCCAGGTCGATCGCCGCCTCACCCTGCTTGTTCTGCGCACCGACCGGCTTCGCGAGCTCGGCCTCGATGTGCGCCCGCAGGGTGTCCGACTGCCCGTTCAGCTGCTGGAACGACGGCCTGCCCAGCACGAGCAGGGTGCCCGGGGTGAGTGCGGTGAGGGTGAAGCCCCACGTGTGCTCGCCGCCGGCCAGCACCTCGTCGCCGACGTGCGCGCCGTCGGCGAGCACGTCCAGTACGACCGGCTCGCCGTACTCGCCGGTGCCGAGCTTCCGCACCTTTCCGTGCGCCAGCAGGAAGAGCTGGTCCGCCGGCTGTCCTTTCTCGACGATCACCTCGCCCGGCTCGACCTGCCGCTGCTCGAACCGCTGGGCCAGCGCGGTGAGCGCCGCGTCGTCGGTGAAGTCGCGCAGCAGCGGCAGCTCACGCAGCTCCGCGGGCACGACCTGGACCGCGTCGCCGACGTTGACGAACGACAGCCGCCCGTCGCCGATCGCGAGGTTGAGCCTGCGGTTGACCCGGTAGCTGCCGCCCTTCGCGTCCACCCAGGGCAGCATCTTCAGCAGCCACCGCGGGGTGACGCCGCGCATCTGCGGCACGGACTTGGTCGTGGTGGTCAGGTTGCGTGCCGCGGTGGTGCTGAGGCTGGCGCGCACGGTCGGGTCCACCGTCGTGTCCACCGTCGTGTCCACAGTGGTCACGTCAGCCCTCCCGGCCGAGCTCGACGTTCTCCAGCACTCCCAGTGCGTCCGGCACCAGGACTGCCGCCGAGTAGTACGCGCTGACCAGGTAGGACACGATGGCCTTCGGGCTGATCCCCATGAACCGCACGGACAGGCTCGGCTGGTACTCGTCGGGGATGCCGGTCTGGTGCAGGCCGATGACCCCCTGCTGCTGCTCACCGACGCGCATCAGCATGATCGAGCTGGTGCGCGTGTCCGAGATGCCGATCTTGTTGCAGGGGAACAGGGGGATGCCGCGCCAGGCCGGCACCCGGTTGCCGTTGAGGTCGACGGTCTCGGGGTAGATGCCGCGCTTGGAGCACTCCCTGCCGAACGCGGCGATCGTGCGCGGGTGGGCGAGGAAGAAGGCCGGGTTCTTCCAGACGACGGCGAGCAGCTCGTCCAGGTCGTCGGGGGTCGGCGGGCCGTTCCTGGTGTGGAGGCGGTGGCCCAGGTCGGCGTTGGCGAGCAGGCCGAACTCCCGGTTGTTGACCAGCTCGTGCTCCTGGCGCTCGCGCAGCGCCTCGATCGTGAGCCGCAGCTGCTGCTCGACCTGGTCCATCGGCTCGTTGTAGAGGTCGGAGACCCGGCTGTGCACGCGCAGGACCGTCTGCGCGACGGACAGCTCGTACTCGCGCGGGCCCAGCTCGTAGTCGACGAACGTACCGGGCAGGTCGGGCTCGCCGCTGTGCCCGGAGGCCAGCTCGATCGCGGCCTCGCCGTGCGGGTTGCGCGCCGCCGACTGTCCGTCCCGGAACGCCTGGAGCTGCGCGCGGAGCGTCTCGGACCGCTCGAGCAGCTCGTCGAAGCCCTGCTGCGGGAGCGTCAGCACGGTGACCGGGGTGACCGCCCTGACCGTGTACTCCCACCTGCTCGCCGGGTCGGCGAGGGTCTCCGCGCCGAAGTGGTCGCCGTTCGCCAGCACGCCGAGCACGGTCTCGTCGCCGTAGTGCCCGGGCCCGATCTTGTTGACCTTTCCGTGCGCGATCAGGAATGCCTCGTTGGACTCGTGTCCGAACTCGACGATGACGTCGCCGGGCTGGTATTCCCGTTGCTCGAAGCGATCCGCCAGGGCGGTGAGCACGTCCTCGTCGTCGAATCCGCGCAGGATAGGCAGTTCGCCCAGTTCGGCCGGAATTACGCGAATTTCCGAGCCGGTGTTCGCGAACGTCACGCGACCGTCGCCGACGGCGTAGGTGAGCCTGCGGTTGACCCGGTAGGTGCCGCCGGACACCTGCACCCACGGCAGCATGCGCAGCAACCAGCGCGACGAGATGCCCTGCATCTGCGGGACGGACTTCTTCGTCGTCGCAAGGTTTCTCGCGGCCGTCGTCGCCAGGCTCTGCTGCTGTTCGGCATCGTTCGTCTCGAGTCCGGGCGCAACGGGGTCGGTCACCGTCACAACGCACACCACCTATCGCTGTCGTATCGAGGAAGGGTGTTTCTCGGAATTTCTCGAAGGTCCGAATAAATGTGAGAATATGTCGACCGCAGCGAAGTTATCACTCGAGATCTCCGGCGGCACAGTCCCCCAAGAGAGTGATGGCAACCGGTGGGAACGCATTGCGAGCACAACGATTCAACCACTCGTTTCGGTGGAAAGTCGTCGACTGTGTGTAGCGCCGCCGAGCGGGCTGCTCCACTTGGGGAACATGTGCGGCAAGTGGGTGGTCGGGCTCCTGAACCGAGGGAGGCGCCGTCACCGGAGTGGACCAGCGGAGGTCTACTGTCGGTCGGTCAATCCCGTTTTCCTAACGGCCCGA
>NZ_DASWSJ010000291.1:0-1766 GCF_036402745.1 Actinophytocola sp. | reverse complement strand
TCCGACCAGGCGCGCGACCTCGTCGCTGACGGCCGCGAAGATCTCGTCGGGTCGGACGCCGTGCGCCACCAGCGTCGCCACCCGCCGCAACGCTGCCTGTTCGTCGGCGAGACGGCGCAGCTCGTCGCGGCTGTCCTCGAGTTGGGCGCGGCCCTCGGCGTTGGCGACGGCGGTGGTGACCAGCTCGGTGAACCCGGCCAGCCGGGCCTCGGTGTCCGTGGCCAGCGGCTCCACCTGCGTGGACACCGCGCTCATGAATCCCCAGAGCCGGCCCCCGACGTTGACCGGCGCCCCGACGAGCGAGCAGGCTCCCCGCCCCCGCGCGAGGTCGGCGGCCGGGCCGGTGGCCTCGGCGTAGGCGTCGATCCGCGCCGGCCGACCGGTCTGGAACACCCGCGTGGTCACGTTGTCCCCGCCGAGGTCCCACCGGGTGCCGACCGGGAACGGCACGGCGTCGCCGGTGCTGGCCCACGTCCCGACGGTGACCACCGTGCCGTCGGGGTCGTACCGGTTGAGAAGGGTGAAAGCGACCCGCAGCAGCCGCCCGGCTTCCTCGGTGACCGCGGCGAACACCTCTTCCGGGCGCGCCCCGCTCGCGACCAGGGTCGCCACCCGCCGCAGCGCCGCCTGCTCCTCGGCGGAGCTGCGCAGTTCCACCCGGGCCTGCGCGTTGGCGATCGCGGTGCCGACGAGTTCGGTGAAGCCGGCCAGCCGCTGTTCGGTGTCGGCCGGAAGGTGCTCGCGCCGCGTCCCCATGCCGATTGCGCCCCACAAACGCCCCTCGACCACGATCGGCGCCGCGACCCCCGACCGGATTCCCAGCCGGCGGAGGCGGTCGCCGTAGACGTCGCAGACCTGGCTGAAGTCGTCGAGGCGGGCCGGGCGGCCGGTGCCCAAGGCGACCGCCAACGGCAGCGGCGGCTCGAGGTTGAAGCGGCGCCCCACCGCCAGCTCGTCGGGGGGGTGGCCGACGCGTGTGAGGATGGTGGCCGCGCCGTCGGGCTCGTGGCGGACGATGGTCGTGGAGTCGGCATCGAGGACGTGGCCGACCTCGTGCGCGACGGCCGCGAACACCTCGCTTGGTGGCAGCCCGCGGGCGACGAGGGTGGCGACGCGGCGCAGCGCGGCCTGTTCCTGCGCGAGCCGGTGGAGTTGGTCGCGGCTGTCCTCGAGTTGGGCGCGGCCCTCGGCGTTCGCGATGGCGGTGCCGATGAGTTCGGTGAAACCGGCCATGCGCTGTTCGGTGTCGGGCGGGAAACGCTCGTGCCGGGTTCCGACGGCGATCGCGCCCCACAGATGCCCCTGGACGACGATCGGCGCCGCGACTCCCGACCGAAGTCCGAGCCGGCGGGCAGCGTCGCCGTACGGGTCGGAGGCGGGGCTGAAGTCGTCGATGCGGGCCGGGTGGCCGGTGTGCAGGACCGCCGCCAGGGCCAGCGGCGGCTCGGGCGTCCAGCGGCTTCCTATCGGGAACTCGGCGGCGTATGCGCCGACACGGGCCGCGACGGTCGTCGCGGCGTCGGGATCGAGGCGGACGATGGTCGTGGAGTCGGCATCGAGGACGGTGCCGACCTCGTGCGCGACGGCCGCGAACACCTCGCCCGGTGGCACCCCGCGGGCGACGAGGGTGGCGACCCGGCGCAGGGCGGCCTGTTCCTGCGCGAGCCGGTGGAGTTCGTCGCGGCTCTCCTCGAGCTGGGCGCGACCCTCGGCGTTCGCGATCGCGGTGCCGACGAGCTCGGTGAACCCGGCCATGCGCCGTTCGG
>NZ_DASWSJ010000290.1:0-9959 GCF_036402745.1 Actinophytocola sp. | reverse complement strand
GCGGGCCGAGTCGAACGGGGCGCCCGGCTTGCCGTGCCGGCCGGACCGGTCGATCCGCCACGACCCGGACGAGCTGCTGGGCTGGTCCTTCTCCCGGCGCGCCAGCTCGTCCTGCAGCTCGCGCAGCAGGTTGCGCTCCTGGGTGTTCAGGATCTCGTCGACGAACGCGGCCGAGTGGCTGTCCGGCGACCCGGGCGGCGCGGCCGGGGGCTCCGGCGGGCTCGCCGGCACCAGCCGCGGCCGCGACGGCGGCTCTCCGTTGGCCCTGCGCCGCGGCGAGGGCGTCGAGTTGGTCGGCGTCTCCATGCTCAGCGCCGACGCGGGCTGCGCCGGCTGGACGGGCGACGCGGGCGGCGCCGGTGTCTCGTCGATCGGGGTGAACACCGACTGGGCCGGCTCGGCGCGCGACACCGGCGACGGCCTCGGGGCCGGTGGCGCCGCGCCGGCCTGCGGCAGCTCGATCGGCGGCGGCAGGGTGTGGTGCTGCGGCTCCGCCCCGAACTGCGTGTCACCAGCGAACGGCGACGGCGAGGGAGCCGGCGCGGGGGCCGGCGACGGGGCCGGCGCTGGAGCTGGGGCCGGAGCCGGCGGCGGGGCGGGTGGCGCCGGCTCAGCGACGAAAGGGCGCGCGGGCTCCACCGCCCGCGGTGCCTCGAACGGCTCGGCCCGGACGGGCTCGACGGCGTTCATCGACGGGCGGCTGCCCGGCTCCTGCCCGGCGAAGGGGACCTGGCGCGCGCACCGCATGGCCTCCTGGTGGTACCCGGTCGGCTGGTTGCCGTCGACCATGACCTCCACCGACGCCCGGATCCCGGCGCGGCGCAGCGCGTACTCCACGCGGTAGGCGGTGGCCGGCGCGAACCCGCCCGGGCCCACCCCGACCAGCACGATCCGGTGCGGCACCGGCCCGGACACCGGACCCGCCGGCGTCAGCCGCCACACGCACCACACCGACCGCACGTCCGGCAGCACGTCGAGGACCGGCTTGATCGCCTCGGAGACGCCGCGGTCCGGCTCACGGCCCTCGACCGCGCCGACCGCGAACCGGTGCCGGCCCAGCGACACGCCGTCCCGCACGATGACCCGGTCGATGACCGACGGGTCGAGGTAGGTGTCCGCGAACAATGCCTCGAGCTCGCGGTGCTGCACACCGGTCAGCACGACTCCGCCCGCCGCGAGGCAGCCGGCGACGAACTCCAGCGAGCGGTCCAGCTCGGCGGACGCGAGCATCTGGCGCGCGTCGCCCAGTGCGTCGTCGTCCAGCCGGCCGGCAAGGCTCAGCAGGAGATCATGGATCCTGATCGGCAACGCAACGCCTGGCCGTCCCCGCGAGACCTGGGTCACGGTCGCTCCTTCCGCTCGTCTGGCATCGAGCAGCGAGGGAGCCCGCTAGACCCGCTGCGCGACCATCCCGGGGAGCAACGGCTCGGCCGCCGCGAGCGCCGCCTGGTGGTAAGGCGGGAGGTCGATGCCCTCCGGCATCACCTCGACACCCGGCTCGTGCGTGCCCAGCGCCCGCAGCACCCGCTGCAGCTCCCCGGTCAATCGAGCGCAGCCGGCTTTCGCCGTAACGAGCACTATCCGGGTGGACGGTCCCAGCCCGGAGCGGTGTCGTCGCCAACTCCCACGCACGTCGACCAGCTCGGGCCGACCATGAAGGACCGCCCCGAGCACTACTGCTTCAGAGTCCCCCATGTTCACCCGTTCGGGCGACTCCGATGTGAATGTGTAGTCGACTTCGTCGATTTGGTCCACCCACGGAACGGCGTGTAGTCGTCCGGCATCCGCTCCGGCGTCCAACAATGCGGCGTTGAGCAGCAGAGACTCACGCGCTGTGATCGCCACCCGTTCTCTGAGCAATGTCAGCGGTAGTGCCCTGGCGAGCGCATCGAGCGCCCCGCCGGCCAGCCAGTCGCGCAGTCTCCACAGCTGCCGGTCCGGCAGCCGGCCGGCGAGCCGGAGCAGCAGCTCGTGGCACGGGTCTTCCATGTCGGGCATTGCGGCCTCCCTGCGGGGTTGGTCAGGACACCTCGACGATCAGCTCGACCTCGACCGGCACGCCCAGCGGCAGCTCGGCGACACCGACCGCGGAGCGCGCGTGCTTGCCCGCGTCCCCGAAGATCTCGCCGAGCAGCTCGGACGCGCCGTTGACGACCGCCGGCTGGCCGGTGAAGCCCTCGGCGGACGCGACGAACCCGACGACCTTGACGACCCGGACGATCGCGTCGACACCGACGAGGTCGTGCACCGCGGCGAGGGCGTTCAGCGCGCAGGTCCGGGCGTGGCCCTTGGCCTCCTCCGGGCTGATCTCCCGGCCGACCTTGCCGGTGGCCGCGATCGCGCCGTCGACGAACGGCACCTGGCCCGCGGTGTAGACGAGGTTGCCGGTACGCACGGCCGGGACGTAGGCGCCGGCGGGCGCGGGCACGCCGGGCAGCTCGATACCCAGCTCACCGAGCTTGTCGCGCCACGTCACCTCAGGCACCCTTCGGCCGCTTGAGGTAGGCCACCATCTGCTCGCCGGTGGGTCCGGGCAGCACGGTG
Organism: Actinophytocola sp.; assembly: GCF_036402745.1. Taxonomy (GTDB): domain Bacteria; phylum Actinomycetota; class Actinomycetes; order Mycobacteriales; family Pseudonocardiaceae; genus Actinophytocola. Next base: position 7,415 of record NZ_DASWSJ010000290.1, on the reverse strand, counting down.
ACCAGCTCCCAGCCGTCCTCGCCCCACTGGTCGAGGATCTGCTTGGTCGCGTGGATCAGCAGCGGCACGGTGGCGTACTCCCACTTCGTCATGCCGGGGACTGTAACCGGCCCTGCCATGCCCGGGGTCGGTACGGTGGCTCGGTGCAAGCGTGGCGAGTGATCGCGACCGTCGTGCTGGCGGTCGCCGGGTTCGTGCTGGTGCTGCTCACCATGGCCAAGACCCGCGACCGCAGGGAGGCCACCAGCGGCACCGTCGCGCTGGCCGGCGCGATCAGCTTCACGATCCTCGTCGTGCTGTGCGTCCTCACGCTCACCGTGCTCGCGCCGCTGGCCACCTGGATCGTGGTGGGCGTCGTGGCGGCGGCCGTGACCGTGATGCTGCTCGCTAGTTGACCGCCTCTTCGGCGCGGTCCCGAACAGTCCACTTACCCTGAACTCGTGGGCACTTCAGCAGCGACGTGGACCGGGCAGGTCTCCCGGGCGCGCCTGCACGTGGTCACCGGCAAGGGCGGCACCGGCAAGACCACCGTCGCCGCCGCGCTGGCGCTCGCGCTGGCCACCGGCGGGCGCCGGGTGCTGCTGATCGAGGTCGAGGGCCGGCAGGGCATCGCCCAGCTCTTCGACACCCAGCCGCTGCCCTACGCGGAGAAGCGGATCGCGTCCGCGCCCGGGGGCGGCGAGGTCCGCGCGCTGCACGTGGACGCCGAGGCCGCGCTGCTCGAGTACTTCGCCATGTTCTACAACCTGGGCTTCGCCGGCCGGACGCTGCGCCGGATGGGGGCCGTCGAGTTCGCCACCACGCTCGCCCCCGGCCTGCGCGACGTGCTGCTCACCGGCAAGGTCAAGGAGACCGTCGGCCGCACCGACGAGCACGGCCGGCACATGTACGACGCGGTCGTGCTCGACGCGCCGCCCACCGGCCGGATCGTGAAGTTCCTCGACGTCACCAAGGCCATGGCCGACCTCGCCAAGGTCGGGCCGATCAAGGGCCAGAGCGACGGCGTCGTGCGGCTGCTGCACTCCCAGGACACCGCCGTGCACCTGGTCACGCTGCTCGAGGAGATGCCGGTCCGGGAGACCATCGAGGCCGTCGCCGACCTGAGTGCGGCGGACCTGCGGCCCGGCGCGGTGATCGTCAACCGGGTCCGGCCGCCCCGGCTGCCGGCCCGCTCCGTCACCCGGGCCGCGGGCGGGCGGGTCGACGCCTCCCGGGTGCGCGCGGGCCTCACCAGCGCGGGCCTGGACCTCACGCCGGAGGACATCGACGGGCTGGTCGAGGAGACCGTCGAGCACGCCATCCGGGTCCTCGCCGAGCAGAGCGCCCGCGACCAGCTCGCCGACATCGACCTGCCGGCCCTCGAGCTGCCGGACGTCAACGAGGGCATCGACACCGCGGCGCTCTACGAGCTGGCCGAGGCCCTGGTGGAGCAGGGAGTGCGATGACGGCTCTCGACGTCGACAGACTCATCGACAACCCGGACATCCACGTCATCGTGTGCTGCGGCTCCGGCGGCGTCGGCAAGACCACGACCGCCGCCGCCATCGCGGTGCGCGCGGCCGAGCGCGGGCGCAAGACCGTGGTGCTCACCATCGACCCGGCACGCCGGCTCGCCCAGGCGCTGGGCCTGCGCGAGCTGGGCAACACCCCCAAGGACGTCGAGGTCGACGGCTTCGAGCCGGACGGCCAGCTCTCCGCGATGATGCTCGACATGCGCCGCACCTTCGACGACATGGTGCTCGCGCACGCGGGCGAGAAGCGGGCCCAGGAGGTGCTCGCCAACCCGTTCTACAAGACGATCTCCAGCTCGTTCTCCGGCACCCAGGAGTACATGGCGATGGAGAAGCTGGGCCAGCTCGCCGGCGAGGGCCGCTGGGACCTGATCATCGTCGACACCCCGCCGAGCCGCTCCGCGCTGGACTTCCTCGACGCGCCGCAGCGGATGTCGAGCGCGCTGGACGGGCGGATGATCCGGCTGCTGTCCGGCCCGGCGCGCACCGGCGGCTGGGGCGTGCGCAAGGTCGTCGGCGCGGGGATCATGCTGTTCGCGAAGGCCGTGTCGACCATCGTCGGCGGGCAGCTGCTGGCCGACGCGTCGGCGTTCGTGCAGGCCTTCGACAGCATGTTCGGCGGGTTCAAGCAGCGTGCCCGCAAGACCTACGAGCTGCTGCGCTCGGACGGCACCGCGTTCGTCGTGGTCGCCACGCCCGAGCCGGACGCGCTGCGGGAGGCCAGCTACTTCGTGGAACGGCTGGCCACCGAGGAGATGCCGCTGTCCGGCCTGGTGATCAACCGGACGCATCCGGTGCTCACCAAGCTGCCCGCGGCACGCGCCACCGCCGCCGCGGACAACCTCGAGCGCACCGGCGACGCGCCGCTGGCCACCGCGGTGCTGCGGCTGCACGCCGACCGGGTGGCCGTGCACACCCGGGAGCGGCGGCTGCTGGCCCGGTTCACCAAGGCGCACCCGTCGGTGTCGGTGGTCAGCGTCCCGGCCATGCCCTCCGACGTGCACGACCTGGTGGGCCTGCGCAGCATCGGCGAGCGGCTGGCCGGGAGCTGACCCGCACGGTCTAGCCGACCCGGACGTCCTCGTCCTCGTCGGAGTGGTTGCGCTTGGCGGTCTCCAGCAGCTCCAGCCAGGAGGTGACCTCCGGCCGGCGGCGCAGCAACGCACGCCGCTCGCGCTCGGTCATCCCGCCCCAGACCCCGAACTCGATCCGGTTGTCCAGTGCCTCGGCAAGGCACTCGGTGCGCACCGGACACGCGATACACACCAGCTTGGCCTTGCGCTGTTCCTTGCCCCGGACGAACAAACCGTCCGGGTCCTGCTCACGGCATGACGCGTTGACTCGCCAGTCCGACTGCTCGATGTCCATAACCCCCGCCCCTAGCGTCGTCGCGACCCACTACCCCGGTCCCCCTCTAGCAGCCGGGGTGCCTACGGCCCGGGAATTTCCCGCTCCGGTCGGCATGTCGTTGAGACGTTGACGGACTCTAGGGCCACCCGGTTCCCATCTGAATAACGGGGGCTACAGCTGTTACAGAATGTCAATAACTCGGTTGGGTAACGAGCGCGTGATCCGGGCCCGCGTACCCTGGGCGCGTGCGAGTCGGAGACGGTCTGCTGAAGCTGCTTGGTCTGTGCCTCCTGGCCGGTGTTCTCATGGCCGGCATGTTGTTCCCCGTGGTGGGAGCGTTGGGGGTGGTGTCCAATCGGGCCAGTGACACCATCGACAGTGTCTCGGCCGATCTCGTGGCCACGGATCCCCCGTTGATCAGCACGATCACGGATTCCCAGGGCAAGCCGATCGCCTATCTCTACGACCAGTACCGGGTGCCGGTCCGCCCCGACCAGATCTCGCCGGAGATGAAGGCGGCGCTGATCTCGGTGGAGGACCGCCGGTTCTACGAGCACCACGGCGTGGACTGGAAGGGCACCGTCCGCGCGTTGATCAGCAACCAGACCGGTGAGAACGTGCAGGGCGCGTCGACGCTCACCCAGCAGTACGTCAAGAACTATTTGATCAACGTCGTGTACCGGGACCAGATCGGCAGCACCGACGAGGCCGACCCGGCCAAGAAGATCGAGCGCGAGCGGGCCCAGGAGCAGACGGTCACCCGGAAGCTCCGCGAGGCCCGGCTCGCCATCCAGCTCGAGCAGTCGATGAGCAAGGAAGAGATCCTCACCGGCTATCTCAACGTCGTCGAGTTCACCGACCGGGTGTTCGGCGTCGGCGCCGCGGCGCAGGCGTACTTCAAGACCACCTCCGACCGGCTCACCGTGGCGCAGTCGGCGCTGCTCGCCGGCATGGTCAACAACCCGAGCCTCTACAACCCGTGGCGCCGGCCGAAGCAGACGCTGGAGCGGCGCAACTTCGTGATCGACAAGATGGTCGAGACGCACAGCCTGCCGCGCGAGGACGCGGAGGTGGCGAAGAAGGAGCCGCTCGGCATCGTGCCCGAGCCGCTGAAGCCGCGCGCGAACTGTGTGGGCGCCGGTCCGGACTACGGCTTCTTCTGCCAGTACGTCGAGGACTACCTGATGAAGATCGGGTTCACCGAGGACCAGCTCTACACCGGTGGCTACACGATCAAGACCACGTTCGACGCGAACGCCACCCGCATCGCCAAGCGGGCCGCGGAGAACCAGGTTCCCAAGAACACCCCGGGCATCAACAACGCGATGGCGATCGTGCGGCCGGGCAAGCAGCGGCACGAGGTCACCGCGCTGGTGTCCAACCGGGACTACGGGCTCAACGTCGGCGCCGGCCAGACCACCATCGCCTACCCGTACGGCGTGCAGAACAAGTTCGGCGCCGGCTCCATCTACAAGATCTTCACCTCGGCCGCCTTCCTGGAGAAGGGCGGCGGCATCAACAACGTCATCCAGACGCCGTCGTCGCACGTGTCGAAGGTCTTCAAGGGTGGCGGGGAGAGCTGCCCGTCCACCGGCGAGCCCGACACGCGCTGGTACTGCGTGAAGAACGCCGGTAAGTACGGCTCGAACATGACGCTGCAGAAGGCGCTCGCCACCTCGCCGAACACGGGCTTCGTGATCCTCGAGGAGCGGGTCGGCATGGACGCGGTGGTCGACATGGCGAGCCGCCTCGGCCTGCGCGAGACCATGGCCACCAACCTCAGCGGCGTCAAGCCGGATCCCAAGGCGAAGCGGCAGGAGGAACGGCTCTCCCAGACCCAGTTCTTCCGGAGCAAGCCCAACAGCCCGGGCAACGCGGCGTTCACCCTCGGCCCCGCCCCGCTGTCCACTTTGGAGCTCGCCAACGTCGGCGCCACGCTGATGAGCGGCGGCGTGTGGTGCCCGCCGACGCCGCTGGTCGAGGTGCTGGACCGCAACGGCAAGAAGGTCAACTACAGCGAGCAGCCGTGCGAGCAGGCGGTGTCCGAGCCGCTGGCGAACACGCTCGTCACCGGTATGTCCAAGGACGACACCGAGGGCACCGCGGCCACCGCCGCCCGCCAGTTCGGCTGGACCCGGCCGATGCTCGGCAAGACCGGCACCACCCAGCAGTACAAGTCGGCCGGCTTCGTCGGCGCCACGCCGCAGCTGGCCGGCGCGGTGCTCACGTTCAACGACGGCCGGACGCCGGAGGGCATCTGCGACTCCACGCCGCCCCGGCTGTGCGGTGTGGACGGCGGAAACATCTACGGCGGCAAGGTCCCGGCCCGCACGTGGTTCGACGCGATGACGCAGATCCACGGCGACGCGCAGGTCAAGCCGCTGCCGCCGGTGGACAAGCGGTACGTCGACGGTGGGCCGAACAGCCAGGTGCCGGACGTCGTGGGGCTCTCCGAGAACGACGCCACGGCGCGGCTGCGGCAGGCCGGGTACAAGGTCGACATCCGGGAGATCAACTCGGCGCAGCAGAAGGGCACCGTGGTCAGCCAGTCGCCGCGAGGCAGCGCGCTGCCCCACGAGACGATCACGCTGCGGGTGAGCACCGGGTACGTCCCGCCGCCGCAGACCTCCGACGTGCCGCCGTCCAGCTCGCCGCCGAGCAGCGGCGGTGGAGGCGGCGGCAACGGAGGCAACGGCGGTGGGGGCGGCGGCCGACCACCGGGTGGTGGCCGCACCCCGGGCGGACCCGGCTGACCCTCACGTCCGCCTGACCGACTGAAACGGGCGGCGTCCCGGCCATGAGCCGGAACGCCGCCCGTTCGTCGTCTCGTGGTCGACGTCGGCGTGTTTCCCCGTCAGCCCTGGAGCTTGGCGCGCACCACGGCGGCGACCCGGCCACCCTCGGCGCGGCCGGCGATCTTCGCGTTGGCGGCCTTCATGACCTGGCCCATCTGCCGCTGCCCCGGCGCGGCGCCCAGCTGCCCGGTGACCTCCGCGACCGCCTCGGTGACGAGCGTCTCGAGCTCGTCGTCGGCGAGCTGCTCAGGCAGGTAGCCGGTGAGCACCGCGGCCTCGTCCTGCTCGGCCTGGGCCCGCTCGTCCCGGCCGGCCCCGGCGAACGCCTCGGCGGCCTCCTTGCGCTTCTTGACCTCGCGCGTGAGGACCTTCTGGACCTCGGCGTCGGACAGCTCGCGGGCGACGTCGCCGGCGACCTCCTCGGTGGTCACCGCGGCGAGCGCCATACGCAGCGCGGCCATCCGGGTCGTCTCGCGAGCCTTGATCGCCGTCGAGAGGTCCGCCTGCAACCGTGCCTTGAGCTCAGCCATGGATCGCACCCTACTGGCCGTTACCGATCACGCGGTGCACGCATCTAGGCTCGGGGGGTGGGCACTCTGGCGCGAAACATCGGCCGGGCGGCGCTCGGCGCCACCGCGGTCGGCACGGCGACCGTCGCGTACGCGGCGGGCATCGAACGCACGCACTGGACACTGCGGCAGGCGACGCTGCCGGTGCTCTCCGAGGGTGCGCGGCCGTTGCGGGTCCTGCACATCTCCGACCTGCACATGATGCCCAACCAGCGGTCGAAGCAGCGCTGGGTCGCCGCGCTCGCGGAGCTCGACCCGGACCTGGTCGTCAACACGGGTGACAACCTGGCGCACAAGGCCGCCGTGCCGTCCGTGTTGCGCGCACTCGGCCCGTTGCTCGACCGCCCCGGCGTGTTCGTGTTCGGCAGCAACGACTACTACGCGCCACGACCCAAGAACCCCGCGCGCTACCTGATCAAGTCCAAGCGCCGGGTGCACGGCATCCCGCTGCCCTGGCGTGATCTTCGAGCGGCCCTCGTGGAGCGCGGCTGGCAGGACCTCACGCACGTCCGCCGCCTGCTGTCCGTCGAGGGCCAGACCATCGCCGTGGCTGGCGTCGACGACCCCCACCTGCACCGCGATCGATATGTGGACATAGCCGGCCGCCCCAACAGAGCCGCGACACTGCGCCTCGGCGTCACCCACTCGCCGGAGCCGCGCGTGCTGGACGCGTTCGCCGAGGACGGCTACGACCTGGTGCTGGCCGGCCACACCCACGGCGGCCAGCTCCGCGTACCCGGCTACGGCGCGATAGTGACGAACTGCGAACTGGACCGCTCCCGAGCCCGCGGCGCGTCGCGGTGGGGCGCCCACATGTGGCTGCACGTGTCCGCCGGCCTCGGCACGTCCCCCTACGCCCCGGTCCGCTTCGCGTGCCCGCCCGAGGCCAGCCTGCTGACCCTCGTACCCCGCCCGACCGGCACAAACACCCCCGACAACGCCCAACAAGCCGCCCGATTCGGAGCCGACGCAGACGTCAGCTAGACTTCGCGCAGACCTTCGGGGTGTGGCGCAGCTTGGTAGCGCGCTTCGTTCGGGACGAAGAAGTCGCAGGTTCAAATCCTGTCACCCCGACCAATCTGGGCCATCCTTGTCTGCGGAAAGCGCAGACTGGGATTGGTCGTCATCAGCCCTGGGGGGCGACCCCCCAGACCCCCACGGTGCGAGCTCCTTTCGACCCGGCGCTGGGC
>NZ_DASWSJ010000289.1:0-9098 GCF_036402745.1 Actinophytocola sp. | reverse complement strand
GACGCTGGTCCGCCTCCCCGGGATTTAAGTGTGTGTTGCGTCCCAGCGGATAGTGCGGGTATCGAGGTGGATGGTGGCTGGGTGCCGTCACGGTCCCCTGAGGTTCCAGTGGTCGGCACAGGACATCACACGATGATCTACGAGACACCTAGTCCGCCTCCCCGGGATTTAAAGTGTGCGTTGCGTCCCAGTGAATGGGTGCGGGTATCGGGGTGGGTGGTGGCTGGGTGCCGTCACGGTCCCCTGAGGTTCCAGTGGTCGGCGCATGACTTCACCCGATGATCTACGAGACAGGCCTTAGCGGTCGCGGCGACCTTGGGTGGCTTGGCGGACGTCGTCGGTCTGGCGAGTCAGGGCGCCTAGCTCGTCGGCCAGGCGCTCGTGGGCCTCGCGCAGGTCGGCGCGGGCGGCGGCCAGGGGGGACAGCAACGCGGCCGGGTCGTTGTCGGCCAGGGCCTCGTCCACCCGGGCCTGGGCGGCGTCGCCCAGGGTCTCGGCGGCGCTCACCCGGCCCGCGAGGCGGCGCAGTGCCACGGAGTTCTGCCGGGCCCAGTGCGCGACCGCACGGTCGCCGGCCCGCTTGTCGCGCTCGGCGCGGACCCGTTCCTCACCCGTGGCCTCGCCGGTGGCCGACGGGCGCAGCCGCAGGTACCGCCGCTCGGCCGCCTGCCGGCTGGTGACCCCCAGCGCCGGCGCGATCCGCGCCCAGCTCTCCCCCTGCTCGCGCGCCGCGGCGATGAGCTCCGGCTCCCACGCCGCGACCTCCTCCCGCAGGCGCCGCAGCACCTCCAGTCCGGTGAGCACGTCGGGCGCGGCACCCTGCCGGACATCGCCGAGCACGGCCTCGACCAAGGCCAACGCCTTCGCCGCCGAGAGCTGGTCCATCTAGTCATCCTTTCGACGACGTCACACTTGTCATCGTTTCGACGACATGATACAACGGGATCGCGCGTTGACAGAACCCAACGAGCCAAGGAGGTAGCAAGATGTTGATGCGCACGGACCCGTTCCGCGAGCTGGATCGGTTCGCCCAGCACGTGTTCGGCACCACCGGCAGCTGGTCGCGCCCCACCGCCATGCCGATGGACGCCTACCGATCCGGTGACGAGTTCGTCGTCGCGTTCGACCTGCCCGGCATCGAGCCCGACGCCGTCGAGCTCACGGTCGAGCGCAACGTGCTCACCGTCAAGGCCGAGCGCCGGCCCACCACCCCGGGCGACGTCGAGATGCAGATCTCCGAACGTCCGCTCGGCGTGTTCTCCCGCCAGCTGTTCCTCGGCGACACGCTCGACAGCGGCAACATCGACGCCACCTACGACGCCGGCGTGCTGACCCTGCGCATCCCGGTTCTCGAGGCGGCCAAGCCGCGCAGGATCTCGATCACCGACCGCAAGCAGCTCAACGCCTGACCCGAGCCGGTCAGTCCTCCGACACCCGTTCTGACACGAACGGGTGTCGGAGGACCGGCGTTGGGTATCCCCTTCGCGGTCGTCCCCGACGGCGGCCGCGAACCGCACAGGAGGGACGGAAGACAGATGGAGCTCGAGCCCCGGAGCCGCACGGTAGGTGGCCTGCGTCGGTACGTGGGTCTGGTCACCGAGGCGCTCGGCTGCTCCGGGGATGCGTTCTGGGTGCAGCCCGAGGCGCCGGTCACGGCCTACATCCCGATCGACGACCGGGTGCCCGCCTTCCCCGACCGCGACCTCGCCCTCCTCTGGGACGAGCGGCATGGCTGGTGCGGCGCCATCGAGACCGCCTCCGGCGAGGACCTCATCGTCCTGTCCTACCTCGGTTCGGACATCCTGCCGCCGCCCCGCGTGGTCGCCCGGTTCGCCGCCGCCCTCGTGGCCGGCGCGGGGCCCGGCCAGGCCGCGCCCCCCGGGTTCCGAGCCACCGACGCCGACGACGACCTCGCCGACCGGCTCGCCGCGTACGGCCCGGCCCCGGAGCCGGCCTACCAGTAAACCCGAACACGCTTCTCCTGCGGGTTACCGAATCACCCGAAATGCGTTAGTTTGGTCGGGAGTTTTCCTTTGCCCGACCAGCGAAAGCGAGCGCGCGGTGCGGACAGGACGTCTTCGGGGCCTCGGGCTCCTCATCGGGTTGGCCGGGGCGCTCGTCGCGCCGACGGGGAGTGCCGCGGCGGCCGCGCAGTCGCACTCCGAGAAGATCATCTTCGACGGCGGCGGCTCCGAGCAGCTCAACGGGATCCGCTACCACTCCTTCCGCATCCCCGCACTGGTCCGCACCGCCAAGGACACGCTCATCGCGTTCGTCGAGGGGCGCGCGGCCGACAACGCGGACTTCGGCAACATCAACCTGCTCTACAAGCGCTCCACCGACAACGGCGCGACGTGGTCCGCGCTCTCCGAGGTCGTCGGCTCCGGGCAGGGCACGTGGGGCAACCCGACCGCCGTGGTGGACCGGTCGAACAACAAGGTCTGGCTGTTCATGAACTACCAGGCCGGCGCCACGGTCAACTCCTGGGACGACCGCCAGGTCTGGGTCTCCTCCAGCACCACCGACGGCGCGAGCTGGTCGGCCCCGGTCAACATGTCGGCCACGCTCAAGCCGCGCACGCTCGCCGGCGGCGGCAGCTGGAACTGGGACGCGGTCGGCCCCGGCGTGGGCATCCAGACCACCTACCGCAACCCCGGCCGGCTCGTCATCCCCGCCCAGCACCGCAACATCTACAGCGACGACCACGGCGCGACGTGGAAGGTGCAGGTCATGCGCACCACCGCGGGCGCGGCGATGGAGCAGACCGGTGAGTCGACCGTGCTGGAGCTCGCCAACGGCACGCTCTACCGCAACGACCGCGCGACGACACCGGTGTGGGAGGCGAACAAGCGCCGGTACGTCGCCCGCGGCACGATCGAGTCCGGGTTCACCGCGTTCGCGCCGGCGAGCTGCCTGCTGGACCCGAAGAACGAGGCGTCCACCATGCGCTACAACGCCGACGCCCCCGCGCGCCTGGCGTTCGTCAACTCCGCCAGCAGCGAGACGCGCACCAAGATGCGCATCCGGATGAGCGAGGACGAGGCCCGGACCTGGAGCTACAGCCGCCCGTTCAGCGACGCGCCGCTGCCCCTGGAAGGCGGCAGCTACCACGAGGGCGGCTACTCGAGCATCACGAAGACCGCCGACTACCACGTCGGCGCGCTGATCGAGGTCAACGAGGACACGTCGAGCAGCTCGACCTCCCACCGCTCGATCGCGTTCCGCAAGGTCAACCTGCCCTGGATCCAGGCCGGCGTCCAGGAACCCACCTGCACCGGTTAGGGCCTGTCTCGTAGATCATCGTGTGAAGTCCTGCGCCGACCACCGGAACCTCAGGGGACCGTGACGGCACCCAGCCACCATCCACCTCGACACCCGCACTATTCGCCGGGACGCAACGCACACTTTTAATCCCGGGGAGGCGGACTAGTGGTGGCGCACCTCTGCCGGGCTCAGGGGGCGGATCACCAGGTCGTACGAATGATCCACGTCCTGCTGGACCTGGTAGCGCTCGCGCACCGGGTTGGGAGTGTCGCCCACGCCGGTGGCCGCGTGGTCCGCGTGCAGGGTGACCCAGCCCGGGTTGCGTTGCAGCTCGAACGGGTACGCGGCGCGGTCGAGGTCGTCGTACGGGGTGACGCTGACATCCGTCGCGCCGGCCACCAGTAGGCCGCCGGTCCGGCCGTCGGTGAGCAGGGCCCAGCGGGTGTCGGTGTGGTTGCCGTGGTCCTGTGGGCGGTAGTAGTCGACGTACTGTCCGTCCACAGTGGACTTGTAGACGCCGATCGGGGTGCCTTCCTTGCGGTCGACGTAGCTCTCCTGCGCGCCGCGGCCGTACCAGGCGAACCTCTGGAACGTGTCGGGCACGGCCAGCTGCACGCCGATCCTCGCCAGGTACGGCAGCGTCCGCACGGCTCCCCGCGGCGACACGTGGTGCGCCAGGCGAATGGTGCCCGCGCCGTCGACCCGGTAGGTCATGGTCTGCGCGAACGAGGCGTCCGGCCGGTCCGGCGCGGCGACCGTGCTGGTCACCGTGACCGTCCCCGGCTCGACGGTGACCGAGCCGACCGTCGTCCTCAGCCGGTCCAGCCCGGCCGCGCGCCACAGCTCGCCCTCGGCCGTGCCCCAGTTGTAGGTCTCGTTGCTGATCGGCGCGCGCCACGCGTCCAGCACCGGGCCGGACCTCAGCAGCTCGGTGCCGCGCACCCGCATCGAGGTGAGCGAGCCGGTGGCCTTGTCGACGGTGTACCGGAAGTCCTTGCCGGACAGGGTGACCGCGTCGGCACCGTCCTCAGTGGTCACAGTACCGCTGCCGTCGGGCAGCTCGTTGCCGGGGACCACCGTGCCACCGAGCGGGAACTGGTCGTGCGCGGGCACCGTGCCGGTGGTGGTGACGTCGAGGAACCGTTCGACGTCGCGGGGGTTGCCCGGCACGGGGATGGCCACGGTGCCGGTACCGCCGGCCGCGATGTCCAGCGCGCGCGTGTCCCCGGCGACCTCCTTGCCGCCTTCCCGGACCGACCAGCGCAGCGACGTGCCACCGGTCGAGGCGAACGGGCGTTCGTTGTGGACGGTGAGCACGCCGCCGCCGTAGGAGAAGCGCAGCGGCTGCTGCACCCACGCGAGCTGCGCGGTCTCCGGCTGGAGGAACCGGTCCGAGCCGACCAGACCGTCCACACCGGACAGGCTCTCGCCGTAGGACAGGTGGGTACCGGCGGTGGTGAACTCGTCGAAGTTCAGCGCCAGCACGGCGTCCGGCGCCGGGTCCTCGCCGGCCGCGAGCGCGCCGGCGGTCAGGGCGTGGTCGTAGATCCGCACGTCGTCGATGGTGCCGTGGGCCATCCTGCCGCGGTACTGGTCCTGCATGACCTCGGGGTTGCGGCCGACGTTGACCTCGTAGAAGGAGTTGTCGATGGTGCCGGTGAACGCGGTGCTGCCGACCTCGGCCCCGTCGATGTAGAGGCGCAGCGCGGTGCCGTCGAAGGTGCCGGTGACCCGGTGCCAGTGGCCGTAGAAGTCGGCCGGCACCTCGGCCTGCACGACCCGCCACCCTCCACTGTAGACGAAGAACTCGAGCGTGGTCGCGGTCTTCATCTTCAGCGCGTAGGCCTTGTCCCCCTTGGCGATCATCGTGAGGTCGCCGGTCCAGGCGGCCGGCTTGACCCACGCGTCGAGGGTGAGCGCGTCGCGGATCTCGAGCCGGCGGTCCCGGTACACCTCGACGAAGTCGTCGAGGCCGGACAGCTGCAGCGCCTTGCCGCGGTGGCCGTCGACGATGTCGGGCTTGCCGGTGAGGTGGGCCATGATGTCGTTGCCCGAGCCGTCGGGGGTGACGCGGACGTCCTGGCGGATGTTCTGCTCGGCCCAGTCCCAGATGAAGCCGCCCTGCAGCTGCGGGTTCGCGCGGATCGTGTCCCAGAACTCGCGGAAGTTGCCGAGGCTGTTGCCCATCGCGTGCGCGTACTCGCCGAGGATCACCGGCTTGGTCGTCTGCTGGGCCTGCTGGGCGAGCCGCTCGGGGGTCGGGTAGCGCGGGCCCCAGACGTCGGCGTAGGGCGCGTCGCCGTTGGGCGAGTTGGACTGGTGGTACAGCGGGCGGGTCGGCTCGTTGGCGCGCGCCCACTCGGCCATCGCGTAGTGGCCCTTGCCGAGACCAGCCTCGTTGCCGGTGTCCCACATGAAGACGCTGGGATGGTTCTTGTCGCGCTGGACCATGGCGACGAACCGGTCGTGGAAGGCGTCCTGCCACTCCGGCTTGTCGGCGAGGCAGACGCTCGGGCAGGACTCGTGCGCGTGGGTCTCGATGTCGACCTCGTCGTCGATCCACAGTCCTGCTCGGTCGGCGAGGTCGTAGAAGTACGGGTCGGACGGGTAGTGCGAGGTGCGCACGGCGTTGACGTTGAGCTGCTCCATCAGCGCGACGTCCTGCTCCTGGCGCGCGCGGGGGACGTACCGGCCGTGGTCGGGGTCGGTCTCCGCCCGGTTGACGCCCTTGAACAGCACGCGTTTGCCGTTGACCTTGAGCTGGCGGTCCTCGACGGTGATCTCGCGGAAGCCGATCCGCTCGCTGGTGACGTGGTCGCCGGCGGTGAGCACGAGCGTGTAGAGGTTCGGCGTCTCGTCGGTCCACTTCTTCGGGTTACTGACCACAGTGGACAGTGTGGCGGTGTCGTTCTCGGTGGTGGCCCGGAACGTCGCGACCTCGTGGCCGCCGTGGTCGCGGAGGGACGCGGTGACGGTCACCGGTCCCGGCTGCGCACGGGTGAGCGCCACGTCGGCCTTGAGGGTGGCGTCGGTGTAGGTCGCGTCGAGGTCGGTGGTGACCGCGAGGTCGCGGATGTGGGTCCTCGGCGTGTTGTAGAGCCAGACCGAGCGGAAGATGCCGCTGTAGCGCCACTGGTCGACGTCCTCGAGGTAGGAGCCGGAGCCCCAGCGGTGCACCTGGACGGCGACCCGGTTGCGGCCGGGGTGCAGCGCCTGCGAGATGTCGAACTCGGCCGGGGTGTAGCCGCCCTGGTCGTAGCCGAGGTAGGTGCCGTTGACCCAGACGAAGTAGCCGGAGGTGACGCCCTCGAAGCGCAGGAACGTGCTGCGGTCGGTCCAGTTGGCGGGGAGGTCGAAGTCGCGGGCGTAGGCGCCGGTGGGGTTGACGTCCTTGGGCGCGAAGGGCGGGTTGTCGGGCCAGACCTCCTCGGGGATGTTGCGGAACATCGGGTGGTCGAGGCCGGCGGTCTGCCAGGTGTGCGGAACGGTCGTCGTGGTCCAGCCGCTCGTGTCGTAGTCCGCCGCGAAGAAGCCCGCGGGCACGCCGTCGGGGCGGTCGGACATGTGGATGCGCCAGTCCCCGTCGAGCGACTGGACGAAGGGCGAGCGCTCGCCGTGGCGCGCGGCGGCGCGGGTGGTGGCGTACGGGCGCAGCTCGGCGTGCGGCGGCTGCTGGCCCTCACCGGTCATGCGGGGGTTGTCGAGGTAGGCGTAGGCGTCCGGTCCCTGTGGTTGCGCGGCCACCGTCGTGGCAGGCACACCGGAGATGAGCAGGGCGGCGACGGCGACGAGGACGACCGGACGCATTGGGGGACCCTCCGGAAGCGTTCGGTTGCGTTCATCTGCTCGCCCCGATGCGAGCAGTATTCAACATAAGCAACCAACTCGGACCGTAGTCGCGTCGATACGGGCGGGTCAATACGCCGACAGGCCGCTGTTCTCCCGTGGCAAGGTGGGTTGAGCCAACCACCTGGGAGGACCCGCGATGCTCGCCGGACGGCTGGAGATCTCGACCCGCAAGCTCACGGTCCGGGAGGTGCCGGTGCCCGAGCCGGGGCCCGGCCAGGTGCGGGTCCGCGTGCGGGCCGCCGGCGTGTGCCTGTCGGATGTGCACCTGATCGACGGCAGCCTCAGCCCGCTGTTCCTCGAGGGCGACGAGGTGACGCTCGGCCACGAGGTCGCCGGCGAGATCGACCTGCTCGGCCCGGCCGTGCCGGCGCCGTGGCAGGTGGGCGACCGGGTCGTGCTGCAGGCCGGCGAGCACTGCGGCCGCTGCGCGAACTGCGTGCGGTTCCGCCAGCCGTGCCTCGCCGTGCGGACGCGCGGCGTCGACTACGACGGCGGCTGGGCGGAGTACGCGCTGGCCAGCCACCACACGCTGGTCGCGATTCCGGACGAGCTGCCGTTCGAGCAGGCGGCGATCGTCCCGGACGCGGTGTCCACGCCGTGGGGCGCCGTCACCGGTGCCGGCAAGGCGGCCGCGCCGGGACGGCCGGCGGGGGTGTGGGGGGTCGGCGGGCTCGGCGCGCACGCGGTGCAGCTGCTGCGGCTGGTCGGCGCGGTGCCGATCGTGGCCGTCGACCCGCTGCCGGCGGCCCGCGAGCGGGCGCTGGAGTTCGGCGCGGACGTGGCGCTCGACCCGGCCGCGGCGGACCTGCGCGACCAGGTGCTCGCGCTCACCGGCGGCGCGGGCCTCGACGTCGCCTACGACATGGCCGGCGTCGGCGCGGTGCGCGAGCAGGCGGCGCGCTGCCTGGGCCTCGGCGGGCGGCTCGTGCTCGTGGGGCTCACCCCGGAACCGTTGGCGCTCAAGAACTCGATCGCGCTCAGCTTCCGCGGCCAGCAGATCATCGGCTCGTACGGGTCGGGGCCGGGCGCGGTCGAGCAGCTGATCGAGCTGACCCGGTTCGGCCGGCTGGACCTGCACCGGTCGGTCTCCGCGACGATGCCGCTCGCGGAGGCGGCCGACGCCGTGGCCCGGCTGGCCGGCAAGACGGATGCCCCGATCAGGATCATCCTGGTGCCGTGACGCATCCGGTGGTGTCGCTGCTGTCGGCACGTGCCTGCTACCGGTGCCACAGCACCACAGGTGTGCCGTACCTACCTCCTGACCGGCCGGCTGCTGGCCCGCTGATCTAGTGTCATGCCAGTTCAGCGGGCCTTGGCCTCGAACCGCGTGACCGGAGGAGTCGATGCTGGGATGACGGCAGGGCGACCGATGCCCACACAGGACGACGTGCTCGGGTACTTCGACACGCTGTCGAACTGGGGACGGTGGGGCGACGACGACGAGCTCGGCACTCTGAACCACATCACCGACGACGTCCGGCTGGCGGCGGCGCGGGCCGTGCGCCATGGCAGGAGCGTGTCGTGCGCATGGGAGGTTGCCGTACCGGAAGACATGGAGCGGTCGACGACGACGTGCCCGTGCGCCGCTGACATGCCGGGTGCCGAGAACATGCCGGTGGCCGCATTCCGCAACGACCGGCGCTGGGGCTTTTCGTCCGAGCGGCTCGGCATCACGTTCCACGGCAACACCCTCACCCACGTCGACTCGCCGTGCCACATCTTCTGGGACGGCACGATGTACAACGGGCGGTCGCACTCGTTGGTCGACGCCGCAACGGGATCGGCGTGGGCGGCCGTCACGGCGGCGGCGAACGGGATCATCACGCGTGGTGTCCTGCTGGACATTGCGAGGGTCCGCGATGTGCCGTGGTTGGAGCCGGGGCAGGGTGTGTTTCCCGACGATCTCGAGGAGGCCGAGCGTCGCCAGGGTGTGCGGGTGCGATCCGGCGATGCGGTACTCCTGCGGACCGGCTATGGCCGCGTCC
>NZ_DASWSJ010000288.1:0-28426 GCF_036402745.1 Actinophytocola sp. | reverse complement strand
CACGGAGCGGCCGATGAAGGGCTCGTTCTCGATGCGAGTCGGCGAATCATCGATCTCGGTGATCGTCACGCGTGCCAAAGTGCCGGTGTTTTTTATTGACGGCGATCAGCGTTTGTTCGCTGACGAGGTCTGGTCACCGGAAGCCCTCGTCGATGAGATCAAGCGACTCGGGGCGGAGGTCGTGCCGATCACTCTGGACCGTGTACTGCGTGCCGTCGGCAGCTCGACCTATGACACGTGGGTTCGAAATCTGCTTACTGGTGACCCACTGCCATGGAAGAGCGCCGACGACGATCCAGAACCCTTCCAGCTCTACTACGCCAACAGTGCCGCCGCCATGGAGCGCTTTCTGCGCGCAAAAGACCGTGCGGGGGAAACCGCGCGAATGAGTGCCGGAATCTGTTGGAAATGGGAGGACCGGAGTGGCACAGATCCGGAAGTAGCCCCGGAACCAGGCTGGGCACGCCCCTGGAACGCCGGCGACCAGCACAACACACCGGGAGTGCCGAAGCGGAGGTACTGGGCCACGGAACCCGGCGGATTCGGGCAGATCGGCTGTGTTCACACCGCGCAGGGCCTTGAGTATGAGTGGGGCGGTGTGATCATGGGACCGGACCTCACGTGGAGTGGCGAGGGCTGGAAAGTCCACCGCGAACACGTACTGAGCAAGGCCAGCAGGATCCGCGCGGACGACGATCTCTCACGTGCGATACGCAACGCTTATGGCGTGCTCCTCACCCGATCGATCCGCGGCACTGTGCTGTACTCGGTCGACCCGGCCACGCGACGTCTCTTTGCTGACCTCGGCGTTCGTGAGTTGTGACAACGTCTGGACGCTTCTGAGACGGACCGACCTGCGCGACCCCCTGGTCGATGGTCGCGACGAGTAGCCCACACCACGCCGTCGACGAGCAGACAGACACCGGCTCCGAGGCAGGAAGACGTGTGCAAGGAGCTTGTCGTGATCGTCGATCGACGGGACTACGAGAAGATCGACATGCTCGAGGTGAGAGCGTTCCTGAACACGTTGTAATTCAGGGACGCTCGTCCACGGTGAGCCGGACGTCGTTGTCGACGCGGAATGGTATTGAGCGCTGCGACCGAGATCAGGTCCAGCACATCGTCATCGCTCGTGACCTGCTGGCCGGGCGCTGAGCTGATAACCACGATCGGTCGAATCGCCCGAACCGGTGGTGACCACGGCCGCGCTGTGTCAGAGTGATCCCGTTGAGAGCATGAGTGTCTGGGGGATGACATGCCAGCGGGATACACGGCTGACACGGATGTGATGCGCAGCGCCGCGAGCCTTCTCAGTTCGGCGCACCAGTTCTTCAATGACCGACTGGTGACTCTGCAACAGGTCGCCGGCGAGTCGACCAATGAGCCGTTCGTCGGCGGGTACGGAGAGACGGGTGGTTTCCAGCGCGGGCTGCGACGGTTCGACAAGCGGTTCCAGGAGGTATTCGAGGAGTACATCACCGACGAGAAGAACTTCGTGCTGTTCCTGCAGCAGGTGCACGACCGGCTCACGCGCACCGCTGCTCTGTACGACTCGACGGAGCGCGACAACACCCTGCGGATGAACGTGATCTCCGAGCAGCTCGACGGGGACCAGTCATGACCGTCGGAGACTGGGTCTACGAGCCGGACCACGCCTATGTCAGCCATCTCGACGACGTCTTTCGGCAGGGCAACGCACCCCGCCTGGCGGGCATGCTCCAGAGCCTGGCGAATCCGGTCGCCATCACCCCGTACCCCACACCCTGTTACCTGGACATTCCGGCGATCGTGGTGGTTGCGCCCAACGACGGCGAGTTCACCTCACACAAGACCAGCGGTGCCGAGCAGCTGGGAACCGACGTCTACTCGATCCTGCAGGGATCCGCGCGCTCGGACCCGCAACCCGATCTCAAGGTCGAGCAGTTCTTCTACCACGCGGACATCCTGACGGGGCAGAACGTCGGCAGGCTTCGTGATCACCTGGGTACAAAGCTGGACAAGCTGGACGTCGTCGACGGCGGGTACGTGGCGGAGGTCGTCCAGGCACTGGACGCCACGCGGACCGGTGACACGACGACGTTCTGGACCGACATCGACCGCGTGTTCCTCGGTGACTCGACAGCAGAGGGGACGATCTGGCACGACTGGGCCGGCACCGCGGCGGAGGAGGCCAGGCCGAAGTTCCAGGCGGTCGGCAAATGGTTCACCCAGACAGGGAGCGACGGTGAGTTTCGCCAGCGTGCGTTGCGCGACCTGTCGGAGATCCTGATCCGCTACGCCGCGACCATCCACGGCGCCAGGATGAACCTCGACAATCTCATGGGTGAGCTGGTCGACGAGGTCAACGCCTGGAACGACGCGGTCGACACGTCGAGCCGGCACCCCGGGAACTGGGTGTCGCTCTCCGGGATCAAGGACCTCAAGGACGCCACGCCGATCGGCGTGGCGTTCAAAGTCGTGGACGCGATGATGGAGGCAGCCGCCACGACGTCGAACGAGAAGGAACTGAAGGAGAACCAGGTCTACTTCAAGTTGACCACCTTCCTCACCACGGCGGACCAACTCCTCCGGGACACCGTCGACCAGGTCGACGCACTCGTCCGCGATCTGGACCGCGTCCGCGACGGACGGAATGTCGCGGGCGTCGACATCCCGGTGTGGCCCGCGTGATGCGGCGCGGGATCGGCGTCGCTGTCGGTGTCGCGCTGCTGCTCGGCGCCTGTACAGCTGGCCCGACCGAGACTCCGCGAACGCGGGAACCAGGCTCGACCGACAACCGGCTGGAGCTGTCGGCGGAGCCGCTGTGGCGAGGCGACGCCGACGGGCTGCCCGACATCATGCAGGGGGGATTCACGTCGGCACGGTTCGTCGATCGGCTGTTGCTCCTCGAATGGGCCAAGGACATGACCGCCGTCGTCGACCCGGACACCGGGAAACCCGTCTGGACGGCCGACCCGGAGTTGCTGGTGGGCACGGCCGCGAAGGGCGTCGAGCTGTGGCACATCGTCGGGGGACGGGCGCCCATGGGCCGGGTGGCGGGTGAGACGGTGCTGTTTGCGGACTACGTCCCGGAGCCAGGCAAGCAGCCGGAGGTGGCGGCCGTTCGGCTGCGCGATGCCAGTCCACTGTGGCACGTTCCTGACCCATACGACGTCGTGGACGCCGACGACCGCCTGGTGGTGCTCACCGGTGACGAGCCGGTGGCGCGCGGGCGCGACGCGGTGGGACGTTCCGGGCGTCTGGCCCCGGTTCGTGGCCGGTGACCGGGTCCTCGCCGAGTCCAGCTCGCAAGCGCCCGACCTGGACGCCGCGGACTCGACGGTCGTCGGACTCGACGCCGCCACGGGCCAACAGCTGTGGTCGCTCGCGGACCGGTACACGCGATCGGAGGTCGCGTTCGTCGCCGGCGATGTCGCGCTCGTGTACGCGCGCCCTGCCGGCACCGACACGGAGCGGGACGTGGCCGTCATGATCGACGTGTCGTCCGGCGCGGAGATCACCCGGCTGGGCTGGGACCGGGGTGCCCGGACCACCTGCGCCACAGACAGCAGCACGGTGATCGCCTGCACCCTCGACGAGGAACTGGGCGAGCATCCGGGTGAGTCGACCAGGCTGATCACCTTCGACGTGCCGACCAGGAAGAGCCACCCCGCTCCCGCGAAGGATCTTGCCGACACGGAAGTGGTGGCGGTCTGGGGCGACTACGTCTTCGTGCGCGACGGTCACGTGACGTGGGCCGTCGACCGTAACGGCACGCGCGTGTCCGACGACCTCACGGGCGACCTGGTCAGCATGGACGACCGCCATATGGTGGTCCGTCTCCCGGGTCGCACCCCGGTGCCCGCCGCCTACGCGGTGCGCTGAGCCGAGGCAGAGGCGCAGGCTATGGGGCCGTAGCGGCCCAGAGCCCAGGGTCCCGATCAAACCCCTGACCAGCCAAGATCATCTAAGCGCGGCTGCCGTACTAGTTCGGCTTGCGACCCCACGCGGTGATCATCGGTGCGAGCATGAGATCCAGGTCGCCGCGGGTGAGGTTCCTGAGGTGTGTCTCGATCTCCTCGGGCGTCGCCAATTGCGCGGCTAGCAGCTGGTCGCTGACGTGCTGGACAGTGGCCGCCTCCAGGATCGCGCACGCGCGTGACGCGATCGGGAAGTAGGCCTCCGCGCTGACGTCTGTCAGCTCCCACTCACGCAGCAGCCGGGGCAGCGTGCGAGCGTACGCGAGGTCCGCGCCGCGCTCGGCCATCAACGTGCGGATCTGGGTGCGCAGTCGGTTCGCCAGCTCCTCGTCGGGGCCGCGTTCGTCCGGGCAGGCGAGCGGCTGCAGCGCGGGGTCCGCGTCCTCGATCACCAGCCATCCGCCCGGCCGGAGCGCATCGATCATGACTCGCAGTGCGGCCGCGCGGTCCTCCAGGTGGACCAGCACCAGCCGGGCGTGGACCAGGTCGAACGTCTCCGCCGGCGGCGGGTCGCGGAGCACGTCGTGCCGGCGTACCTCGAGCGGACCGCCGGCTGCGGGCTCGGTCCACGACACGTCGATGTCGGTGGCCAGCACCCGCCCGCTCGTCCCCACGCGCTCTGCCAGGCCGCGTGGCACCGAGACGCCGCCGGCGCCCACCTCCCAGCACCGCCACCCTTCGCCGAGTCCCAAGTCGTCGAGGTGATGGAACGTCCACGGATCGAACAGCGCGGCGAGCGCCTCGAACCGTTCGCCCGCCTCCGGGCGGCGGTTGTCGAGCAGGTAGCGGTTCACAGCATCAGCGTGACCCGATCACCGTCGTGCGGTACCGGGTAATGACGAACGTCACGGTTGGGTAGTTGTGCGGCGCGCCAGGCACGCGGGTCATGATTCGGGCGAAACGGTGTCGTCTGAGAGCCGTGTGAGTGCGAGGCTACGGCCGCTGCCGGTGCATGGCTATTGGTGTTGGCGACGGTGGCGCTGCTCAGTCCGATCCTCACGCCAGCTGCCGGGTCGTTTCACGGCGTGGTTGTCGTTATCCAAAACCACCCGCGACATGATCCACTACAACCTCCGCGAGTCCGGCGAGGGTGGTCCAGCGGACTGCGCCGGTGATCCACAGGCCGAGCAGTTCGCTCAGGACGACGGCGGGCGCACCGGAGATCCTCAACCCGACGATGCAGAAGGCGACCGTCTGCAACGAGGACCCCGCTCGGTTCGACTTCGCCACCGCCTGGGCCGAGTACCAGCAGCGTCGAGCAGAACCCGGCGACCGGCCGCGCCAACATGTTCTCCACCGGATGCGCCGGCTGGCCGCTGTAAGGCCGGGAAGTCCAACTGCGCTACGCCGGAGGGTCGCTGGTGCTGGCCGGACACCGCTACGAGGCCGGAACCCCGTACGAGTGGACGTCACAGATGCGTGACGCCATCGGCTGCCAGGTGTTCACCGTCGACGACGACGTGCACGGATCGGTCCTGCGGGAGCCGGGTTGCGCCGCCGAGCTAGTCCCCTACTTCACCACCGGGCGGATCGATCGGCGCCGGTGGCTCGTCCGTGCGGCGGCGTAGGAGAAGTGTCGCCATGGCCACGCTCACCACGGCGGCGCCGAGGACCACCGCCAGCCACGTTCGCCAGCCCACGCCCGGTTCGGCCGGCACCGGGCCGAGGGCGTGCACGTCCGCGGCGCCCGGGAGCTGGTCGATGTCGGCCACGCACGCCAGGCGGACGTTGTCGTGCACAAGGCACGCCTGCGCCGTGTAACCCTTGGCCGCCGCGCGTGGTCTGCCCGCCACGAAGGTCGCCGACACCGTGACCGTGCCGCCCGCCGGCACTGTCGGCTGCCACACGGCGAGCCACGGTTCGACCGACTCGCCACCGTCGTGCACCTCCGCGCCGCTGACCCCGACGGGCAGTGTCAGCTCCAGCCGCACCCGCGCCGCCGTGCGAGCGCTGGTGTTGCGCAGGGTCACCGTGTAGGCGAGCCGGTCGCCGACGGCCACCTCATCGACCTCGTCGGCCACGGCGACCGCCACGCCATCGGCCCGGTCCGGCAGTTCCTGCGCGCCGGCCCAGCCCGGCGCGCCCACCACCGTGCCCACCGCCAGTGCCGTTGCCGCGAGGACCAACCTCATGAGCGCACCGTTCCTTCCTCGCGCCGACGACGCCGGCGCAGCACCGGGATCAGGAAGAACCCGCCGCCCGCCGCCAGCAGCCCGAGGGCGATGACCAGGTACCAGAGGACCGCCGCGCCGGTGCCGGCCAGATCCGGGTCGGCCGTGGGGTCCACCTCGGTGCGCACCGGGCACGGGCACGCGCTGTCGGGGCCGGTGACCGTGTTGAGCAACGTCTTGTCACCGGTCGTCGGGTTGTTCACCTCGACCGAGTAGACGGTCACCGCCGACTCGCCGGCCGCGACCGGACCCGTCCAGCTCAGCACCGGCGGCGCATACCCGACCGCGCCCGCGTTCGTCTGCGCGTTGCCGAGGTAGCGGGCGTCGTCGAGCACCGCGGTCAGGTCGTCGGTCCAGCTCGCCGGGCCGACACCGGTCCGGTCGGGGCCGGGCGCCGCGGCGAGGTAGTCGGCGGCGCCGATGTTGTGCACGGTCACGGTGTAGGTGACCCGCGCGCCGGGGCGCACCCGTGACACGTCGGCGGTCTTGGTGATCGCCAGCTCGGCCACCAGCACGTCGTGCCGGCCGCCGCACCGCTCGTCGGCGGGCACCGGTTCGTTCGGCGCTGCGACACAGTTGCTGTCCTCGGCGAGCACTACGTTGCGCAGCCGGTGGTCACCCTGGCCTCGCGACGCGACCGTCACCCCGTAGGTGATGGTGGCGACCGCGCCGACGGCGAGCGACCCGGTCCAGGTCAGCTTCCCGGCGTCGAACACCACCGCGCCGCCGCCCTCGACCGCCGAGTCCCCCGCGTACTCGGCGTCGTCGAGGACCGCGGTCAGGTCGTCGACGGCCACCGCGGGGTTGTCGGCGGTGTAGTCGGCCTGCCCGGTGTTGGTGACGGTGACCGTGTAGCGCACCGTCGCGCCCGCGTGCACCGCGGCCGCGTCCGCCGCCTTCGTGACCGTCAGGCCCAGCACCGGCAACGGCGGGCCCGCCGTGCATTCCGCGCTCGGGTCCTCGGTTCCCGGGCAGTTCACCGAGCCGCTGACGACGTTGACCAACGAATGGTCGCCGGTGAGGTTCGGGTCGAGCACCCGGACCGTCACGGTGACCGTGACGCCCGGCGTGCCAGGTGGGTCGGCCACCGGCAGCGGCCCGGACCAGCTCAGCACGGTGCTGCCGTCGGCAAGCGCGACCGTGCCGGCGTCCGCGGCGACGTCGACCAGCTCGGCGTCGTCGAGCACACCGGTCAGGTCCTCGGCGAAGGTGGCCTCGTCGTAGGGCACCTGGCCACTGTTGACGGCGGTGATCGTGTAGGTGACCGCGTCCCCCGGAGCGACCGGCTCACTCGCGGCCCGGTCCACGCTCTTGGCGAGCACGAACGCCCGCAGCAGGGTGGGCTCGTCGGGGCCGCATCCGTTGCTGGGCAGGCAGTTCGGATCGTCCACACTGGACACCGTGTTCACCAGCCGGCCGTCGCCGGTCTGCGGGTCGTGCACCGTGAGCACGTACCTGAGCGTCACGGTCGCCCCGAGGTCGAGTGGACCGGACCAGCGCAGCGTAGGCGATCCGGCCGACGGCGCCACGATGCTGCCCCGGCCGGCCGGCGTGGTGCTCGCCACCCCGAAGGTCGCGTCGTCGAGCACGGCGGACAGGTCGTCGGTCACGACCGCCGGGTCGGCGCCGGTGAAGGCGTAGCCGCCGGTGTTGGTGATCACGACCCGGTAGGTCAGCTCGTCACCTGGCTCGACGACCGTCGCCGACACGGTCTTGGTCAGCGTCAGCGCACGCACCGGGATGCCGGTCGGCGCGCACTCGGGCGCGGAAGGGCCAGGCCCACAGTTCGTGCCGCCCCGCACGGTGTTGCGCAGCTCGCCGTCGCCGCCCGGCCGCACCCGGACGGTCACCAGCATGGTCGTCGACGCGCCGGCCGCGAGCGGCCCGGTCCACGTGAACCCGTTGTCCTCGCTGGTGATCCCGGCCCCGGGGGTGACCGAGACGAGGGTGGCGTCGTCGAGCACGTCGGTCAGGTCGTCGTGGAAGGTCGCGAGGCCGCGGGTGTCGTCGTAGGGCACCGGGCCGCTGTTGGTCGCCACGATCTCGTAGACCACCTCGGCGCCGGGCCGCACGGACGCCGGGGCCGAGCGGACGGTCTTGGCCAGGGTGAAGCCCCGGACCGCGACCTGGTGGGTGGCCGGCGGCGGCGCGCCGTTCGGGTCGGCGGTGTCGGAGGTGACCGACGCCGAGTTGCGGCCGCTGCCCGCGACGGCAGGCGCGGTGACCGGGACGGTGAACCGGGCCGTCGCGTCGGGCGCCAGGTCACCCACGGCCCAGCGCACGGTAGTGGTGCCGTCGTTGTTGACCAGCACGGTGACCGCGCCCGGTCCGGTCGGGGCGCCCACCGGGAAGCCGGCCGGGACGGTGTCGGTGACGACCACGTTCCGTGCCGTCGACGGGCCGTGGTTGACCACGTCGATCGTCCACTGGAAGGACCCGCCCGCGTCGACGAAATCCGGGCCGGACTTGGTGATCGCCAGGTCCGCCGCCGGCGCCGCCGTGGTCGTGACCTGGTCGGTGTTGTTCGCCGGGTCGGGATCCGCGGGCCCGCCGGCGATCGGCGTGACCACGGCGGTGTTCGTGCCGGTGCCGCCCTCGACCGGCGCGACCACCGCGTAGGTCAGCACTCGCTCGGCGCCCACCGTCAGCTCACCGAGCGTCCACACGATGACGGCACCGTCCACAGTGGCACCGTCCGGTGTCGCCACGAGGGTGAACCCGCTCGGCAGCGTGTCCCGCACGGTCGAGCCGGTCGACCGGTCCGTCCCGTTGTTCCGGACCCGGACCGTGTACGTGGCCTGCGCCCCCGGCCGCACGCTCTCCGGGCCCTCCTTGACGAGCAGCAGGTCGGCCGCCGGCGCCCGCACGTCGGTCGTCACCCGCGCGGTGTTGTTGTCGGGCACCGGGTCGATCGGCCCGTCCTGGCTCGGCACCATGGTCGCTTCGTTGACCAGCCGCGCCGCCCCGAACGGTGTCGTGCCGGACACCTGGAACGGCATCGTGGCGCCGGCGGCCAGCGGCGCCAGCTGCCACACCACCGTGCGGCCGCTCACGATGCCGCCGCCGGACACCGCCGTCACGGTGAACCCGTCGGGCAGGGTGTCGGTCAGCGTCGAACCGCCGGAGCGGGCCGGGCCGAGGTTGTCCACGGTGATCGTGTAGGTGAGCGCCCCGCCGGGATCGGCGTTGGCCGGCGCGGACTTCGCCACCCGCAGATCGGCCTGCGGGATCGGGATCTCGATGTTCGTCCGCACCTCGTTGGAGGTGTCGTTGCCGGGGTTGGTGTCCGGCACCCCGTCCGCCGAGGCGGCCGTCGCGGTGTTGACGACCGTCTGCGCCTGGTCGGTCGCCACCCGGACGGTGATGTTGCGGGTGAGCACGCCGCCCGGAGCGATCGTGTCGATCGTCCACCGCGCCCGCTGCCCGTTGGTCGTGCCGCCGTCGGAGGCGGCGACCGGGACCAGCGGAGCGGGCACGTCGTCGGTCAGGACCACCGGCCAGGACGGGTCCGACCCGTTGTTGGTCACCACGACGCTGTAGTCGAACGTCTCACCGGGCCGGACCAGGTTCTCGTTCTGGCCGCCGATGTTCTTGGTGACCGCGATGTCCACGTCGAGCGGGTCGACGGTCAGCGGCGTCGGGTCGACCGGGTCCGGCGTGCCGGGGTAGTCCGACCAGACCTCGCCGCCGGGGATGCCGCCGCCGGTCAGCTGCGCCTGGTTGCGCAGCACGCCGGAGAACGTGGGTGGGACGCGGACGTCCGCGCTGACGCGCACGTGCTGGCCGGCCGCCACCGTCAGGCCGCGGATGACCACGGTCCGGTCGCCGTTCTCCAGGCTCACGGTCCCGGTCGGGGTCCGCACCGAACCCGGCACGAAGGCGCCGCCCGCGCCAGGGCGCCGCAGATCGTCGGTGAAGGTGACCGTGCGGGCCTGCCCGGTGCCGTTGGTGAGGTCGTAGGTGTAGGTGACGGTCTGGCCGGCGACAACCGTGGTCGGGGCGACGTTCTTCTCGAAGGCCATGCGGAAGGCGCAGTTCGCGCCGTCGCCGGAACCCGCCAGCGCCGGCTCGGTGCCGATGTGGCGCAGCGAGGCGTACGTGCCGGCGCCGGGATCGAACGCCGCCTGGTAGAAGTCGATGTGCCCGCCGCCGTCGCGGCCGCCGAGGAAGGTGATCCGGCCGTTGCCGTCGATCCAGGTGGTGCCCTGCCCCTCGACCACCGCGCCGGCCGGCAGCGTGCCGCCGGCGGGCACCACGTCCGCGACGCCGTCACCGTCGAGCGCGATCCGGACGACCTGGTTGATGCCGCGGTCGAACGCGTATATCGCGTCGTCGACCGGGTTGACCGCCCAGTCCGCGAACTGCGCGTTCCGCGACAGCGCGGCACTGGCGACCACTCTCGGCGGCGTCACGCCGACATCCACGGCATAGGCCGTCCCGCCATCCCGGAACACGAAGTTCCCGTTGGCGCGGAACGCGCCGGAGATGATTCCGTCGCCGCCGATCGGTCTGCCGTTCAGCAGCGGCGCGCCCAGGTTCTGAAAACTGCCCGCGGCGTCGACCCGGAATATCTGGGCGCCGCCATTGATAACGCCGTAGATCAGGTTGTCGAGATGGTTGTACCCGATGGCGTTGAACCGGAACTGGGCTTCGGCGATCGGCTGGAAGCTGGTGTCCGTGCCGCCGCCCGGGGTCGGGAACGCGATCCGCCCCAACACGCTGCGGCCGTTGCCGCCCGGCTGCATCATGTAGTAGGTGGAGTCGCACGGGAACGGGCTGAGCTGTTGCGCGTGTGCCGCGGCGTTTGTTGTCAACGGGACGGCAACGGTCGTCCACAACAGTGCGAGCACGACCGTCAACACCTGGCGCCAATGTCGTGACACACGTGCCTCCCGCGAATTGACAGAACAGCTACCAGCCCAGGCGACAACGCTACGACCGCGCCGCGGGTATTCGTTGCCCCTGGGGGAACCTGTGCGGACAGTACGGATTTCCTGACGATTGGCCGCGCGGACCGTATTCGGTTCACCGCCGGACAGCAAAGGCGCGAAACCAGTTCCGGCGGTGCTCTACTCGACCGGTGACCACGATTCCTTCGAAAAGGCGCGCCGGCCCGGGCACCCGAGCCGCGCGGCTGGCCGGCGTCACGCTGCTGGTCGCCGCGATGGGGGTCGCCGCCTCGGTGCCGACCTCGGCCGGCCGGCCCGTCGCGGACCGGGCGCGGCCCGGCGCCGCGCCCGCGCCCGCCGCGCGGCCGGCGGCGCCGGAGTCGGCCGGTGGCACCACCATGCCCGCCGAGCCCCGGTCGGCGCCGATCGACTTCACCCGGTCCGGCGGTGTCAACGGGGTGCCCGCCTCGGTCCTGGCCGCCTACCGGGGCGCCGCGACGAGTCTCGCGATCACCCAACCCGGCTGCCGGCTGCCCGCCGCGCTCCTCGCCGCGATCGGCCGGGTCGAGTCCGGGCACGCCCGCGGCGGCCTGGTCGACGCCACCGGGACGACGCTCACGCCCATCCTGGGCCCGGTGCTCGCCGGCGACCACGGCTTCGCGGCGATCCGCGACACCGACGCCGGACGTCTCGACGGCGACCCGTTGTGGGACAGGGCAGTCGGGCCGATGCAGTTCATTCCGGGCACCTGGACGCGGTGGGCGGCCGACGGCAACACCGACGGCGTGGCGAACCCGCACAACGTCTACGACGCCAGCCTGGCGGCGGGGCGCTACCTGTGCGCGAACAACCGCGACCTCGCCGTGCCGGCCGACCTGAACGAGGCGGTACTCAGCTACAACCGGTCACCGGCGTACCTGCGACTGGTGCTCGCCTGGATGCGGTCCTACGCACTGGATGTGACCGCGATCCCCGACGGCGCCGGGAGCCCCCTGCCGGTCACCCCGGACCGGACCAGCACCGGTGACGGCACGGGCCCCGACCTCGCCCTGCCGGCTCCTCCGGCGCCGCCCGTCGCCACCCCCACCGCACCGGCCCCGGACCAGCCGACGCCCGGCCGGCCCGGCGAACCGAGCACACCGGTCCCGCCGACCGGCACGCCGTCGACCCCGGCGCCGCCCGGGCCGCTGACGTCGGTCCTGTGTGTGGTCGGCGGGGTGCTCGGTGGGCTCGGTGGCCTGCTCGGCGCACCCGCGCCGGCACCGCCCGAGGACTGCGTGCCTCCGGGCTGAGACCGGCTCAGCTCACGTTGGCCCGCCCGAGGTCCACGGCCTCCCGCGCATCGGTCCCGCCCATCCGGACCAGCCGCGTCGCCAGGTGCAACGCCAATCGCTGGTCCACATCGGACAGTTGGACGTCGAGCAGCACCCGGATGCGCTCGAGCCGCTGCAGCACGGTGTTCCGGTGCACGCCGAGCGCGCCGGCCGTCGCGGTCGCCGACGACTCGTGGTCGAGGTAGCGGCCCAGGGTGTGCACCAGCTGGCCGGTGGGATCCGCGTCGGTCAGGGGCCGGAGCAGGTGCTGCGCGAGCTGGTGCTGCGGGCCGGCGGCGTGGTGGCCTACCAGGATCCGGTTGACGCTGTCGCGGCCGAGCCGCTCGACGGCGCCGGGCGTGTCCCGGGTGCCGGCGAGCAGGCTGGCCTCCCGGGCCTGGGTCATCGACTCGCGCAGCCCCGGCAGTCCCTCCCCCGCCACGCCCACCCCGGCGCACAAGCGGATGCCGGGCAGTTCTCGTTCCGCGGCGAGCAGCGCGTGCCGCACGTTGTTCCGCACCTCGTCGGTGTTGCGCGGCCGCTCGAGCTCAGAGGTCCACAGGGTCCAGTCGTCCTCGCCGGTGAGCGGCATCGCGTCGATCCCGTGCGCGGCGAGGTGGCGGTGCAGCAGCGCGCCGACCGACGCGGGCGGCAGCGCGGCACCGACCCGGCGGGTGGTGATGCGCACCGCGGTGTGCCAGCCGGTGAGCCGCCAGCCGAGCGCGGTGGCCTGTTCCAGGCACGGCAGGCTCGGCCGGTCCGCCTCGTCGAGCAGCCGGGACAGCAGCAGATGGTGGTCGCGGTCGCGCCGGGCCAGGTCGAGTGCCACACCGGCGAGGTGCGCGACGAGCGCCCACGTCGCGACCACGAGCGCCTGACCGATGAGGCGCACCCGCGGCGCCGTCATCTCCCGCATGCCGGCCACCAGCCACAGGTTCACCGGTACCCCGGCGGTGAGCTGGACGGGTTGCGCGAGCAGCAGTCCGTCGTGCGTCGACCGAACCCATGCCACCGGCCGGCCGGTGGCGAGCCGGCCGAGCACGTCGCCGGGGCCCCGCAACGCGTCCTCGTCCAGATCGCCGGCCAGCACCCGCCCGCCCGCGATGACCAGCCCGACCTGGCTGCGCAGCGTCGCGGACAGCATGCCCAGCATCTCCTCCAGACCGGCCCCGACGGTGCGCAGGCGATGCGCGACGGTGCCGAGCACGTCCTCGTCCGCCACACCGGCCCAGTGGGAGGCCTGCTGCTGGTATCGCAGGGGGTACGGGGTGCGCACGAACCGGTCCATGGCGGGTGCGAGCTGGTCGGGATGCTCCTGGTCGACCAGTACCAGCGCCACCCCGCTCGACTTCGCCAGCGCCCGCGTCCGCTCCGACAGCACGCCGTCCGGCCGGTTCAGCACGAGGCCGACGATGTCGCGCCGGGCCGCCATCCGGATCGCCACGCAGGTCCGGTGCTCGTGCTCCTCCCCGCCGAGCGCGGTCCGCGGGAAGACCACCAGCGCAAGCGACTTGACCGAGGCGACCGACGCGACGTCCGGCGCGACGACCACCGACCCGACCGGCGACCGGAGCATCCAGCTGTCCCCCACGACCGCGTGGCCCGGCAGGAAACCGGCGGACAATAATCGGGCCAACGTGATCGTCATCGTCGCGTACTCCTCGCATGCGCCGAACCAGCGCTCGGGACACGACGCGGCCGCCGGACGACGTTGTACCGGAGGATTTTCGTTCGAACGCACCCGACTAACGAGCCAACGTCGGAAGGGTCACGTCGGAACGGCCGAATACGGGACAGATGTCCGGCCGGTCAGATCATCCCCTCGCGCATGGCGAACGCGACCGCGTGGGTCCGGTTCCTGAGCTGGAACCGGGCGACGACGTCGTGCATGGTGTTCTTGATGGTCCGCTCGGAGTAACGCAGCTCCTCGGCGATCTCCCGCACCTCCATGCCCTGCGACACCATGCGCAGCACGGTCGCCTCCCGGTCGGAGAGCCCCGAGAACCGCACCCCCTTCGGGGTCAGCACCTGGTTCTGGAGTCTGTTGACCTGGCCGAGCAGCCGGCCGACCAGCGCCGGGGACAGCACCCCGCCCTTCGCGGCGGCCTTGCGCACCGCGTCCACCAGGCGCTCCGGGGTGGCCTCGGATCTCGGCACGAGCCCGCACGCGCCGGCCTCGATCGCCGAGAACAGCGCCGTGTCATCCACAATGGACAGTACGACGACGACGCTGCCGGTGCCGGCGGCGCGGGTCTCCCGCACCAGCCGCAGCGCGGTCTCGTCGAGCACGTCCGCGACCACCACGCACACCGACGCCGAGTCCGTGCCCGGCGCGGACAGCACCGTCACCTCCGGCCGCCCACGCAGCTGGGAGCTGACACCGGTCCGCAGGATCGGGTCGGTCGCGGTGACGTAGACGTCAGTTCGGTGCGACATGGGACTTCCCTTCGGGTAATGGGCGATGAGCTCAGTATCCGAAGGGGGCTCAACGAGACGTCAACACCGCTCTGTTGACCGCTCAACGCACCAGTGCCGCGGTGAAGTCTCCTTCCGGAGTGCAGGACCGGTCCGCGTTTCCGCAATAGACCGCCAGGGTGATCCTCTCGCCGGGTTCGGCCAGCGGCGGGTTGGAGAAGGTGTGCCGCACACCCGCGCCGCCGAGCGCGGCCAGGTCGACGTTCGCGAGGACGGTGTCACCGTGCCGCACCTCGACCCGACCGGTGTCGCCGGCCGGACCGCTCAGCACCACCGAGAGCACCCGCAGCCGTCGCTGCGCGGGCACCACGTAGGAGAACAGCTGTGGCCGGCCACCGAACCCCGGCGAGGCGTCGGCGCGGACGACGAACGGGGTGGTGACGGTGGTGGACCCGGCGGTGGACCCGGTGTTGCCCCGGGTGCTGCCGCCGGCGCCGCCGGTCGCCGAGCGGGGCGCGCTCGTGCGCGCCGGTGCCGAGCTGCTCGTCGTCGGCGCCGACGGGGTGGTCGAGGTCGCACTGGCCGACATGGGCACGGTCAGCGGCGCCGGCCCCGCGATCGACACCGGCCGCTGCCGCAGCAGTGCCATGATCAGGATTGACGCCAGGATCACCAGCACCAGCAACGCCGACAGCAGCCAGAACAACCGGCGCGGCACGAGCGCCCGCTGCACCATGGTGGCGTCGACCGCCACCGGCTCGGCCCCCGGCGCGAGGACCTTCACCTCGAACGGCATCGACCGGTCGGGGCCCTTCCAGAAGTACTTGCGTGGCTTGGCCTTGATCCGCACGAACGTGGCACTGCCCGGTGTCAGCCGGGGCGCCCTCGGCCGGACGCGGAAGTCCAGCCGCAGATCGGGGTCGGTGGCGACGACCTCCACCCCGTGCTCGTGGTTGCCGAGGTTGTCCACCGCGAGGGTGTGCCGGCCGGCGCGCCGGCCGGTCGAGGTGACCGGCACGGCCTGGGCGACGACGTCGGTGAACTTCTCGACGATCACCACGCCTTCCTGCACCACCGACCCGCCGGGGTCCTCCCGCGAGGACGCCTGGAGGGCGAACGGGTGCCGGCCGGCGAGCACGCCGGCGGCGCGGGGCGGGTTGAACGTCAGCTCGACGCTGACCTCCTGGTTGGGCATCAGGTTGACCCGCGCCGGCTTGACCTGCGTCCAGTCCGACACGTCCCCGCGCACGGCGAACACGAACTGGTCGACCACGACCGAGTTGTTGCGCACCAGCACATGGCAACGGCCGGCCCCACCGGGCGCGACCGTGACCTCGGTGACGCGGAGGATCGCGCTGACTGCCATGTCGACAGCATGCGGGAACACCGGCACCGGGTCAGCCGGGCGACGGACAGCTCGACGGACCGGCCGCGGCGACACCCCGGGGCAAGGCGCACTGCCCTGGCTGCCGGTCCTGACCCGGCCCCGCCGTCGGGCGCAATCACTCAACCGGAGTAGCCTGGTAACCACGAATCCACGGTAGAAGCACGATGCCGTAACGGATTCCGCATCGGCTGTGCGCTTCGCCCATTCCGCACCGTCCGCGGTGGGCGAACTGCCTCATGACAGTGCCGACCCACGCTCGCAGACTGGCAGTCGTGATCAAAGACCCTGCCGCTGTCCCCCTTCCGCGAAGACATCGCTCGCCCGAACGGCCGGACGGGTTGCTCCGCCGGGAGATACCGCTCGGCAAGCTGGCCACGATCACCTCGTCCCGGGTGGCACAGGTGGTGGCGCCGGCCGGTGCGGGCAAGACGGTGCTGCTGCGCCAGCACGCCGCCCGCACCGGCGACCCGCTGGTGTCGGCGAGCGGCGACGGCTCGGCGGCGGGGTTCACCGGCCGGCTCGCACGGCTCCTCGGCGGTCCGGACGCCAGCACCGGGGTGGCGGCCGTGCTGGACCTGCTCGACGTCGGGTCGGCCCGGGCGCCGGTGGTGCTGCACGTCGACGACGTCGACCAGCTCACCGGCACGCCCGCGGAGTCCGCGCTGGCGGAGCTGATCCGGGACGCCCCGGCCGCGGTGTCGTTCGTCCTCGCCGGCCGCGACACCCGGGTGCCGGCCCTGCGCGGCATGGCCGTGCCCCGCGTCGACTACGCGGACCTGCGGA
Organism: Actinophytocola sp.; assembly: GCF_036402745.1. GTDB lineage: Bacteria > Actinomycetota > Actinomycetes > Mycobacteriales > Pseudonocardiaceae > Actinophytocola. Next base: position 11,509 of record NZ_DASWSJ010000288.1, on the reverse strand, counting down.
TGCGGACCTGGGAGGTCGAGGAGCTCTTCCGCACGGTCTACCGGGTCCAGCTCACCCCGGAGACGGCCGCGGCGCTGTGCACGCGGGTCGAGGGGCTGCCCATGGCGATCCGGTTGATGCACCTGGAGACCGTGCTGATGCACGACGCCGAGCGCACGGCCACGTTCACCAGACCCGCCATCGGCTCCGCCAGGGTGACCGAGTTCCTCATGACCCAGGTGCTCGAGCCGCTGCCGGCCGCGCTGCGTGAGTTCGTGGTGGACGCGGTCCCGCTCGGGGTGCTCGACGGCGCGTTGTGCGACCTCGCGCTGGACCGGGCGGACAGCCAGTCGGTGCTCACCGAGCTCGCCGCCCGGCAGGCGTTCACCTTCCCGGTGGACAACCAGAGAGGCGCCTACCGGTTCCACGTACTGCTGCAGCAGTACCTCGAGCAGCTGCTCGCCGAGCGGCTCGGCACGCACCTGACCCGCCGCGCGTACCGGACGGCGGCGGTGCACCTGAGCGCCGCCGGCCACTGGCCGGAGTCGTTCCGCAGCCACGCCCGTGCGGACGACTGGCTGAGCGCTTCCGAGGTGCTGCACCGCTTCAGCGCCCACTCCAGTGGGCTCGGGGTGTCCAGCCAGCTGCCGGCGATCCTGTTCGACGACGATCCGTGGGTCGCCCTCGCCGACGCCCGGCGGTTACGCGGGCAGGGCAAGTTCGGCCCCGCGTTCGACCGCTACCTGGACGCGGAGGACCGGCTGACCGACCCCCGGCTGCGCTGGCAGTGCTCGTTGGAGCGGTCCGCGGTCGCGACCTGGCTCGGGTCCGGCGACCGCGTCGGCGACCCGCTGGTCGACGACGTCAGCGCGTACATCGCCGAGGCAGGGCGCAGCAGCCCGGCGCGGTTGCTGGCCCGCGGCGTGCCCGCGCTCACCCCGTCGTGGACCATCGCGCGGATGGTGGCCGCGGTGCTGGACGGCGACCCCGCGCTCGTGCTGAGCCTGTCCAAGGAGCTGCCCGACGACCGGTCCTCGTTCGTCCCGCTGGCCGGCCGGATCACCGCGGAGGCGGTCGCGGCCATGGCGCTGGGGCAGGGCAGTGTCGCCGGGTTCGTCGAGCTGGCCACGGCCGCGGAGCGGACCGGGTGGATGTGGCTCGCGCGGCTCGCCCGTGCGTCGATGTCACTGGTGGACGCGGACCGGATCGCCGAGGCCGAGACGGTCCTCGACGAGTGCCGCGACAGCGACGACGACTGGGGTGCGCTGATCGCCGGGTTCGTGCTGACCATCGCGAAGCTGCGGTTCGGGCCGGACGCCCTCGACGTGTTGCTGTTCCTCCTGGAGCTGACCGCGCGGCACGGCATGCGGGTCCCCCAGAGCTGGTTCACCAAGTTCCTGTGCGACGAGCTGGCGCGGCTGGGTGACCCGCGGCTGGCCCGGTACCAGGCGGAGCTGGACCAGCTGCTGACCGATCCCGCGCTGCGGCGCACCATCCGCCATCACGACAGCCTGCTGGTCGTGTTCCGCGCGCCGATCCGGCCGCCGGCGCCGCCGGCGCTCACCGCGGTCGAGACGCCGGCCGCACCGGTGGCGGTGCGCTGTCTCGGCCGGTTCGCCATCACCGTGTCCGGCGCCGACGTCGAGCTGGGCGGGCTGCGCGCGCAGGCGCGCGTGGTCCTGCGGGTGCTGGCGATGAACTGCGGCCAGCCCGTGCACGACGAGCGCCTGGTGACCGCACTGTGGCCGGACTCGTCGCTCAAGCAGGCCAAGCACCGGCTCCACGTGGCCATCTCCAGCCTGCGCACGCTGCTGCACGACCGGCTCAACGACAGCGACGACACCGCGTACGGCATCGTCCGGCACGGCAGCGCCTACCTGCTCCGGCTGCCGCCGGGGAGCGCGGTCGACCTGATCGAGTTCGCCGGCGCGATGGACCGGTGGCGGGCGACCACGAGCACCGACGCCGGCTACCGGGTGCTCGACCTCTACGGGGGTGAGCTGCTCGTCGAGGAGGGCCCGGCCGAGTGGGTGCTCGCCCGCCGGGAGGCGGTCCGGAGCCAGGCGGTCGGGGTCGCCGTCGCGCTGGCCCGCCGCGCACTCGACCGCGGCGACGCGGGCGCCGCGGTCGAGGCGTGTGAGCGGGCGCTGGCCATCGACGAGCTGGACACCCGCAGCTGGATGATCATGTCGGAGGCCAGGGACCGGGCCGGCAGCCACGCCGCCGCGCTACGCATGCGGCTCGCCTGCCAGACCCTGCTCGCCGACGACGCGTGAGCGTCACTTGAGTGCGAAGAACTCGATCTCGCTGATCGCCACCGTGGCCGCCTCCGCGCCGCCGTAGACGTCGGCGACGTCGACGGTGACCGAGCTGATCAGGGTGGTGTTCTTGAGGTCGAGCGTCTGCTCGCGGTTCGTGTCCTGGGGCAGGACGTTCTCGCTCTTCCTGGTGTTGTAGGTCAACCGGAGGATCGAAGGGCGCCCGTTGGCCGCGAACGCGTCGCTGGCGCCCGCGTGCAGGATGATGCTGCGCAACAGGTAGCTGTCGGCGAACCGGAAGGTCACCGACACCCGCCGCTGGCCGAAGTCGGCGGACCAGTACGTGTTGTCGTAGGTGTCCCACATCAGCTCCGACTTGTGCCCCGGCAGCGCCCCGGTCGCGTTGACCGCGATCGGCCGGATGGGCTCGAGTGTGGGCACGACCTTGCGGTACAGCGCGACCGCGTTGTCGCGCACGGTCGCCCGCAGCGGCGGGTACACCGCGAAGACCACCGTGAGCAGCACGACGAAGACGAGCAGCACGGCACGGACCCGGCGCAGCCCGAGGTTTCTGAGGAAGGCACGGTGTTCCCGGGTGCCCTTCTGGCCGGGCCGGGTGCCGGCGGGATGGTGCTTGCGCCGCCGGAACAGCCGGCGCCACCACTTCTCCCGCACCACCCCGGCGTCGGCGAGGGTCTCCCCGCACCGGCTGCAGAAGTTGCGGGTCTCCGCGTTGCCCTCACCGCAGGTCGCGCAGACCAGGTCGCCGGGCTCCAGCCGGCGGCTCGGCTTCGTCCGGACGACCGCCCGGGTCTTCTTGATCACCGGCGCCGGCTTGACCTCCGGCGGGTTCTCGTCGAACCGGTTCGCCGCGGCCCCGGCGACCGGCACGGCCAGCGCGGCCACGAGGGTCGGGTCCGGCGCAGGCTTCTCCTCGACCTGCGTCGCTGCGGCCGGCTTCACGCCGGGCGGCGGCGGTGGCGCTTTCGCACCTGGCGGCGGAGGTGGCGCCTTCGCACCAGGTGGCGGTGGTGGCGCTTTCGCACCAGGCGGCGGTGGGGCCTTCCCGCCAGGTGGCGGTGGTGGGGCCTTCCCGCCAGGAGGCGGCGGTGCTTTGGCGCCCGGGGGTGGTGGTGGCGCTTTGGCACCCGGTGGCGGGGGCGGCAGTTTCGCGCCGGGCGGCGGTGGGGGTGGTTTCGCGGCCGGCGCCGCCGGGGTCGCCACCACCTCCGGAGGTGGTGGCGGCGCCGACTCGCCGGCCCAGGACGCGACCGCGGTCACGGTCGACCGTCGTGGCTCCACAAAGGTCCGGTTGGGCAGCCAGGACGTCATCCTGACCCACCCGCGCCGCCACCACGGCAGCCGCACGGTCGGGGTCGACGGTGGCTCCTCCACCACGACCACGACCTCCGGTGGCGGGGCCAGCTTCTCCCCGTTCCACTCGAGGAACCGGCCGCAGTCCCCGCAGAACGCGCTGACGTCGTCGTTGTGGTTGCCGCACATCGTGCAGACGATCACGGGATCACCTCCAGGCTGTGCACCACGTGCACCGGTTTCGCCGCTCGGATCACGGCCTCGACGGCGGCCTCCGACACGGCGCCCACGTACCGCGGCCGCACCTGCACCCGCACCCAGTGCTCGACATCGGTCGGCGGGTCCGGCCGGGGCCGCACGGACACCGACACCCCGCCGCTCTCGACGACCGCCACGTCACCGTCGACGACCACGTCGAGGTGACGGCGCAGGCCGGCCATCGTGCCGCGCATCCGGAACAGGTCCACCGCCTCGGCGATCACCGCGCGCCGCGCGCTCAGCGGCCAGCTCTCGTCGAGCACCACACCGAGCCAGCTGGCGAGCCAGCGGACGAACGGCTCCGGCGCGAGCAGCGGGTCGATGTAGGCGTGCACGCAGTCGATCGGGTTGACCATGGTCGCGAGCACGTCGTCGAAGGCGGCGGTGAACCGGACGGCGAACGGGTCGTCGCCGAACACCGAGGGCAGGTAGCGGATCAAGGGGTACGGGCTCGGCAAAGTGGCCGGCAGAGTGGTGGTCATGACTGGTCCGCCTCCCCGGAATCAAAAGTCGTGGTTGCGTTGGGGGACGGAAGGTTCTGTTTGGTCACGTGCTTGTGGCTGGTTTGCGTCACGTTCCCCTGAGGTGCGGTTGGGGAGACCGGGGCCTGGTGTGACCTTGAGGTCGACACAAGGGGGGTCATGACCGCTCCACCCGGACCTGGTGGTCGTAGGAGTAGGCGAGGCCGCCCATCCCGACCGGCAGCCTGGTCACCTCGGCGCCGCGCTCCCCGGTGACCGGGTTGGCGCCGTACATCCGCAGGTCCTCCACCACGTCCACGCCGCGCACGGACTGGAGCAGCGCGAAGATCTCGCCGTGGCTGACCCGCCGGCCGAACGGCCAGCCGGTGCCGTCCTCGCCGCCGGTCAACGGGTTGAGGAACGCGTACAGCCCGGCCAGTGCCCGTTCCCTGATCTCGTCGGGGTCCAGGCGGGTGCGGGCCACCAGCCGCGCGACCACGGTGATGCCCCGGTACCTCGGCGGCTCGACCATCACCCGGGTGCCGACGAGCCGCACGTCGTCGAGGCGGCTGCCGATGCGTTCGAGTGTGTCGGCCGAGGGCACCAGGTCCGCGAACGGGATCCGGCCGCCCCGCTGCGCCGCGGCCGGCACCACCAGGACCTTGACCGCGCCGTGCGAGACGTCGTCCTCGCCGGCGGTGAGGCAGTGCACCCGCGCCACCTCCGGCGCGGCCTCGCGGGCGATCGCCTCGTAGTCCTCGGCGGTGACCGCGCGGCTGCGGGTCCGCAGCATGATCGGTCCGCGGGCCTTGGCCTCGTCGAGGGTCTCGCCGTCGACCCCGCCGTGCGCCGGGTGCAGGTTCACCACCCCGGACACGAACGGGATCGAGCTCTTGAGGGTGTTGATCGCGCGGCGCGCGACGTTGCCCCGCACCCCGCCACCGCTGTAGTACCGGCTCATCCGGATCACCGCGCCCGGCGGCGGCACCGCCCCGTACTGGCGCAGCGCGCGGTCCTCGGTGCGCACCGCGGGCCCGAACTCGACCTCGCCGGCGACCCCGTCGACCACGATGTGCCGGTCGTCCGGCTTGCTGGCGGCGAAGTTCTCCACCTGCGTCCAGCGTTCCCACCCGGTGTCGGTGCCGACCTCGACGGCCGCCTCGAACGCGCCGGCCAGCACCGGGGTCCGCGCCAGCCGGTAGCGCTGCCCCGGGATCCCGTCCGACTCGCCGACCTCCTCGAACTCGTGGATCTCGGCGTGCACCGCCTCGGTGGCGCCACCGACCGTGCCCGCGGCCAGGCCGCGCACGATCGGCGAGGCGCTGTAGGTGGGTTGGCCAGGCAGCGGCTCGATCACCCGAACCCGCAGCCAGCCGGCCCGTTGCTCGTCGATGAGCCGCACCTCGTGGGTCGGTGGGACGTGCACCACGACCCGGCCGGACTGGTTGAGCCCGCCGGTCTCGTCCGTGGTGACCTCGCACTCGGTCCAGCCGGCGCCGGTCCACGCCTCCCACACCAGCGGCGGGTGCTGCGGGTTGACGCCAACGCCCTCGGTCACGCCGTCGAAGTCGACGCGGACCGCGCAGCCCGGCGCCGGGTCGCGCAGCCCGATCAGCAGCGCGTCGTCGAGCCGGGGCGGCTCGCTGAACGCGGCGAACGTCTCACCGAGCTCGAACGCGGTGGTCTCGTTCTCACTGCCGACACCCTCGGTGGTGATCCGGCGGACCGCGCTGATCCCGGTCGGCACCACCGTCAGGTCGGCCATGGTGGAGAACACCACCGCCTCGTCGCTGTCGGTCCGCGTGGTCGCGACCTTCGTGCCGGCCCGGATCACGAGGGGGCTGTGCGCCGGCGTGGACAGCCAGAAGGTCACCGGCACCCGCGCGGGCGTCGGCGGCAGCATCCGCACGCCGAGCAGCTCGAGGAACTTCACGTAGAGCCGGTCCGGCACCCGGTTGAGCCGGTAGCACAGCTGCTCGGTCATGAAGGCGAACGTCTCGATCAGGGTGACCCCGGGGTCGGACACGTTGTGGTCCGTCCACTCGGGACACCGGCGCTGGACGTACCGCTTCGCGTCGTCGACGAACTCCTGGAACCGGCGGTCGTCGAGCTCAGGGGCGGGCAGAACCATCAGTCGCTGCCTTCCTCGGGAATCGTGTAGAAGGGGAAAACCAGGTTGCGTTGGTCGTTCTCGCCCTTGATCACGTAGGTGATGTCGATGTACAGCAGGTTTTCCTGACCCTGTGCCGGGCGCACCGTCACCTCGAAGACGGCTGATCGCGGCTCCCACATCGCGAGGCTCTCCCGCACCTCGTGCTGGATCCGGGCGAACACGAGGTCCGAGGCCGCCTCGTAGACGAAGTCCCGCAGCCGCGAGCCGAACTTGGGCCGGAACGGCCGCTCACCCGGATACGTCGACAGCACCAGGCTCATGGCCTGCTCCAGCTTGCGGGTGCCACCGACGGTGGCGATGGTGCCGTTGGCCGTCACGTCGAACGGGAACGACCAGCCTCGGCCGACGAAGTCATGCTCCACTGTGGACTCCAGGGTCAGAGAGGGATGGGCACGCCGTTGACGAGCGGCAGGCCGAGCAGGTTGATCGTCGGCGCCTGGATCGTCACCGCGGTGGTGGACTTGATGATCAGGTTCATCCCGCCGTCGATCATCATCGTGCCGCTGGCACCGGCGCCGATGTTGACGAACCCGTTCTGTGCCGAGATGTTGATGTTCGGCACCGGCATGGTGGTCACCCCGGGCACCGGCGCCGCGCTGATGCTCACCCCGCCGTTGACCTGGTCGACGGTGACGCCGATCTCGCCCTTCTGCGAGCCGAGCCGCACCGCCGAGCTCAGCGGCGGCACCATCGAGGGCGTCGCCGCGGCGGCCGGCCCGGTCCCGCCGCCGGCGTCGAGCCCGGTCGAGATGCCGGCCGCGCCGGCCACCTCGGGCACGCTCGGCGGTTCGAGCGGCGGCGGCACGTCGTAGAACACCAGAGCGTTGCCGGTGCTGGAGACGATGCCCCGGTGGTGGATCTCGGTGAGCATGCCCGGCGCGAGCACGCTGCCGTCGAGGGACTGGGACACGTCGTTCATCACGCTCGCGCCCGCCTGGGAGCCGATCGCCCCGCCGATGAGGCCGCCCGCCGGCCCCAGCAGGGCGCCGCCGATCGCCGCGCCGGCCAGCTGACCCGCGATCATCGCGCCCGCCTCGCCGAGCCCGGCGAGGCCGCCGGCCGCGATCGGGCCGGCGGCGGACACGTTCCACTGGGTGAGGTTGTTCATCATCGCGCCGAGCACGTACGGCCGGCGCGGGTCGCCGAGCTCGAAGGACAGCAGCACCTCGTCGCCGACCTCGGGCATGAACATGGCGCCGCCGCGCTGGCCCGAGCAGAACTGCACGTTGGGCGCCCAGTCGGTCTCGAAGTCCGGGGCGAGCCACGGCAGCGTGACCTTGACCCGGCCCTTGCCGAGCGGGTCGGCGCAGTTGCTCACCACCCCGCAGACCACTCCGTCGATGGTGGCCCGGTGCGCTGGCCGGGCGGCCGACTTGCTGGTCAGCCCGAGCATCGTGCGGTCCTGGCCGCCGTGTGCGGAGAACACCGTGCGGTAGCCGTGTTCGCTGTCGTCGAAGATGTGCCTGGCACGGGAGACCCGCCACTGACCGGCGAACGGGTCCGGCACGCCCTCGACGGTGAGCATGGTGCCCGGCTGGATGGCGGGGTCGCCCTTGGCCGCCCCCTCCGCCTCGGCGTAGGTGCCGCCGAGCGCGGACCCCAGTGCGGCCGCGACCATCGGTCCGGTGGTCGCCATGGTCGTCGCGTCGGCCAGCGGGCGGTCCACCATCACGTGCGCGGTCCGGCTCGGCGCCGGCCCCAGGTAGCCGACCGGGGAGCCGACGACACCGCCGAGCCCGCCGCTCGCCATGCCGGCCGCCGCCTCGGTGGCCCGGCTCACCCCGGCGGTGACCGCCGCACCGGCCGCGCCGCTGATGTCACCGGCCAGCAACGCGTTGCCCACCGCGGCCAGCCCCGTGGAGAACTGCCCGCCGAAGTTGGCCGGGCTCGGCGGCGGGCCGGCGGGCAGGTTCGCCGGCTGCGCGTACGCCTGGCGCGTCATCGGGTCCCAGACCCGCACCTCCACGTCGGGTGTCAGGTTGCCGGCGGTGACCCGGGGCCGGAAGCTCAGTAGCGAGGCCGGGAACGACACGGTCGCGCCGGTGGCCGCCGACAGTGCGGCCGACGCCATGCTGATCGCCATGCCCTTCAGTCCCCCGCCGGCGGACGCGAGCGAGTCACCCGACGGCCGGAAGTGGAACAGCCCGTTCGTCACCCCGACCTCGTAGCCGATCTCCTTGGCGCGGGCGGAAAGGAACTCCCAGTCGGTCTGGTTCACCTGCGGCAGGTAGGCGTGGGTGGTGGCGGTCGGGACGATCATGCCGATGCCGAGTCCGGCCGCGACCGCGAGCTGGCGCGCCACGTCGGCGTCGGTGACGTTGAGGAAGCTGCGGCTGCGTCTTGCGCGCTGCAGGCGATGCGCGCCGGAGTAGCCACGCACCACGGTCTTCACCGTGAGCCCGTCGATCAGCCCTTCGATGGAGGTGACCTCGGCGACGATGAGCGGCTGGCCGACGCCGGCGCCGTTCGCGGCACCGCCGACGACCGTGAGCTGCGACCCGATCTGGATGCCGGACAGGCGCATCGTCGCGCCGTCACTGTCCAGAAAGGTCACCTCGGCCATGCCGGGCAGCAGCACGTCGTTGTCCACCACCACCCGCGTGATCCGGCTGTCCACAGCGGACTGCAAGGGCGTGGAGTTCACCAGCACCGTCGCACGCACGGACGGTTCCGCGTTCGCGACGGGGTTGGGCGAGAACATCCCGCTGATGGTCATGTGTCGGCCTCCACGTCGAGCTCGGTCGGTCCCGGCAGGTGCAGCATCTGACCCGACCGGACCCGCAGCGGGTCGTCGAGCCCGTTGGCCCGCGCGACCGCCCGCCACGCGTTGGGCGTGCCGTACTTGGCGGTCGCCACCCCGACGACGCTCTCGCCGTCGGCGAGCAGGTGCCGGGAGCGGCCGGGCACGCCGCCGGAGGACGGGTTGGTGAAGGGCGGCTCCGGCTCGTACATCTCGAGCGTCATGTTGACCTTCGCCATGACGGGCATGCCGGTCCAGTCGAACCTGGTGTAGGTGGCCTTCACGTCGGTCAGCTGCACCTTGGCGCCGCCGCCGGCGGGACCGCCGATGCCCCACATGAACAGCAGCACCGGCAGCTCGTAGACCTTGACCATCGAGAACCCGCCGATGCCGGGTGTTCTGGTCAGCGGCGTGCTGGCGGCGGCCCCACCGACCACCGAGGCGGCGGTCGACGCGGCGCTCGACGCGGTCCCGGCCGCCGCACCGAAGGCGGCGCCGGCGATGTTCCTCAGCGTGAGGCTCGGCGCGGGCTCCGCCCACTCCATCAGCGTGTCGACCGACGACCGGGTGCTCAGCGCGCCGATGAGGCGGGCGTCCTCGAGCTCGAACTGGATCGGGCCGGTGGTCTTCACCGTCTGTGCGAGCGCGTTGTTGATCGTGCCGTTGTTGCCCTGGCTCTTGGCCTTGCGCTTCACCTTGATGGTCTTGGGGTTGATGTCGAAGATGACCGGCATGCCGAAGCTCTCGGGGACCAGCATCGCCTTCGCGTTGCCGGACGCCATGCTCCCCGCGGTCAGCGCGACGCCGGCGACCCGGGAGAAGACGCTCACAGGAACCCCTCGTGTGCGAGCTCGAGCTGTTCGACCGCCACGTTCTTCGAGCTGGCCGAGAGCGTCGGACCGGTCCAGCCGGACGGGTAGACGTTGCGCAGCGTCCAGGAACACACCGCCTGCCAGGCGGCGTCGAGCAGGGTGATCGTGGCGGTCCCGGCGCCGGCGAACATCTGCAGCGGGCTCGGCAGCGAGCCGGGCTGGCTCCAGGGGCTCAGCTTGTCGGCCAGCCAGGCCCGCACCGCGGGCGAGGCGGCGGCATCCACCGCGCGTTCCAGCTTGACGCGCCCGTACTCCACGTCGGCGAACAGGATCCGCTTGTGGCTGTAGTCCCCCGGGTCGAACATCTCCTCCAGCTTCACCTTCACCTCCAGGCCCTTGCACGACGACCAGCTGCCCAGGTCGATCCCGTCGACCTGCACGTGGAACCGCATTTCGAGGCCGAGCGCCTGTGTCATGGCGTCCTCCTTTCCTGCTCAGCGACCGAACCGGGCCGCGGGCACGATGAACCCGGAGTAGACGATCTCCAGGGTCTCCACCGCGACCTTGGACGTGCTGGCGTCGAAGTCGCTGATGCTCCAGGAGATCGGGAACATCTCCCGCAGCGTCCAGACGGCCACCGGCGCGCCGGCGGAGGTGAGAATCGAGATCCCGCCCTCCTCGGGGATCCCGCCGCTCGTCTTCACCTCCGCCAGCCATTCCTGCACCGCGGCGGTGCCCGTCTCCTCGGCGGCGCGGCTGATCTTGAGCCGGTCGTACTTCGGCACGGCCGCGTACTTGAAGTACTGGTCGGAGTCACCCACCCGGTGGTCGGCCAGGTCCCACTTCACCGACAGGCCGGACACTTTTGTCCACGACCCCAGGCTGCGCGACCCGGCGGTCAGCAGGAAACGGTGCGACATGGCGAGATCGAGCCCGACCGCGCCCTGTGTGCTCGGTTGTGTCATCGCCGCGCTCCTCAGCCGAGGTCCATGAGTGAGCCGGACCGCTCGCGCTCGACCAGGATGTCGAACCGCAGTCGGGCGGAGAGCTCGTTGTAGATCCGGTTGGCCATCTCCGTGAAGTGGTCGACGTCGTCCAGGTCCATCCACCGTCGGGGCGGGTCGTCACCCAGGAGTTCGAGGATGTCCTCCAGTGTCCACTGTGGATGTTCTTCGGTCGGGTCGTCTGGCGGCTCGACGTAGGGGTGGTCGGGTGGTTCTCCACCGCCACCGCCGTTGTCACCGCCACCGTCACCGCCGTCACCGCCGTCACCGCCGTTGCGGGCGGTCGCCAGCCAGGACAGGAACCCGGCGACGCCCGCGGAGGTGTCCACCTCGCTCAGGTCGACGACCTGTCGGTCATCCGGGACCAGGTTGACGGCCGGTCGGGTGGCGTACCTGGCCGGCGCCAGCTGCACCAGGGATGGTGGCGTCGTGGCGGGTTCCGGTTCGTCGCGCGTCGGGTTGGCGGTCGCTTGCCTCGGCCGGGCGACCGGGCGGACGGCCGATGGTGAC
>NZ_DASWSJ010000287.1:0-33996 GCF_036402745.1 Actinophytocola sp. | reverse complement strand
CTCGACGCGTTCGCCTCGGGGGACGCAGCGTTGCAGCGGCCTGGCGAGGACCCTGCCCCTTTCACCGGTCGCCGAGGTTGCCGCTCGCGGCCCCTGTTCCTCCCTGCCGGGCCTTCTTCCCTTCCCCGCGCTCTGCGTTCCCGGCTCCCTTCTCGTACCGACCTGTTTCTTGCCCGCGCTCTCCTTGCGGCGCAGTCGCAGCTCGAGCCTCTCCCTCCCAGTACTTCCTCCCGTCCCGTTCCCTGCCGGCCGTCGCCCCCGCCGGTCCCGGCCGCCCTTTGCCGCCCGCCCCGTCTCGTCGCCCATGCTCTTCTCTTCCCCGTTTCCCCTCTCCAACCCGGCGCGGCGAGTGTGCGCAAGGCAACGGTGGTGGGGGCGGATCGGGCCGATTGCCTCGCGGTAACGTCGGGGAATCCCACCACGCGACAAGGGAGTCCTCAGGGTGACCACCTCGTTCGAGTACGTCGAAGCGCTGCCGCTCGGGCCGGACAATCACACCGAGTACCGGCTGGTCACGCCGGACGGCGTCACCACTGTCGAGGCGGCCGGGCGGACCTTCCTCCAGGTCGAGCCCGACGCGCTGCGGCTCCTCGCCAAGGAGGCCATCCGCGACATCCAGCACCTCCTGCGCCCGAGCCACCTCGCCCAGCTTCGCGCCATCGTCGACGACCCCGAAGCCAGCGGCAACGACCGGTTCGTCGCCATGGACCTGCTGCGCAACGCGTGCATCTCCGCCGGCGGCGTGCTCCCCATGTGCCAGGACACCGGCACCGCCATCGTCATCGGCAAGCGGACCGAGAACGTCCTCACCGGCGGGCACGACGAGGAAGCGCTCAGCAAGGGCATCTTCGAGGCCTACCAGGAGCTCAACCTGCGCTACTCCCAGCTCGCCCCGGTCAACTTCTGGGAGGAGCGCAACACCGGCACCAACCTCCCCGCCCAGCTCGAGCTCTACCACAAGGACGGCGACAAGCCCGAGTACGAGTTCCTGTTCATGGCCAAAGGCGGCGGCAGCGCCAACAAAACGTTTCTCTACCAGGAGACCAAGGCCCTGCTGAACCCCACGCGCCTCGCCAAGTTCCTCGACGAGAAGCTCCGCAGCCTCGGCACCGCCGCCTGCCCGCCCTACCACCTCGCCATCGTCGTCGGCGGCACCTCCGCCGAGTACAACCTCAAGGTCGCCAAGCTCGCCTCCGCCCGCTACCTCGACGACCTCCCCCTCGAGGGCTCGGCGCAGGGCCACGCGTTCCGCGACGTCGACCTCGAGCAGCAGGTCCTCGACATGACCCGGCAGTTCGGCATCGGCGCGCAGTTCGGCGGCAAGTACTTCTGCCACGACGTCCGCGTCATCCGGCTCCCCCGGCACGGCGCGTCCTGTCCCGTCGGCCTCGCGGTCTCCTGCTCGGCCGACCGCCAGGCCAAGGCCAAGATCACCGCGGAGGGCGTGTTCATCGAGCAGCTCGAGCGCGACCCCGCGCACTTCCTGCCCGACGTCTCCGACGACGAGCTCACCGACGAGGTCGTCCGCATCGACCTCACCCGCCCCATGGACGAGATCCGCGCGACCCTGTCCAAGCTCCCCGTCAAGACCCGCCTCTCGCTCAGCGGCCCGCTGGTCGTCGCCCGGGACATCGCGCACGCCAAGATCAAGGACCGCCTCGACGCCGGCGAGCCGATGCCCGGCTACCTGCGCGACCACCCCGTCTACTACGCCGGCCCGGCCAAGACCCCCGAGGGCTACGCGTCCGGCTCGTTCGGCCCCACCACCGCCGGCCGGATGGACTCCTACGTCGAGCAGTTCCAGGCCGCCGGCGGCTCACAGGTCATGCTCGCCAAGGGCAACCGGTCCCGCCAGGTCACCGACGCCTGCCAGACCCACGGCGGCTTCTACCTCGGCTCGATCGGCGGCCCGGCCGCGCGCCTCGCGCAGGACTGCATCAAGAAGGTCGACGTACTCGAGTACCCCGAGCTCGGCATGGAGGCCGTGTGGAAGATCGAGGTCGAGGACTTCCCCGCGTTCATCGTGGTCGACGACAAGGGCAACGACTTCTTCGCCGGCACCTCGCAGCCCACGTTGCAGATCGCGTTCCGCCGGTAGGGCTCAGCGGCCGCTGGCCAGGTGGATCGTCCGATCGCCCAGCGGGGCGGCCAACCGCACGGTGACCGGCCGCGGCGTCATCACCGCGGTGCACGCGCCGCCGTCGGGCCGTCCGCCCTGCGGCTCGGGCAACGGGCGCAGCATGATCCGCACCTCGGTCGCCGACTGGTCCACGACCACCGCCTGCGCGTCCGTGCAGCCGCTGCTGGCCGCGGCGAACATCTGCAGCGAGCGGTCGTCCTCGAACACCCAGACCTCGCCGCGGTGCTCGTAGTAGGCAGGCAGCGCGCTGGAGTCGACCTGCGCGGCGGGCACCTGCCGCACGCCCTCCGGCACGACCACGCCCGACGGGGACACCGACACCGGCGGCTTCGGGGTGCCCGGCGCCGGGTCCTGCGGGTCCTCCGGCTTGGTGACCGGCGGCAGCGGGATCTCGCTCGACGGCGCCGTCGTCGAGCCGGCAGTGTCGGGCGCGGTGTTGGACGAGTCGCCCGCCGGCGTGGCGGCGTTATGGCCGCAGCCGGCGAGGCCGATCACCGCGGCCGCGGCCAGGGTGGCGATGAACAGTGCCCTCATGGTGAGAGGACGGTAGCCGCCGGGCGGACGGTTGCACGCAGAGCGGTGCCCGGTCGCGCGGGGCGGTCGCGACCGGGCACCTGGGGTGGGAGGTCTAGCTCTTGCGCTGCTCGTTCTTCAGTACGAGCTTGCGGTCGGCGAGCGGCTGGTCCAGCTCGGTGGTGATCTTCGGGTAGCGCAGGTCCATCGTGCAGGGCTTCGGTTCGCTCGGCACGGTCTCGATCATGGTGATCACGACCTGCGTGGCCGACTGCGTCGGCACCTCGACGCTGGCCTTGCCGCAGCCGCCCTCCTGGGCGACGACGCCGACGGTCGTGCCGTCGCCCTCCGTCCAGGCCATCACCGGATAGCCCTTGGGCAGCGCCGTTGCGTCGATCTGGCCGGCCGACACCTTCTCGCCGCCGGATGGCGGTGTGCGCGCCGGCTGCTTGTCCGGTTCGGTGTTCGCCGGGGCGGACGTCTCGGTCGGGCGGGTGTTCCCCGCGTTGTCCTGGCTCTCTTGCGGGTTGGCGCAAGCGCTCGCGAGCAAGAGCAGAACCCCCGCGCCAACGACGGTTCCTAGGCGTTTCATGTGCAGAGGACGAGCCCGGTGGCGCACCGCGTTGCACCGGAGTTCGCAAACCCTACTTTCGTAGGAAAGTGCCGGTCAGCGACCGCAGCCGGCGCGGGCCGCTGTCCTGCTGGGACGGTGGCGGGCCCACCTTCACCCTGGCGCGCACGACCTGGGCGCCATCGGTTGAGGCGAGGATCGGCTCCAGCGCGAGCCAGCGCACCCGCGGCAGGTCCTCGGCCAGCGCGGCGACCCGGATCACGAGGTCGGCGAGCGCCTCGAGGTCGACCGGCTCGCTGCCGCGGTAACCGGTGAGCAGCGGCGCCGCCTTGGGTGCGCGGACCAGCGCGGCGGCGTCGACGTCGGTGAGCGGGAGCGCGCGGTAGGCCCGGTCGCCCAACAGGTCGCTGACCACGCCGGAGAGCCC
Source organism: Actinophytocola sp. (assembly GCF_036402745.1). Classification (GTDB taxonomy): domain Bacteria; phylum Actinomycetota; class Actinomycetes; order Mycobacteriales; family Pseudonocardiaceae; genus Actinophytocola. The sequence goes on along the minus strand of NZ_DASWSJ010000287.1, from coordinate 30,345 downwards.
GAAGGACACGAGCGTGCCGAACGACGGGTCGTCTTGCACGCCGATGGCGCAGCCGGTGCCCTTGCGGGCCATGCGCTGCACGTAGACCTCCGGCGTGCCGGACAGCTCGGCCATCTCCGCGTACGCCTCGCGCACGGCGTCCGGAGTGGACAGATCGAGCCGGACGCCGACGAGGTCCGCGCGGCGCCAGAACCGCTCGCCGGTCGCCTTGACCGCCACCGGGCCGCCGAGCTCGTGTGCCGCCGCGACCGCGTCGTCGGCGCTGGAGACGATCCGGTACGGCACGACGCCGATGCCGTAGCAGTCCAGCAGCCGCACGGTGTCCGCATCGGACAGCTCGACCAGCTCACCGTCCACATCGGACACAAGGGTGTCGAGGATGCCGCGTGCGGTCTCGGTGTCGACGTTGTCCGGGCGGACGAGCTTGCCCTGCGGCGCCGACCGCCAGCGGGCGTAGCGGGTGGCCCGGGCGAGGGCGAGCACCGCGCGCTCGGGGCTCGGGTAGGACGGGATCGAGCCTCGGCCGGGCGCGCCGCCGGGGCCGGGCACCGCGAGCTCGTGCGGAATGCCTTCGGTGGCAAGGAACGTGGAGACGATCGGCTTGATCGCATCGAGACCGGCGACGGCGTCGCGGATCGCCCGCGCGTAGGCGGTGCCGGGGATGGTCAGCGGGGGTATGAAGACGACGACGAGCGAGTCGACCTCCGGGTCGCGGAGCGCCTGGCGGACCGCGTCGGCGAGCACGTCGGGCCCGGCCGAGGCGCCGACGTCGACCGGTGCGCCGGCGAGCTCGAGGTCGTGGGCGAGGGCGGCGTCCGCGGCGAGCACGCCGATCGCCGAGGAGTTGCCGACGATCGCGACCCGCTCGCCGCGCGGCAGCGGCTGGTGGGCGAGCAGCAGCGCGGTGTCGAAGAGTTGAGCGATCGACTCGACGCGGATGACGCCGGCCTGCTCGAAGAGCGCCGCGACGCTGGCCTCGTCGACCTCGACCGACGTGGCCGCGAGCGCGGGCAGCACGGCGTTGCGCCCGGACTTCACGGCGACGACCGGCTTCACCCGGCCGATGCGCCGGGCGAGGCGGGCGAACTTGCGGGGGTTGCCGAACGACTCGAGGTAGAGCAGGACGACGTCGGTGGCGGGGTCGGTCTCCCAGTACTGGAGCAGATCGTTGCCGGAGACGTCGGCGCGGTTGCCGGCGGAGACGAACGTGGACAGGCCGAGCCCGCGGGCGTCGGCATCGGCGAGGATCGCGGTGCCGAGCGCGCCCGACTGGCTGAAGAACCCGGTGCGGCCGCGGGCCGGGAGCGCGGGCGCGAGCGACGCGTTGAGCCGGACGTCCGGGTCGGTGTTGATCACGCCGAGCGCGTTGGGCCCGACGACGCGCATGCCGTGGGCCCTGGCTTCGTCGACGAGGCGGCGTTCGGCGCTCTCGCCGTGCGGACCGGTCTCGCCGAAGCCCGCGGAGATCACGACGAGCGCCTTGACGCCCTTGGCGAGGCAGGCGTCCATCACCTCGTCCATGCTGGCGGCCGGCACGGCGACGACGGCGAGGTCGACGTGGTCGGGGATGTCGAGAACGCTGGGGTAGGCGGCGACGCCGCGGACCGAACGGCGCTCGGCGTTGACGGGGAAGACGGGCCCGGCGAAGTCGGCGCGGAGCAGGTTGCCGAGGACCGCGTAGCCGATCTTCTCCGGGTCGGCGGAGGCGCCGATGAGCGCGACGGAGCGCGGGTGCAGGAGGTTGTGCACGCTGCGCGCTTCGGCCGCCTGCTCGCGGGACCGGGCGACGGCGACGGACTTCTCGGTCGGGTCGATGGCGAACTCGAGGTGGAAGACGCCGTCCTCCATCTCGCGGGCCAGCTGGTAGCCGGCGGCGCGGAAGACCCCGAGCATGGCGCCGTTCTCGGCGAGCACCTCGGCGACGAACGTGCGGATGTCGCTCTCCCGGGCCGCGGCAGCGAGATGCTCGAGCAGGATCGGGCCGAGGCCACGGTTCTGGTGTTTGTCCTCGACGACGAAGGCGACCTCGGCGCTCGGCCCGCCGTCGATGCGCTCGTAGCGGGCCACCGCCACGATGTCGTCGCCGAGCTTGGCCACGAACGCGACCCGGTCGTGATGGTCCACGGTGGTGAACCGCTCCAGGTCGCGCGGCGGGATCTGCGGGTAGGCGCCGAAGTAGCGCAGGTAGCGGGTGCGCTGGGACATCCGGCTGTGGAACGCGAGCAACGCGTCCGCGTCACTCGGCACGATGGGTCTCAAGTGGACGGTGCCGCCGTCGGACAGCACCAGGTCCGCCTCCCACCACTTCGGGTAGTCGAACGGATCCATCGCCCTTCGTCCTAATCTCGTGGGTCGTCAGTCTCGCGGGTCGTCGGGATCCAGGCCGTGCAACGGAAAGACGGCGCGGCGAGTGTCCCGGATCGTGTTGTCGACGCGCTGCTCGATGTCGCCGTCCCACGGGTCGAAGTCGGTGCTCTTGCCGTCGTTCATGGCCGACGGCAGCTCGGCGTTGGGCGCGATCGTGTCCACGTAGTCCGTCCACTCGCGAGGAAGCGTCACGTCCGGGTCGACGTCCCGGTCGAGCATGGTGGCGATCAGGTGGGTCCACGACCGCGGGACCACGCGCAGGAGCTGGTAGCCGCCCCCGCCGGCCGCGAGCCAGTGACCGCCCGCGTAACGCTCGGCAAGGTCGCGGACGGTCCGGTAGATCTGCCGATGACCGTCAACGGACAGGGACAACGCGGCGAGCGGGTCCTCGTCGTGGGTGTCGACCCCGCACTGGCTGACGAGCAGCTGCGGCTGGAACGCGTTCAGCAGGGACGGGACCACGGCGTGGAAAGCGCGGAACCAGGCCTGGTTGTTGGTGTAGGGCGGCAACGCGAGGTTGACCGACATGCCCTCGGCGCCTTCGCCGCCGGTCTCGTCGGCGAAGCCCGTGCCGGGGAACAGGGTCAGCGGGTTCTGGTGGAGGGAGATCGTGAGGACCCGGGGGTCGTTGTAGAACGCGTCCTGCACGCCATCGCCGTGGTGGACGTCGGTGTCGAGGTAGGCGATGCGCTCGAACCCGTTGTCCAGCAGCCACGAGATGGCCACGGCGGTGTCGTTGTAGACGCAGAACCCGGACGCGTGGTCACGCATGGCGTGGTGCAATCCACCCGCGATGCTGGCCGCCCGCTTGGTGGCGCCGGAGGCGATCTGCCGCGCGGCAAGCAACGAACTGCCGACGACCATCGCGGAAGCCTCATGCATCCGGTCGAAGATCGGATTGTCCGGCGTGCCCAGCCCGTGCCCGACGTCCCAGCCGGCCATCGGCGCCTCACGAACCGCGGAGATATAGCCCGCATCGTGAATCCGCTCGATCTCCGACTCCGGCGCCTGCTCCGGCACCAGCAGCTCGACCCCATCAAGCACCCCGAGCGCGGAGGCCAACCGAATGGTCAGCTCCAACCGGATCGGATGCAGCGGATGCTCACCCCCGAGGTCATAACCCAACAGAGCAGAGTCCCAGACGATCGCGGCCGACTGATCCATGGGATCACCCTATCCGGGCAAAGCACTCCCAGCCCGCCCGCGCAACCCGGCACCGCGCCCGGCACGCACCTGCGCCCGACACCCGCCAATGCCCGTCCGCCCAGCGCACCCCGATCACCGGAACCCGACACAGCCCGCCAGCCCGTCCTGCTTTGCCCGCAAGTCGGGCTGGGGTCTCGGTCCCCAACGGCCCATCTCGGTTCAGGCCGCACCACCCCCGTCACCCCGGCCCCGGCTCCCGACAGCACAGCCCGGCCCCCGCGACCCATTCCCCATCACCCTCAGCCCGGCTCCCATCCAGCACAGAGCAGCCCAGCCCGGCTCCCATCCAGCGCAGAGCGGCTCCATCAGCCCAGCCCGGCTCCCATCAGCCCAGCCCGATCGCTACCGAGCCCGGTCGGTCGGCCATTGAACCCGGCGCCCGGCCAAGCATCCGTTCCCAGCCAAACGCAGCATCCGTCGCCCGGCCCGGTCCTCATAACCCCAGCCCCGGGTCCCCATCACTCGGCCCGGCGACATCACTCGGCCCGGCGACCGTCCGCCCAACCCAGCGCCGTCCGCCGAGGCGGCGCCGTCCGCTCAACAGGGCGCCTGTCCGCCCGGCCGGCCTCCATCTGCCCAATCCCGGGTCCTTGCGGCCCGCCCCCGTCACCGCAGCCCCGCGGCCCCCGCAGGCCGCCTCGGTCAGGCAGGCCTGATCGCCGTCAGCTCGGGTCGGCGCCTGTGGCGATCGGCCGGTCGGGGTCGCCGCTCCATTCCGACCACGAGCCGACGTACAGCTCGGCCGGCGCGATCGAGCTCGTCACCCCGGCGACCTCCAGCGCGAGAACCACCGACGCCGCGGTGACACCCGAGCCGCAGTAGGCGCCCACCGGCAGCCCGTCGGCCACTCCGAGGCCGGCGAACCGCGCTGCGAGCCGACCCGACGGCTGCCAGCGGCCGTCCTCGCCGACGTGCCCGGCGAACGGTGCGTTCACCGCACCGGGGATGTGCCCAGCCCGCGGGTCGACGGGCTCCACGTCGCCGCGGTAGCGCTCCGGCGCCCGCGCGTCGAGCAGCACACCGTCCCTGGCCAGCTGAGCGGCACCGACCGCGTCGAGCACCGGCATCCCGCCCGGCCGCACGGTGATGTCGCCCGGCTCCGGGCGCGGCGTGGCCGTCGTGACGACCCGACCCTCGGCCGTCCACCCCGCGAACCCGCCGTCCAGCACCGCGACCCGGGCGTGCCCCGCCCAGCGCAGCACCCACCACGCCCGAGCGGCCACCGACCCGTTGTCCGCGTCGTAGACCACCACCGGCCGGTCGGCACGCACCCCGGCGTCCCGCAGAGCCTGCTGCAGCGCCTCCGGGTCGGGCAGCGGGTGCCGGCCGGCCGCACCGGGCGGACCGGCGAGGTCGGTATCCAGGTCGAGGTAGGCAGCGTTCGGCACGTGCCCGCGGTCGTATTCCTCGCGCCCGGGCGGCCCGCCCATCCGCCAGCGCACGTCCAGCACGACGGGTGGCTGCGGCCCGGCCATCGAGGCGGCCAGTTCGGTGCACGACACCAGCGGAGAGGTCACCGCGCCATTCTTCCCGATGCGGTCCCACCGCTGCTGAGGCCGCTCAGCCGCATCGCGTTCACCCTGTGCGACCACGCCAATGCTCCACCCGGGCGAGCGACTAACATGGTCGGCGACGAAGCCGCATTGGCGACGTGGTGTGGCGGCACTCAAGGTGACCACTGAGCGCGCCCCGGTCGGCGGCCTGTCCCGGCACGAAGGGGAGCAGCGTGAACGAGCTCATCGACACCACCGAGATGTACCTCAAGACGATCTACGAGCTTGAGGAGGAGGGCGTCGTCCCACTGCGCGCCAGGATCGCCGAGCGGCTCGGGCAGAGCGGCCCCACGGTCAGCCAAACCGTCGGCCGGATGGAGCGCGACGGCCTGGTGATCGTCGCCGGCGACCGGCACCTGGAGCTCACCGACCACGGCCGCGCCCTCGCGGTCACCGTCATGCGCAAGCACCGGCTCGCCGAGCGCCTCCTGGTCGACGTGATCGGCCTGGAGTGGGAGCACGTCCACAGCGAGGCGTGCCGCTGGGAGCACGTGATGAGCGAGGCCGTCGAGCGCAAGCTCGTCAAGCTGCTCGGCCACCCCACCACGTCCCCGTACGGCAACCCGATCCCGGGCCTGGACAAGCTGGGCGAGGGCGAGCCCGCCCCACCGGTCGAGGCCGACCTGGTGCGCGTCGACGACGTCGCCCGCCGCGGCGGCGGCAAGGTCGAGATCCGCCGCATCGCCGAGCACGTCCAGCTCGACCCCGACCTGATGTCCGAGCTCAAGGTCGTCGGTGTCGTCCCCGGCCAGACCGTGCACGTAGGACCGTCCAAGGGCGACGGCAACGCCATCGAGGTCTCCGGCGAACACAGCTCCGCCCAGGTCGCGCCGACCGTGCTGCACGCGGTGCTCGCTCGCGCCAAGTGACCGCCAGCGACGAGACGGAAGCCGGCCAGAAGTCCGACGCCGCCCGCAGTGGCGTTCCGGCCCGCGCCGCGAACGAATTCACCAAGCTCTACGACCAGTCACCGACCGGCGTGTGGTCCGCCCCGGGACGGGTGAACCTCATCGGTGAGCACACCGACTACAACGACGGTTTTGTGCTGCCGTTCGCGCTGCCGTTCCGGATCGCAGTGGCCGCGCGGGCCCGCACCGACGGGCAGCTGGCGATCACCACGGTCGGCGACGACGGTCGCCCGCAGCGGGCCGAGCCGGTGTCGGTGGGCGCGCTGGAGCCCGACGGGGTCACCGGGTGGGCCGCGTACCCGTCCGGCGTGAGCTGGGTGTTGCGTCACGAGGGGTTCACCTCCGGGGCAGATCTGGTGATCGCCGGCGACGTGCCGGCGGGGGCTGGGTTGTCCTCCTCTCATGCGTTGCAGTGCGCGACGGCGCTCGCGCTGCTGGGGCTGGCCGGGGTCGAGCTGGACCAGCCGGGTGCGCCCACCCGGGCCGGGGTGGCCGCCTGGGTGCAGCGGTCGGAGAACGACTTCGTCGGCGTCCCGACCGGCCTGCTGGACCAGACCGCCTCGCTGTGCTGCGTCGAGTCGTGCGTGCTGTTCCTCGACGTTCGCTCCGGCGAGATGGAGCAGGTCCCGTTCGACGCCGCCACTGCCGGCCTGGACGTGCTCGTCATCGACACCAGGGCACGGCACTCGCACGCCGACTCCGGCTACCGCGAGCGGCGGGCGGGCTGCGAGCGCGCCGCCGACCTGCTCGACGTGCCCGCCCTGCGTGACGTCGAGCCGGCCGGCCTCGACGACGCACTGGCCCGGCTGCCCGAGGAGCTGCGCCCGCTCGTGCGGCACGTGGTGACCGAGAACGAACGGGTGCTGCGTACCGTCGAGCTGCTGCGCGCGGGCCGGCTCGCCGAGATCGGCGAGCTGCTCAGCGCGTCCCACGTGAGCCTGCGCGACGACTACCGGGTGTCCTGCCTCGAGCTGGACGTCGCCGTGGACGCGGCGCGTGCCGCCGGAGCGCTAGGTGCCAGGATGACCGGCGGCGGGTTCGGCGGATCCGCGATCGCACTGGTGCCCCACGAGGAGCTGGACACCATCGGGGACAAGGTGCTCGCGGCGTTCGCCGAGCGGTCGCTCCCGGCGCCGGGTCTGTTCACGGCGGTTCCCTCGCCGGGTGCCGGCCGCGACATCTGACCCACAAGACCGAGCGGGCGACCACCCGCGAACCTGAGGAAGCGAGGACCGCGGTGAAGCTGCTCGTGACGGGCGGGGCCGGGTATGTCGGGAGCGTCTGCGCGGCGCGGCTGGTGGAGGCGGGCCACGAGGTCGTGGTGCTGGACGACCTGAGCACCGGCCACGCGGACGCCGTGCCGGACGGCTGCCGCTTCGTCCAGGCAGAGCTGGGCGAGGCGGCGGGCTCGCTGCTCTCCGAGGGCTTCGACGGCGTGCTGCACTTCGCGGCCAAGTCGCTGGTCGGCGAATCGATGCAGGATCCGGCGATGTACTGGTCGGGCAACGTGCTCACCTCACTGCGGCTGCTCGAGGCGGTCCGATCGACCGGCACGCCCAGGTTGGTGTTCTCGTCCACGGCCGCGGTGTACGGCCAGCCGGAGCAGGTGCCCATCCCCGAGAGCGCGGCCACCCGGCCGACCAACACCTATGGCGCCACCAAGCTGGCCATCGATCATGCGATCACCTCCTACGCCACCGCGTACGGTCTGTCCGCGGTGAGCTTGCGGTACTTCAACGTCGCCGGTGCCCACAGCGGCTTCGGCGAGCGGCACACCACCGAGACGCACCTGATCCCCCTGGTGCTGCAGGTGGCGCTGGGGCAGCGCGAGAGCATCCACGTCTACGGCGACGACTACCCGACCGACGATGGCACCTGCATCCGCGACTACATCCACGTCAGCGATCTCGCCGACGCGCACCTGCTGGCACTGGAGCACGCCACCGCCGGCACGCACCGGATCTACAACCTGGGCAGCGGCACCGGTTTCTCGGTGCGCCAGGTGATCGACGCCTGCCGATCGGTGACCGGACATCCGATCCCGGCCGAGGTCAAGGGCCGACGGGCCGGCGACCCGGCGTCGCTGGTGGCGTCGAGCGAGCTGGCGCAGATGGAGCTCGGGTGGAAGCCCCAGCACGCCGACCTCGAGGGAATCGTGGGCGATGCCTGGGAGTTCGCCCGCTCCCGCGCCGCCGGCCACTGACGGCTCACCACGGTCAGGGCGGCCGACCTCGTCCTGGGAGCGGTTGTCGTCGTGTCGTCGGCATGGTGCGGCATTGGCGCTGCGGGCCCGGCAGGTAGCTCATTCCCGCGCCTCCGCCTCGGTGTAGAGCAGGTCGGCCTTGGCGACGCTCTTCGCCAGCAGATCGCGGAAATCGTTGGGTGGCATGCACGTCTCGATGGCCTTGTGGATCAGAGCTGCCATCTCGTGGTCCGGGTCGGCTTCCAGGGCTGCCTCCAGAGCGACGTTCGCCAGGACGCCCTCACCGCGGAGGAAGGCGTTCATCGCCAGCAGGCAGGCCGGCTCGGCCCGCTCGGGTGCGGGGATGGCTCTCGTGAGGAGCGTCCACAACCGGTCGGCCGGTTCGGACAGGTCGGTGAGCAAGGCGGCCAGGCAGTTGTCCCGGACCAGCGGCTCGCAGAGCGCCTCCGCCAGGTTGACGATCTGGTCGTCATCCAGGTCAGGGAGCTCGGTCCAGGTGCCAGCGGCTTCGATGGCCGCTCGCACGGCCTGCCACTGCTCCAGCGGGTTCGGCCCGGTGACGGTGGCGCGCTCGGCCAACAGCTGGGCGCGGTGCGCCACCTCGTCTTCGGGATCCGGCGCCAGGTGGGCGGCCATCTCCTCCCGGCTCGCATAGGTGACAAAGCCTGCCGCCGTGTAGGCCGCCCTGACCACCGCGGCCCGCGGATCCCGTACCTGGCCGGTGCATTCGACGTTCTCGTAGCACCACCAGGTCTCGTCGTGTCCGACCGCCCGCACCCAGACCGGATGGAGGACCACGACGCCGACGTCGGCCAACTCGCGCGCGAGGAGCTCGATGAGCCAGCGGTACGGGAGGTCCGGCGGGTCGGCGGTGCCTCCGCCGATGACCACGGGCACGACCGCGACCACGTCGTTCGCGCTGGCGGCCAGGCACAGTTGGCCGACGAGATCGGGCCCGTGCTCCGGTTCGGGAAGGTCGACCCGGAGCGTGGTGCCGAGCTGGAGCCGGTGAATGGACGGGCCGGTGAGCAGCACCAGCGAGTCGACCGGCGGGAAGCCGATCATGCTGGGAATGCTGGCGACGAGCTCGCCCAGGTCGTCGAGATGGATGGAACGTTCGGTCGGGGGTGGTGGTGCCGGTCGCGGTGTCATGCCTCCACATTGCGCGGGAACGGGCGGCGTGGAGATCGACTTCGGCAAGCTGTGGACAAGCGGACCGGTTGTGGACAACTCCGGTGAACGGCGTGGAGAACGGCGTGGAATGTCGGTGGGGACGGCTATGCTGCCGCGCCCCCGGGGGGTGCCGGCGCCGCGACGCCGGCCCCCCACTCACGTCATCCGCAGTGCTCGAACGGGCTGGTGTAGGAACTGGAGCCAACCGAGCCGCCCCACTTCACGCACTTGCCGACGGCCGACTTCGTGACCGGCCCGGCGTAGTAGGCGAACGAACCCGAGTCGGTCGTCCGCGCCGCGCCCTCCACCTCGAGGAACGCCGACGTGGCCGACGCGGTGCCGAGCGACGTCGACTTGATCGTCGCCACGCAGTTGGCGCCGGCCTTGTACAGCAGGTAGACCGTGCCGGCCGAGCCGACCGCCGCCCAGTCGATCACCTGGTAGCCGCTGCCGCAGACGGCCTGCGGGGTGTAGGAGTTGTTCGCCGCGCAGGTGTTGTGGCTGGTGTAGCTCCGGCTACCCCAGTAGAGAATCTGTGCGCCGTTGAACGAGATCCGGACCGCGCTGGCGCCCGAGCGCTCCTCGAAGTGCAGGTGCGGCCCGGTCGAACCGCCCGTGGTGCCCACGTTGCCGATGAGCTGGCCCGGGCTGACCTGGTCGCCCACCGCCACCTTCTGTGCCGACAGGTGCGCGTAGCGGGTGGTGAAGCCGCCGCCGTGGTCGATCTCGATCCACCGGCCGTAGCTGGTGGAGCCCTCGTTGGCGACCCTGGACACCCGCCCGGCGGCGGCCGCGGCGACCGGGTCGCCGTCGTCGTTCGCGCGGTTGAAGTCCACGGCGTTGGGCGGGCTGTGGTCGCTCCTGGTCTGACCGTCCCAGACCTGCCCACAGGGGAAGGGCATCTGGTACGCGGGCGCGGCACTCGCCTCCGGTGGCGCGCCGAGCACCACGACGGCGGACGAGGCGAGCACCGCGCCGGCTAACGCGACGGCAACACGGAATCTACGCATCAGCTACCTCCACGAAGAACGCGACGGGACGTAGTGATCCGACCACGCCACGCGTCCACGTGGAAGACCTACCGGTTAATTCGGCAGTAAACAGATTCCCAACCAAATTCGGATACCGTGATATCCCCACGCACCATCACCCGATCGAGTGTTGCATTTTTGTTGGCGCGTTCAGGCAGCATGGTCATGTGTTCGATTTCGTCTCCTCCCTGCCCAAGGCCGAGCTCCACGTCCACCTGGTGGGCTCGGCGTCCGTCGACACCGTCCTGGAGCTGGCCAGGCGGCATCCGGACCAGCTCGTGCCCACCAACCGCGACGAACTGGTCGCGTTCTACGAGTTCACCGACTTCGGCCACTTCATCGACGTCTATGTCAAGGTCACCCGGCTGGTGACCATGGGCGCGGACATCACGGCACTGGTCGACGGGCTCGCGGCCGACCTCGCCCGCAACACGGTGCGCTACGCCGAGGTCACGGTCACCCCGGTGCCACACCTGCTCATGGGCATCGAACCGGACGAGTTAGCCGAGGCGCTCACGGCGGGCCGGGTGCTGGCCCGCGAACGGCACGGTGTCGAGCTGGCCTGGGTGTTCGACATCGCCGGCTCGCTCGGCTACCACCACGGCATAGCCACCGCGGAGTGGGTGCTGCGGCACCGGCCGGAGGGCACGGTCGGGTTCGGGCTCGGGGGCAACGAGGTGGGTGTGCCGCGCGAGCGCTACCGCGACCCGTTCGACATGGCCCGGGATGGCGGCTTACACCTGGTGCCGCACGCCGGTGAGACCACAGGGCCGGAGACGATCTGGTCAGCGCTGCGCCATCTGCACGCGGAGCGAATCGGGCACGGCACCAGTGCGGTGGCCGACCCGGAGCTCCTGGCCCACCTCGCCGGCGAGGGCATCCCGGTCGAGGTGTGCCCGAGCTCGAACATCAGAACCAGAGCGGTGCGCTCGCTCGCCGAGCACCCATTACCCAGGCTGCTCGACGCCGGCGTGCCGGTCACGTTGGCCACCGACGACCCCGGCATGTTCCACACGGACCTGAATCGCGAGTACATGCAGTGTCACGAACACTTCGGCTTCGGCCGGTCCGAGCTGGCGGACCTGGCCAGAGCCGGTGTGCGGGCCGCGTTCTGCCCGGCGGAGCAGAAGTCGCAACTGCTCGCCGAGATCGACGCGGCCGAGCGGGGTCAGACGAGCCCGGCGAGCTTGTAGGCCACGAGCGAGCCGGCAACCGCCACGTTGAGGCTGTGACCGGTGCCGAGCATGGGGATCTCGACCGCGCGATCGAGCAGCACTGTGGCCTCGGTCGGGATCCCGTCGCTCTCGTGGCCGAGCACCACGACCGTGCGCCGCCGGGCCGCGGGCAGGTCCGCGAGCCGGATGGCCTCGTCAGCGAGCTCGACGCCGACGATGTCGCTACCCGACCGGCGCTGTGCGGCAAGCCAGGCGAGTGGTTTGTTCGCCCAGTGGATGCACGACGGCCGGCGCAGCGTGTTGCCCCGGTCGAGCGCGTCGCGGATCCAGGGGCGGTGCGGCACGACGAGGCATGCGCCCACCGCGTCGCACGTACGTAGCAGGGTGCCGAGGTTCACGCCGTACTTCGGCCACAACGGAGCAATGAGGAGGTGATCCCAGCAGGAGTGCGCTCGCTCGCGGCGTCGGCCGCGTAGCTCGGTTCTGGTGCGCACCCACATCGGCGCGGCGCTCATCGGGCGCCAGGCGAGGTCCTTTCGGCCATGGTGAGAGGCGTTTCGCGGCACGCCCGAGCCATCGACGACGAGACTGAGTCGGGCCCCATGGTACCGCCGGACGAGACAACGCCACGTCCGATTCCCGCCAGCCCGGTGTCCCGGCGCGGGCCAGCATCGGGACATGCTGATCCGCCACCGAGATGCTGAGCCGTCCGTAGACCCGACCGCGTACGTGGCACCAAACGCCACGCTGGTGGGCGACGTACGGGTGGGGCCCGGCGCGCGTGTCATGTACGGCGCCGTGCTCGACGCGGAGGGTTCTCGGGTTGAGGTGGGCGAGGCGGCGATCGTGTCCGAGCACGCGGTGCTGCGTGCCACGGCGGTGGCCGAGGTGGACACTCCGGTGTCTGTCGGCGACCATGCGTTCGTCGGTCCACATGCGACGGTGCTGGGTGCGACGGTGGGCCGGTGCGCGTACCTGGCGGCTCAGGCCACCGTGCTACACCTGGCGCGGATCGGGGCCGGTGCGAGCGTCGCGGTGGGTGCGCTGGTGCACGCGCGGACCGTCCTGCCGGACGAGTACTTCGTTCCGCCACACACCACCGCGATCGGCGACCCGGTCCGCGTGCTCTCCCCCGACCGGGCCGACGAGCTAGCCGACGCCATCCGGGACACGGCCTTCGCCGACGCCGCATTCGGCGTCCGTACCGAGTGGACGGACCGAATCACCCGCTACCGGCAGGTGGCCGAGGTCCGGTCCGCGGAGTACGCCGCACACGCGGACGACACGGTGGTGGGCTGAGCCATCCGCGCCCGCCAGGCGGATCGAACCGGATCCCGGCCATTGCCTGTTCGAAGCTCGAGGACATCGCGCGGGAGGCGGGGGTCAGCATCGGGACGCTCTACAACGGGTTTCCCACCCGCGGGTCGCTGGTCGACGCTGCGCTGGCGGACAAGGTGGCGGAGGCGGTGACGCTGGCCGAGCGGGCGGCGACAATCGCCGACCCGTGGGAGGGGTTCGCCTGGTTCTGGAACAGACCTGCGAGTTGCAGGCGGCCGACCGCGGCTACAAGTAGCTGCGTGCGCGCTCGATCGAGGACGCAACCGAGATCGAGGCGCTCAAGGCGAAGGGCACGGGCTGATCCTGGAGATACTCGACCGCGGCAAGCAGTCCGGTGCGCTGCGGGCGGACTTCCACGAGGGCGGCTTCGCGTTCGTTTTGTGGAGCGTCACGCGCACGATCGAGGCCACCGGTCCGCACGCGCCGGACGCGTGGCGCCGGCACCCTGGCGTTCATGCTGGACGGATTCCGCGCCTCGGCCGCGCACCCACGACCCGGCAACCGCTGGGACCGGCCGAGGTGGCCGAGGCGATGCGCCACCTCGGCGACAACGCCTGACCCACGCCACCGCGCTGCCCGGTGGCCAGTGCCAAGGGACGAGCACGCCCGTCGGGGGGAGCCGCACGGCAGGGAGCCCGCACCTCCGGGGGGAAGCCGCACGTCGGGGGGAGCCGCACGGCGGGGAGCCCGCACGTCGGGGGAGCCGCACGTCGGGGGAGCCGCACGACGGGGGAGCCGCACGACGGGGGGAGCCGCGCATCGGGGAGCCCGCACGTCGGGGGAGCGGCTCGGCGGGACCGTATCGGGCACTAACTCGAGCCACACGGCTCGTGGGGAGCCCGGTCGGCGCGAGGGTCGTGGTGGGGACGACCCTCGGTCTGAACCGTCGGGTGGGCGGCAGATAGCCTTCTCGCTGCGTTGAGGGAGGTTGCTTGAGCAGAGTGCTGGAGGACGAGGAACGCCCCCTGCCCGGCGACACCTCTCCCGATCACACCGACCGGTTCGACGAGAACGGCCGCCAGGACCGGCTCGGCGGGCGGCTGCTCCCGCTCGTCATCTGGCTGGCGGTGGCCGCGTTCATCGTCGTCGGGATTGGGTTGCCTCTGGTGGGGCAGGGGGTCTTCGCGCCGACGGACATGCTCGCCACGTGGGCTCCGTACGGCGAGTCCGTGCTGGCGGGCGTCGTCCCGCGCAACACCTATCTCCAGGACATCGCCGACGGGGTTCTCCCTCAGACGGCGCTGTTCACCGACAGCATCCTCCACGGTGCCGGGGCGGCGTGGAACCCGTTCGTGCTCGGCGGCACCCCCCTCGGCGTCGTCCCGAACAACGCGCTTCTCTCCCCGCTGAGCCTGCCGTACTACGTCCTTCCGACGTGGTTGGCGCCGGCGTGGGTGAAGGCGCTGGAAATCCTGCTCTCGGTCGGCGGCACGTTCCTGTTCGCCCGCAGGCTCGGCATGAGCCGGCCGGCGGCACTCGTGGGCGGGCTCGTGTTCGCCACGAGCGCGTTCATGATCGCCTGGACCGGGTGGCCGCAGACCCGCACCGCCGCGTTCATCCCCGTCCTGTTCTGGGCCGTGGAGCGGCTGGTGCAGCGCCGCCGCGTCCCCGACGCCGTCCTCGTCTGCCTGGCGGTCGCGGCGATGCTCGTGGGCGGGTTCCCCGCGGTCACCGGCTACGCGCTGGCCGCCGGCGGGGTCTACTTCCTCGTGCGGGTGCTTGCCGAGTACCGGGCGCAGTGGACGCGCGTCGCCAAGGTGGTCGCGGCCGGCCTCGCCGCGATCGCCGGTGCGGTGGGCCTCGCGGCGATCCAGCTGCTGCCGTTCTCCTACTTCATGTCGCACGCCTACGTCTGGGGACGCGACCAGACCTCGGCCGACCACATCCCCTACCGGTCGCTGATCACCGCGATCGCCCCGTGGGCGCTCGGCTCGACCGACCCGCTGCGCCCGCCCGCGTGGTTCGCCGGCACCAACCTCGTCGAGGCGCTGTCCTACGTGGGTGCGGCCGCCCTGCTGCTGGCGCTCATCGGGCTGGCGGCCGTGCGCTCGGGCCGCGGACTGCTCCCCCGCGGCGTGTGGGTGTTCCTCGTGGCGGCCATCGCGATCGCGATGGTGCTCATGTACGCCGGCGGTCCGCCGCTCGCGCTGGCACAGCGCCTACCCGTCCTCTTCTCGGAGAACTTCGTCGGCCGGACCCGCTCCGTCCTGGGCTTCCTGGTCGCCGTGCTCGCCGCGGTCGGCTTCGAGCTGGTGCTTCGCCGGCTGCGGCAGACCAGGGACGACCAGACCAAGGAAGAACGGACAGGGGTCCTGAGCCGGGTGTGGGGCCCGCTCGTGTGGCTCGGCGCCATCGCGGGCACGGTCGGCGTCTGGTACGCGGCCCGCGGCCTGGCCAAGTCCACCCCGGACCTGCTGGCGAACTACGACGAGCAGATCCTCATCGGCGTCGCGTTCATCGCGGGGGCCGCGCTCTGCGTCGCCGTCGCGTGGTGGGGGCGGGGGCGCGCGCTCAAGACCATCGCGCTCGTCGGCGTCCCGCTGCTGATCGCCGCGCAGGCGCTCACCCTCGCCGTGCCGTACTGGGTGCGCAGCGACCGGGACACCTTCTATCCCGAGACCGACGTGCACCGCTACCTGGCCGCACACCTGGGTGGCGACCGGTACGCCAGCCCCACCGACACATTGCTGCCCGGCGAGAGCAGCTACCACAGCCTGCGCAGCCTCGGCGGCCACGCGTTCTCCGACAAGCGCATGGGCGAGACGATCGAAGCCCTGCCCGGCAACCAGTTCCGCGACCCGCCGACGCTGCCGTCGATCGCCCAGAGCCCCGACATCGTCGGCAGCCCGATCCTCGACCGGCTGTCCGTCCGCTACTACGTGAGCGGCTCGTCGGCCCCGGTCCTCGGCACGCCGCACGACCTCGCCATCGACGGCTCCACGGCCACCCTCACCCCCGACCAGCCGCTGACCGCGCCCGTCCAGCAGACCGGCCCGCTGCGTGCGCTCGCGATCCACGTGTCCGCGCCGACCACGCAGGCGTGGACGCTGCGGGTGAGCCTGCGCGACCCGGCCGGCACGGAGCTCGCGACGGGCGTGCGCCACCTGTGGAAGTTCGCCAACCCGCTCGACGTGCAGATCCCGGTGGTCGGCGAGGACATCCCGGCCGGCACCCCGCTGACCGCGACCTTCACCCTCGAAGGCGGCAACAGCGACAGCGGCAACAGCGGCAGCGGGATGCAGCTCTCCGGCCAGGCCGGCAAGCCCGCGGTCACCACCATCGGCCCCGCCGACGACGGGCTGCGCGTCGTCATGGCCGAGCCGTCGGTGATCTACGCCCGCGCGCACGCGCTGCCCCGCATCCGCTGGGCCGGCACCGCCGTGGTCGAGCCGAGCTCCGCCAAGCAGCTGACCATGCTCGCCGACGGTGACCTCGACCCCGACCAGGTCATGCTCGGCGCGCTCCCGCCGGAGACGGGCGGCGGCGCCGGGGCGAAGGGCACCGTCGACGTCGCCGAGGACCGCAACGACGCCATCGAGGTGAAGGTCGACGCCCAGGGCGCCGGCTACCTGGTCGTCGCCGACGCGCTGCAGAACGGTTGGCGGGCCACGGTCGACGGCGCGGACGCCGACCTGATACCGGCCGACCACAGCGTCGTCGCGGTCGCGGTCGGCGAGGGTCAGCACACCGTGCGGCTGTCCTACGCGTCGCCCTACCACGGCGCCGGGACCTGGCTGAGCGCTGCAACCGCTGTGTTACTGTGCGCGCTGGTCGTCGTCGAGCGGTGGTGGCGCAGGCGTCAGCGAACCACGACCCACACCCCAGAATCAGGGACACAGTAATCATGCGGATTGCCGTCATCGGCCCAACGCATCCCTACAAAGGCGGGATCTCGCAGTACACCACCGAGCTGGCCCACCAGCTGTCGGCGGCGGGGCACGACGTGCGGCTCGAGTCCTGGTCCCACCAGTACCCCAAGCGGCTCTACCCCGGCCAGCTGACCGTCGAGAAGCCCGAGCTGCCCCCGTTCCCCGGCACCCACCGCACGCTGTCCTGGCGGCGCCCGGACTCCTGGTACGCCTGCGGCCGGCGGCTGCGCGACCACGACCTCGTGGTGTTCGTGGTGGCGAGCCCGGTGCAGATGCCCGCCTACCGCGGGATCCTGGCCGGCCTGGGCCGCAAGCGGCGCGCCACGGTCGTCACGCAGTGCCACAACGTGCTGCCGCACGAGCGCAGCTCGATTGACGAGCGGCTGATCCGCGGCGTGCTCACCCGGGTCGACGGCGTGCTCACGCACTCCGACGCGCAGGGTGACATCGCCCGGTCCCTCACGAAGGTGCCGGTGGTCGTCGAGCAGATGGCGCCCCTGGTCGTCGCCACCGCCACCGGCAACGCGCGCGACGACGAGGTGCACCGCAAGCTGCTGTTCTTCGGCCTCGTCCGGCCGTACAAGGGGCTCGACGTGCTGCTGCGGGCCATGGCCGCGGGCCCGAAGGACGTCTCGCTCACCGTGGCCGGCGAGTTCTGGGGCGACATGCCCGCGGTCATCGACGCCCTGGTGGCCGAGCTCGGGATCGCCGACCGGGTCACCATCCGCCGCGGGTACGTCGACGCCGAGGAGGTGCCCGCGCTCTTCGACGGCGTGGACGCGCTCGCGCTGCCGTACCGGTCGGCCACCGCGTCGGTCAACGCGTTCCTGGCGTTCGAGCACGGCGTCCCGGTGATCGCGAGCCGGGTCGGCACGCTGCCCGACGACGTCCACGACGACGTCGACGGCCTGCTGGTCACGCCGGACGACGTGGCCGGGCTGACCGCCGCGCTCGAGAAGTTCTACACCGGCGACACGCCGCTGCGGCTCCGCTCCGCCGTGCGCAAGCCCGACTCGGCCCCGCAGTGGAGCCGCTACCTCAAGGCGCTGACGAGCCTCGTCCGGGACCCGCGGCCGTGACTGAGCAGCAACCCGCGGTCAAGCGCCGCGGCCTCGGGGACTGGATCCGGATCGGGTTCCTCCTCGCGGTGCTCGTCTTCGGCGTCGTCTTCGTCGCCTCGCGGTGGGACGAGCTGCGCACCGCCCTCGGCGACATGTCGTGGGGGCTGGTCATCGCGTCCGTGGTGCCCGCCGCCATCGGCACGCTGCTGAACGTGCTCGCCTGGCGGGCCATGCTCGTCGACCTCGGCGGCGAGCTGTCGGTCCGCGAGGCCGGGCGGGTGTTCCTCGTCGGCCAGCTCGGCAAGTACCTGCCCGGCTCGGTGTGGTCCTTCCTCGCGCAGGCCGAGCTCGCCAAGGACCACGCGGTGTCCCGCAAGACCACGTTCACCGGCAGCATGCTCGGCGTGGCGCTCTCGCTCGGCACCGCCGCGCTCGCCGCGTTCCTCCTGCTCCCGTTCGGCGCGGCCGACGCGATCCGCCAGTACTGGTGGGTGGTCCTGCTCATCCCGGTCTGCGTCGTCCTGCTGCACCCGCGGATCGTCGGCCCGATCATCGACCGCGCGCTGCGGCTCATCCGCCGCCAGCCGCTCGAGCAGCGGCCGACCTATCGCGGCATGCTCACCGCCGCCGGCTGGTACGCCCTCGGCTGGGTGTTCCTCGGCCTGCACGCGTGGCTGCTCATGGTCGCGATCGGCGCGCCGGCCGGCCGGTCGCTGCCGGTGGCCATCGGCGGGCTCGCGCTCGCGTTCGCGCTCGGGCTGATCTTCATCCCCGCGCCGGCCGGGGCCGGGGTCCGCGAGGTCGCCATCGTGCTCGCGTTCGGCGCGGTGCTCGGCTCGTCCGCGGCGCTGGCCGTGGCGCTGATCTCGCGCATCATGCTCACCGTTCTCGACTTCGTGCTGGCCGGGGCCGCCTGGCAGGCCAGCCGGGCGGACCGGTCCCCCCGGGGCGTCCCGGTCGCCCCAGCGTCCGTAGATATCGAAGGGAAGTGAAGGTCATCAGTTCCAAGCAGGAAGTGCACGACGAGCGCGGGGGGTCGCTCTCAGGGTGGCTCCAGCGGCGCCGCTTCGACGTGGGCCGCCCCTACCTGCGTGGCCGGGTGCTGGACTTCGGCTCGCACCACGGCGTGCTCACCCAGTACTGCAAGCCGGATACCTACCTCGGCGTGGAGCACGACCCCACGTTCATCGAGGCCGCCCGCGAGGCGCACCCCGAGTACACCTTCGTCACCGAGCTGCCCAAGGACGACAAGTTCGACACGGTGGCCGCGTTCGCGCTGATCGAGCACATCAAGGACCCCGGCGCGCTGCTCGCCAAGTGGGCCGAGGTGCTGGCCCCGGACGGCCGGATCGTGCTCACCACGCCGCACCCGAAGTTCGAGTGGATCCACACCGTCGGCGCCAAGGTCGGGCTGTTCAGCCACCACGCGCACGAGGACCACGAGGACCTCATCGACAAGAAGCTGATGACCGAGCTGGGCGCCCCGATCGGCCTGGTGGTCGACAAGTACAAGCGCTTCCTCTTCGGCGCCAACCAGCTCTTCGTGCTCAGGCGCAGCAATGGCTGAGGCCGCGCCCCCGGGCGGGGCCGCCGTCGCCGTGGCCAAGCGGGTCGTCGAGCGCATGCTCTGGAGCCGGGTCACCGTGCAGCGCAAGCTCGGCGGCGAGCGCCCGCTGCCCTCGGCGATGCCGCACACCGACGTGCTGCGCGACGCCGCGGCGTGGCAGGCGGCGGTCGCCGAGTGCCGGCGGCTCAAGCTTCCGCTGCACCGCGACAAGCCGAAGAACTGGGACGCCCTGGGCGCGGTGGCAACCGTGCTGAACACGCTCGGCCGTGCGTCCTCGGTGCTCGACGCCGGCTCCGCGCGGTACTCCTCGGTGCTGCCGTGGCTGCGCCTGTTCGGGCTGTCCGACCTGGTCGGCAACAACCTCGAGTTCGGCGACGACGTGCGCCGCGACGGGGTGCTGTTCCGCTACGGCGACATCACCAAGACCGACTTCCCGGACGGCCGCTTCGACGCGGTCACCTGCATGAGCGTGGTCGAGCACGGCGTGCCGATCGAGCCGTTCCTCGCCGAGAGCGCGCGGATCATCCGCCCGGGC
Organism: Actinophytocola sp.; assembly: GCF_036402745.1. Lineage (GTDB taxonomy): Bacteria > Actinomycetota > Actinomycetes > Mycobacteriales > Pseudonocardiaceae > Actinophytocola. The sequence goes on along the minus strand of NZ_DASWSJ010000287.1, from coordinate 10,359 downwards.
GGGGTGCTGGTCGTCTCCACGGACTACGACCAGGACCCGCCGGACACCACCGGCGTCACCGCCTACGGCCAGCCGGTGCACATCTTCTCGCCGGACGACATCCGCGACTTCGTGAAGACGGCCGAGAAGCACGGGCTCGTGCTCAAGGGCGAGCTGGCCCTCGAGCACGCCGAGCGCCCGGTGCACTGGAAGCGGACCGGCCTCGACTACACCTTCATCCGGCTGGCGTTCGACCGCGCCTGACCAGCGGGTGACCAACGGCACGTCGGGCGGCTCACCCGCCGCTCGACGTGCCGGGCAAACTCGATATATGAGCGACGATCCGTATCTCTGGCTCGAGGACGTCACCGGCGACACCGCCCTGGAGTGGGTGCGGGAGCGCAACGCCGAGGCCGTCGCCGAGCTCACCGGCGCGCCGCGGTTCGCCGAGCTGCGCGACGAGGTCCGCGAGGTGCTCGACGCCGACGACCGGATCCCCTACGTCCGCAGGCGCGGCGAGTACCTCTACAACTTCTGGCAGGACGCCACCCACCCGCGCGGACTGTGGCGGCGCACGTCGCTCGAGTCCTACCGCGGGCCGGATCCCGGCTGGGAGGTCGTGCTCGACGTCGACGCGCTGGGCGAGGCGGAGGGCGAGAACTGGGTGTGGCAGGGCGCGGCCGTGCTGCGCCCCGGCTTCCGGCGCGCGCTGGTGGAACTGTCCCGCGGTGGCGCGGACGCCGCGGTGGTGCGCGAGTTCGACCTCGAGACGTTGTCGTTCGTCGACAGCGCCGCCGGTGGGTTCACGCTGCCGGAGGCCAAGAGCCGGGTCGGCTGGATCGACGAGGACCGCGTCTACGTCGGCACCGACTTCGGCGAGGGCTCGCTGACCACGTCGGGCTACCCGCGGATCGCCAAGGAGTGGCGGCGCGGCACCCCGCTCGACGAGGCCACCGTGGTGTTCGAGGGCAAGCCGGACGACGTGTCGGTGGGCGCGTACCACGACCCGACCGAAGGCTTCGAACGCGACTTCGTCTTCCGCAACCCCGACTTCTACCGGACCGAGAAGCACCTCCGCACGCCGAACGGGCTGGTGCGGATCGAGGTGCCCGACGACGCCGACACCTCCGCGCACCGGGAGTGGCTGCTGATCAGCACCCGGTCCGAGTGGACCGTCAACGGCCGGACCTACCCGGCGGGCGCGCTGCTCGCCGCGCGGTTCGACGACTTCCTCGCCGGCGGGCGCGACCTCGACGTGCTGTTCGAGCCGGACGCGCACACCTCGCTCGCCTACGAGGCCTGGACCCGCAACCACCTCATCGTCGCGACGCTCGAGGACGTGAAGAGCCGCTTCGAGGTCCTCACCCCCGGGCCGGACGGCTGGTCGCGCGCGCCGCTCGCCGGCGTGCCCGAGCTGGGCTCGGCGGACATCCTCGACACCGACCCGGACGTCAGCGACGAGTACTTCCTCAACGCCAGCGGCTACACCCAGCCGGCCACGCTGTACCGGGGTGAGATCGGCGGCGACGTCGAGGTCATCAAGCGGGCACCGGCGTTCTTCCCCGCCGACGGGCTCACCGTCGAGCAGCACTTCGCCACGTCCGACGACGGCACGCGCATCCCGTACTTCGTGGTGAGCCCGCAGGACCCGGCCGGCCCGACGCTGCTCACCGGCTATGGCGGCTTCGAGGTCTCGCTCACCCCGAGCTACAGCGGCACCACCGGCCGCGGCTGGCTCGCCCGCGGCGGCACGTACGTCGTCGCCAACATCCGCGGCGGCGGCGAGTACGGGCCGACGTGGCACCAGTCGGTGCAGCGCGGCCAGCGGCTGCGGGTGTACGAGGACTTCGCCGCGGTGGCCAAGGATCTCGTCGACCGCGGGATCACCACCCCCGCACGGCTCGGCATCCAGGGCGGGTCGAACGGCGGGCTGCTGATGGGCGTGATGCTCACCCGGTACCCGGAGCTGTTCGGCGCGATCGTGTGCCAGGTGCCGCTGCTGGACATGCGTCGCTACCACCAGCTGCTGGCCGGCGCGTCCTGGATGGCCGAGTACGGCGACCCGGACGACCCGGACGACTGGGCGTTCCTCAGCGAGTACTCGCCGTACCAGAACGTCCGGCCGGGACGGCCCTACCCGCCGACGTTCGTCCTCACGTCCACCCGGGACGATCGGGTGCACCCGGGGCACGCCCGCAAGATGGTGGCCCGGCTGCGCGAGCTCGGCTACGACGTGCGCTACTACGAGAACATCGAGGGTGGGCACGGCGGCGCCGCGGACAACGAGCAGCTCGCCTTCAAGTGGGCGCTGGTCTTCGAGTTCCTGTGGGAGCAGCTGTCAGCGCTGGAGTGAGGCCCAGATGCGGTCCGGGAGCACGCGCGCGGCCTTGGCGAGGTCGATGTCCGCGCCGGCGAGCCAGCGGCGGGACAGCTCGGCGACCGGGCCGATGAGCAGCATCTCGGTAAGCGGGTCCGGTAGGTCCACAATGGACCCCGCGCGCACGTGCGGGGCGAGCCAGCGACTCATGCGGGCCATGCGTGGTTCCTTGGCTTCCGCGACCGCGGCGGCGTGGGCGGGCAGGTAGCCGGCGTACGCGGAGGCGTGGACGAAGCGCGCCCGCGCGGGCTGCTCCTGGACGAAGCGCAGGTACGCGGTGACCACCGCGCGCACGCCGCCCCGCGGGGTCCGCGCGCGCTCCAGTGGGGCGACGAGCTCGTCGAGCAGGTCGGCCATGCAGCGCGCGTACAGCGCCGCCGCGAGGCCGTCGACGCTGCCGAAGTGGTGGTAGAGGCTGCCGAGGCTCACTCCGCTCGCGGACACGACCGCCTGCACGGTGAAGCCGTCCCGCCCGGCCTCGTCGTGCACCGCGAGCGCGGCGTCGAGCAGCCGGCGCGTGGTCTCCTCGCCGCGGCGCTGCTTAGGCGGCATCGCGCACGCCGGTGAGCTCCACCGCCTGCCGCCAGAGCGCGTCGGCGAGCAAGGAATCGACCACCGCACGGCCGATGCCCCGGTTGCCGCCCGTCACCACAGCCGTCCGCATGCGACCATGCTAACTAGAACGACTTTCTAGAACAAGGTTCTAGTCGAGAGATCGCCAGGCAAGGTCCGGCAGGTGCCGGCGCATCCAGTCGAGGTCCACGTCCGCGCCGGCGAAGTAGCGGCGGCACGCCTCGTGTGCGGGACCGAGCAGCACGAACTCGAGGGTGAGCGGCGGCCACGGCGGCAGGTCGAACCGCGCGAGCTGGTCGTGGAGCGGCCGCTTGAAGCCGTCCTTGGCGGCGAGCACCGTGGCCCGACTGTCGCCGGCGAGCTCGACCGCCATCGCCTGGTACATGAACCGGGCCTCGTCGGGGTGTGCGACGACCCACTCGAGGTGCCCGTCGACGAGCGCGCGGACGGCGGATTCGGCGGTATCGGCCTCGCCGAGTCGCGCCACGAGGTGGGCGAGCAGGCGCTCGAACGTGCGGATCAGCAGCGCCTCGACGATGCCGGCGAGGCCGCCGAACAGGTGGTAGACGCTGGACGGGCTGGCGCCGGCGGCCTTGCGGATGTCCTCGATGCCGGTGGCGAGCACGCCGCGCTCGGTGAAGCAGCGCAACGCCGCGTCGAGCAGCGCGTCGCGTCGCTGGATCCCGTCCCTGCGTGTGGCGACCACCGCGCCGAAGTTACACGGCCGCACTACTTGGAGGAATCCTCCAGTTAGTGCCACAATGGTCCGCATGGACCTCCACCTCGCTGCCCGCGTCGCGCTCGTCACCGGCGGCTCGCGTGGCATCGGTCGCGCCGCCGCCCTGCTGCTCGCCCGCGAGGGCGCCCGGGTGGCGGTCAGCTACCGGTCCGATGTGGACCGTGCGGCCGCGGTGGTCGCCGAGATCGCCGACGCGGGCGGCGAGGCGTTCGCGGTACCGCTGAACCTGGCCGACCACGAGTCGATCCGCGCGGCGGTCGCGTCGGTGCTCGACCGGTGGGGGCGGCTCGACGTGCTGGTGAGCAACGCGCTGGACACGGCAGGGCTGACCTTGTGGCCGCCGACGGCGTTCGAGGAGCTGGCGGCGTCGACGTGGCAGCCGTTCCTGCGGGCGAACGTCGACGGGCCGTACGCGGTGGCGCAGGCGGTGGTGCCGGCGATGCGGGCACAGGGGTTCGGCCGGATGGTGATGGTGTCGGGCACGTCGGGCCTGGACGGCCAGCCGTTCGCAGCGGCGCTCGCGACGGCGAAAGCTGCGCTGCACGGCCTGGTGCGGACGCTGACGAAGGAGCTCGGCCCGGCGGGGATCCTGGTGAACGCCGTCCTGCCGGGCACGACCCTGACCGAACACATCGCGGCGGTGCTGCCCGCCGATGCCCGCACCACCCGTGCGTCGGCGTCCCCGATCCGCCGCCTGCTGGACCCGGCGGAGGTGGTGCCGGCCATCGCGTTCCTCGCCTCCCCGACGAACACCGGCGTCACCGGCGAACTGCTCCGCGTCAGCGGCGGCCTCTGACCACCCGCGGGCCTACCCGAGCAACAGGGCGACGGCCGCGGCGAGGCGGGCCGCCTGGTAGCCCTCGGACAAGCGGCCGTCCCTTTCGAGGGTTACCAGGCCGTGCAGGGTGCTCCACGCGACCTCCGTGAGGACGCCCTGGTCGCGGTCGCCGGCCACCGGGGCGATCGTGGCCTGGAGCTCGGCGAAACCGTCGCGCAGTGGGGCGGGGGCCTCGGGGCGGGCGAAGGGTAGGCCGGCGGCCCGGCTGAACATGGCGTCGTACAGGGCCGGGTTGGTCTCGGCGAAGTCGACGTAGGCCTTGGCCACCGCGTGGACCGCGTCCGCCGGGGAGGTGGCCGCGTCGCGGGCCCGGTGCATGACCGACGCCAGCTCGGCGAAGCCCTCCACCGCCACCGCGGCGACGATGGCGTCCTTGCCCGCGAAGTGGCTGTACAGCACCGGTTGGCTGTACTCGATCAGCTCGGCCAGCCGGCGTGTGGTGACGGCCGCCCAGCCATCGGCCTCCGCCAGCTCGCGCGCGGTCCGCACGATCAGCTCGTGTCGCTCGGCCCGTTCCCGCTCTCGCCTGCTCACGCACCGGATACTAGCAGCGCTAGACGTGCTAACAACACTAGTGCTAACGTCGCTACGTCACCTAGCAGCGCTAGATCGAGGAGTCTTCGTGATCATCACCGGCTACGTCCTGACCGCGCTCGGCGCTCTCGGCATCCTCTTCATCGGCCTGCGCTACCTGCTCGCACCGCACGCCAGCGCGGCCACCTTCGGCCTGCCGGACTGGCCGCGCGAGGCGTTCCAGTCCTGGCTCAACCTCAAAGGCGTGCGCGACCTCGGCATCGGCCTGCTGACGGTCACCATGCTGATCACCGCGACGCCGGTGACGCTGGCCTGGTTCATCCTGGTCACCGCGCTCATCCCGACCGGCGACATGCTCGTCGTGCTGCGCTACCGCGGTTCGAAGGCGCTCGCGTACGGCATGCACGGCGGCACCGCGGCCGCCCTGGTTGTGATCGCCTTCCTGCTGCTGCTCGGCTAGCATCCGGCCCGATGCGTACCATCCGCACGTCCATCGTGATCGCGGCGGAGCCCGGCGCGGTGTGGGCGGTCCTCGCCGACTTCGCCGGCTACCCGTCGTGGAACCCGTTCATCCAGGAAGCGTCCGGCGAGCTCGTCGCGGGCCGCACGCTCACGCTCCGCATGGCCCTCAGCGACGGCAGCATGGCCCGGACCTTCACGCCGACCGTGCTGGCCGTGCGGGAGAACGCGGAGCTCCGCTGGCTCGGCAAGCTGCCGCTGCCCGGCTTGTTCGGCGGCGAGCACATCTTCGAGCTCACCGCGCTCGACGGCGGGCGGACCGAGGTCGTCCAGAGCGAGCGGTTCACCGGGCTGCTGGTTCCGTTGCTGGGCAAGATGATCAGGCAGACCGAGCGCGACTTCATGGCACTGAACGAGGCGCTCAAGGCCCGCGTCGAGAGCTAGCGCGACGCGGCTTTGAGCACGTCGGCCACGAACCGGCGACGGGTGACGCCGAGCTCGCGCAGCGCGGACCCGTGGTCGTAGGCGACGACGAGCGTGACGCCGAGCAGGAGGAACCACCACCCGCCGAGCACCACGCGGGTCGCGGCGCCGAACGCGCCGCGCAGCCGCTGGCGGTGGAACGGGACGTGGCGCTCCTCGTCGGCGAGGATGCGGCCGGCGACCTCGGTGGTCAGCGGGTCGGTGGTGCCGTCGCGGAGCGCGCGGTAGTACCGCAGCGCGATGACCTCGGCGACGAGGAGGACGAGCAGCTCGAGCCGGAGTCCGAGCGCCCGCCGGAGCCGGACGAAGACCGTGTCGGACCAGTGGCCCGCGATCGTCGGCGCGCCGGCCGCGGCCAAAAGCTCCGCGAGGAGCCGCGCGTGGTTCTGCTCCTCGACGACGAACAGCTTGACGGCGGTGGCGTAGTCGGCGTCCCCGGCACCACCGGCCTTGGCGATGAGGTTGGCCCCGTCGCCCGACTCGCCGACCTGGAACCGCTGGACGCTCCGGACCACCGCGGGGTGCAGCCGCGCCCCGCGGGACCAGTCCGGGTCACCGACCTGCTGCCGGCGCTCGGCTTCCGCCTCGAAGTCCTGGACCCAGTCGTAGAACATACGAAATCTCCCCTCATCCGCCCCTGACGTAAGGACGGATGAGGGGAGAGGACGTTGGCTGACGGTCAGCTGCAGCCGGAGGTCGAGCCGCAGCCCTCGCAGACGTAGCACGAGCCCGCCGGGCGCATCTTCGTGCCGCAGGTCATGCACAGCGGGGCGTCGGCGGCCTTGCCCAGGTGGAGCTCCAGCAGCTCGGTCGAGCTGTGGGCCTCCGACAGGTCGGGCTCCTTCGCCGACTCGACCGCGGGGCGGGTCGGGGTGGCGTCGACGGAGGTGCGCAGGCCCTCCAGGTCCACGTCGGACGTGGTGCCGTAGTCCGTGTTGACCTGGGCGTTGCGCTCGTCCGCGGTGAAGACGCCGAGCTGGGCACGCTTCTCGTACGGCAGGTAGTCCAGCGCCAGCCGGCGGAACAGGTAGTCCAGGACACTCGTCGCGATGCGGACGTCCGGGTCGTCGGTCATGCCGGCCGGCTCGAAGCGGAGGTTCTGGAACTTCGAGACGTAGAACTCCAGCGGGATGCCGTACTGGAGACCGACCGAGATCGACATGGAGAACGCGTCCATCACGCCGGCGAGCGTGGAGCCCTGCTTGCCCAGCTTGACGAAGATCTCGCCGAGGCCGTCGTCCGGGTACGAGCCCGCGTGCAGGTAGCCCTCGGCGCCACCGACAGTGAACGAGACCGTCTGCGACGGGCGCTTCTTCGGCAGGCGCTTGCGGACGGGCCGGTACTCGATGACCTTCTCCGGCTCGGCGGTGCCGTTGTTGGCACCCTTGCCGGCCGACAGCGGCTGGCCGACCTTGCAGTTGTCGCGGTAGATCGCGAGTGCCTTCAGGCCCAGCTTCCAGCCCTCGAAGTAGATCTGCTCGACGTCCTCGACGGTGGCCGCCTCCGGCATGTTCACCGTCTTGGAGATGGCGCCGGAGACGAACGGCTGCACCGCGGCCATCATCCGGACGTGGCCCATCGGCGCGATCGAGCGCTCGCCCATCGCGCAGTCGAACACCTCGTAGTGCTCGCGGCGCAGGCCCGGCGCGTCGATGACGTGGCCCTGCTCGGCGATGTACTCGACGATGGCCTCGATCTGCTCGTCCTGGTAGCCCAGCGCCTTGAGCGCGCGCGGCACGGTCTGGTTGACGATCTGCATCGAGCCGCCGCCGACCAGCTTCTTGAACTTCACCAGCGCGAGGTCGGGCTCGATCCCGGTGGTGTCGCAGTCCATCATCAGGCCGATGGTGCCGGTCGGCGCGATCACCGCCGCCTGCGCGTTGCGCCACCCGTTCGAGGCGCCGACCTTCAGGCCGCGCTGCCACTCGCGGGTGGCAAGACGCTGCACCGCGGAGTCGTTGACGTGGTAGGTGCGGATGAGGTCGTTGGCCGCGGCGTGCTTGCGCATGACCCGCTGGTGCGCCTCGGCGTTGCGGATGTAGCCGTCGTACGGGCCGACGACGCCGGCGAGCTCGGCGGAGCGCCGGTAGGCGGTGCCGGTCATCAGCGAGGAGATGCTCGCCGCGAGCGAGCGGCCGCCCTCGGAGTCGTAGGCGTGGCCGGTGGCCATCAGCAGCGCGCCCAGGTTGGCATAGCCGATGCCCAGCTGGCGGAACTTGCGGGTGGTGTCGGCGATCGGCTCGGTCGGGAACTCGGCGAAGCAGATCGAGATGTCCATCGCGGTGATGACGAGCTCGACCGAGCGGGAGAACAGCTCCGCGTCGAACGTGCCGTCCTCGCGCAGGAACTTCAGGAGGTTCAGCGACGCGAGGTTGCAGCTGGAGTTGTCCAGGTGCAGGTACTCGCTGCACGGGTTGGACGCGGTGATCCGGCCGGACTCGGGGCAGGTGTGCCAGTCGTTGATGGTGTCGTCGTACTGCACACCCGGGTCGGCGCACTCCCACGCGGCCTTCGCCATCTTGCGGAACAGCGTCTTGGCGTCGACCCGCTCGAGGATCTCGCCGGTGGTGCGGGCGCGCAGGCCGAACTCGGCGTCACTCTCGACGGCGTGCATGAACTCGTCGGACACGCGGATCGAGTTGTTGGCGTTCTGGTACTGCACCGAGGTGATGTCGGCGCCGCCGAGGTCCATGTCGAAGCCGGCGTCGCGCAGGACGCGGATCTTGCGCTCCTCCTTGGCCTTGGTCTCGATGAACTCCTCGATGTCCGGGTGGTCGACGTCGAGCACGACCATCTTGGCCGCGCGCCGGGTGGCGCCGCCGGACTTGATGGTGCCGGCGGACGCGTCCGCGCCGCGCATGAAGGACACCGGGCCGGACGCGGTGCCGCCGGAGGACAGCAGCTCCTTGGACGAGCGGATCCGGGAGAGGTTGAGGCCCGCGCCGGAGCCGCCCTTGAAGATCAGGCCCTCCTCGCGGTACCAGTTGAGGATCGAGTCCATGGTGTCGTCGACGGAGAGGATGAAGCAGGCGGACACCTGCTGCGGCGACGAGGTGCCGACGTTGAACCAGACCGGCGAGTTGAAGCTGAACACCTGGTGCATCAGCATCCAGATGAGCTCGTGCTCGAAGATCTCGGCGTCCCGCGGCGTGGCGAAGTAGCCGTGCTTGGTGCCGGCGACCACATAGGCGTTGACGACCCGGTCGATCAGCTGGCGCAGCGAGTGCTCACGCACCGGGGTGCCCACCGCGCCCCGGAAGTACTTGCTGGTGACGATGTTCGTGGCGTTGACCGACCAGAACTCCGGGAACTCCACCCCCCGCTGCTCGAAGTTGACCGACCCGTCGCGCCAGTTCGTCATCACGACGTCGCGCTGTTCCCAGGTGACCTCGTCGTACGGGTGCACGCCCTCGGTGGTGTGCACACGCCGCACGGTGAGCCCGGTCGCCTCCTGGGCGCTCCGCCCCGTTGATGCGCCGACCGTTTCCGTCATGACCAGTCCCTCTCCCTCGTTACTCGCTCGCACTGGCACCGACATCGGCCCTGACGTCACTGTCTGATGTGCCCTGTACCGCTGCCTGACTCGTTGCTGCCGGCCGACCGCGCCACGCCGCTTCGACCGACTCATGTCCCCTCATGCCCTTGTGTTCCGGGCTGCTTCTCCGCGATCGCCACCCGCAGGCCGGCGATCTCCTTCTCGAAGTCCTCGATGGAGGAGAAGGACCGGTAGACGCTCGCGAACCGGAGGTAGGCGACCTCGTCGAGCTCGCGCAGCGGCCCGAGGATGGCCAGCCCCACCTCGTGGCTGGGCACCTCGGCCGCGCCGGTCGCGCGGATCGTCTCCTCGACCCGCTGGGCCAACTGCTGTAGCGCGTCCTCGTCCACCGGCCGCCCCTGGCAGGCCCGGCGCACGCCGGTGACCACCTTCTCGCGACTGAACGGCTCGGTGACGCCGGAGCGTTTCACGACCGCCAGCACTGCTTCCTCCACCGTCGTGAACCGCCGGCTGCACTTGGCGCAGGACCGGCGCCGCCGGATGACCTGGCCCTCGTCCACCTCGCGGGAGTCGACGACCCTGGAGTCCGAATGGCGGCAGAACGGACATCTCACCAGGATCACCCCTCGAAGCTGTTTTGACCGCCGTGAAGCCCACCTGGTGATCATCTTGTGGATGGCCGGTGGACAACTAGGCCCAACCTGTGGACTAACTACAGCTGTGTAACTACTAGATGTTGGGGTCGACGGTATGCCTAGACGCCACATGATGCAAGTCGCCCACCGTGCGACACGCGGAAGAGCTGATGTCGCCCACGTCACCCGGCGCGGCGGTCACCCGCAGTGGGGAGGGCGGCGGCGTGAGTCACGCGGGCGGGTTGG